>CANFLL010000107.1 GCA_947447825.1 Chitinophagaceae bacterium | reverse complement strand
TCTGTTGTTGGGTGTTTCTGCACAGCAATTTGAACCCATTACCTATACCCCTGCTTTCAAGCAAATAGAAATTGATGGCGATAAATGCCCAATTCAATTGTATGTATCTCCAAACGGTAATGATTCTTGGAGTGGGAAAAAAGTAACGGTATCTGGGAGTGATGGACCATTTGCTACGTTAGAACGTGCAAAGGAGGAAGTAAAAAAGATGAAACGAAAAAGCCTTCCCAAAGGGGGTATTGCCGTTAATTTATTAGGAGGTATTTATTCGCTAAACAAATCTTTTGAATTAAATTCAGAAGATGGGGGTGATGCTGGCAGCCCCGTTGTTTACAAATCTTATAAAGATGAAGATGTACGTTTGATTGGCGGCAAAAAACTAGCTTCAAAGGATATTAGTCCTGTTACAAACCCTGCAATATTGTCTAGGATAAATCCTGTTGCTAAAGGAAAGATTTATCAATTCAGTACCAAGAGTTTGGGAATAAATCATACCAATATTTTTCCGGATAACTTCAGTGATGGTGGTGGCATATTTGAGTTGTTTTTCGATGGAAAAAGATTGCCATTGTCTAGATGGCCTGATGAGGGATACACCACCATGAAAGAAGTAGTAAACCCTGGAGATAATAAAACGCCGGGAACTTTTATTTATCAGGATAGCACGCCTGTGGATAAGTGGGAAGGCAACAATAATATCTGGCTAAAAGGCTTCTGGCGTGTAGGTTGGGAGAACCCCGCCATTAAGGTGGCTTCAATAGATAAAGCAACGAAACAAATTACTTTTAAGGTGGGCGTGCAAGCGGGTATTGGCAGTAAATATAATCGCCCTAAAGGTTCTGGAAAAGAACAATGGTATGCCATCAATCTATTGGAAGAAATTACCAAACCGGGTGAATGGGCAATTGATTTTAATACGGGCATCGTTTATTTCTGGCCTCCTTCGGATATTGATAAGGCAGACATCTTGGTTTCTCAAATGGACCAACCCATTATTACGGCAAATAATGTATCAAACATTGCTTTCATCGGGCTTAAATTGGAAGGCTCTTTGGGTGACGGAATGGTTTTTACGAAGAGCAATGAAAACCTAGTGGCTGGTTGCACGTTCCGTAACTTAGGTGGGAGAGGGGTAGTATTGGATGGCTATAAAAGTGGCATCCAAAGCTGTGATATGTATGGATTAGGAAGGGGGTGTATTGTAATTTCTGGTGGCAATAAACAAAAGTTAATCGAGTCGGGGAATTATGTTATCAATAATCACCTGCACGATTATGGGGCTTTGAAATCGCAATATTCTGCTGCTGTCGATTTATATTCTGATAATAAAAATCAAGATGCAGTGGGCATTTATGTAGGGCATAACCTCATACATCATGCCCCTCGTGATGGGGTTTTATTTGCCGGGCAGAAGAATGTTTTTGAATACAATGAAATCCACCGTTGCTCTTACGCCACGGCCGATGTGGGTGCGTTTTATTCTTGGTTGGATTGGACAATCCGTGGGGTGGTTATCCGATACAACTACATTCATAATACAGTAGGCGGCGTAAATCCTGATGATGGCTCGTCGGGCAGTTTTGTTTATGGTAATATTTTCTCTGGCAATAGAACGGGTATTTTTATAGCGAGTGGGCCCGACCATACCGTTCAAAATAACATTTTCATCAAGAGTGTAGGGCCAGTTTTTGGCATGGACGACAGAGGAAGGAGTAGGGGCTATGCTACCAATAAGAAGTTATTGGCTGGCGTAAATGGGATTAATCCCACATCTCCACCATGGAGTATTGAATTTCCAGAAATGCCTACACTGTTGAGTACACATCCAGAATTGCCACAGCGCACTAAGTTTACTGGCAATGTAGTATGGATAAAAAGTGGCGATGCAACATCCATCAAAATGAGTAAGGAGAATAAAATTGATACAAATTTGATTAAAATTGATGGCAATTTTGTTACAGATAAAGACCCCGGCTTCATGGATGCCAATAGTGGTCTCTTAATGCTAAAGTCAACTTCACCAGTATTTGAAAAGATTAAAGATTTCCCTAAAATTAAGTTTGATAAAATAGGATTATACATAGATAAGTATCGAAAAAAACTACCTACACCCGAAGAGGCTGGTAAGCTACCTTCTCAGAATCCGTGGAAGGATAATGATACCGATACTTATTTTGGAACATAGGGTGCACAGATTGAATGTGAATCTTAGGCTCTAAATTTTAAACATGAATATTTTATAAACGGGCATTAAATTTAAAAAAAGGAGTTACCCGGAATGGAAATTAACAGACCCCGAAGGATTATTAACTATCCCGAAATGAAAATTAACCTTCCCGGATTGTAAATTAACCATCCCGAAGAGAAAATTAACTGTCCCGAAAGAAAAAATAACTATCCCGAAATGATTTCGGGTAATCCCGAAGGAAAAATTAACAGACCGCAAATGAAAAATAAACACTCCCTTTTGGGGAAGTAAATCTTTTTAAGTTGGTAGTTACACGGGTAATTAAGGGCTGGTAAAGAAAAATAGAGTTTTGATTTTTTCGAAGTATCCATTGAGGTTATTTCAAGTGGTTGAGAATTTAGATAACTAAAAAAGAATGATTATCAGCTATTTAATATCAAGTGTTTCTAGCTTGGCAGGCCGTCATTTCGACGATTGGAGAAATCTCATGGAGTTATATCGGAGGCTTTGTGTTGTGATTTTGCTTACTTTCTTCGGTTAGATTTCTCCTATCGTCGAAATGACGGGGAGATTATGGAGAGGTGATAAGCAAATTTTCAAATAGAGGAGAGTAATTAAAAATAGAATAAATGAAACATAAGTTAGTGAGTTTGCTCGTTGTTTATCTAGTGATTCTAACTAATTCAATTGGACAATCTTTTCAGTTGGGGTCTGATTATTATCCCGAGCATTTTCCAGTAGAGAATGTTTCAAAAGATGCTTCGCTAATGAAAGCAGGAGGAATGAACATCGTGCGTATGGGCGACTTTGCATGGTTTAAAATGCAACCCGATAGCAGTACTTATACACTACAGTGGTTAGTGAAAACGGTGGATATATTGGGTAAAAACAATATAAAAACACTTCTATGTACGCCAACTGCTGCCATCCCGAAATGGATGTTCGACCAATATCCTGATATTATGCAGGTTACCGAAACCGGGCAAAGAAAGCCTTATGGAAAACGCCGACATGCCTGCCTTAACAATCAAACATTTAGGAATTATTCAGTTAAAATAGCCGAACAACTGGCAAAAACTTTTGCCAATGATCCCAATGTGGAGGGGTTTCAGATAGATAATGAATTGATGGCAGAAGACCCCTATTGCTATTGCGAAACTTGTAGATTGAAATTTTCTAATTGGCTAAAAGAGAAATACAAAACCATAGAAACACTAAATAATACTTGGGGATTAACTTTTTGGAGTGAAAATCTAACAGACTTTAATCAGGTGTTCCTTCCCCGCAAAGGAGATAATCCCGGATGCTTTGTAGATTATCAGGAGTTTTATTCCGATTGCACTATTGAGTATTTTAAGCTACAACGTGATGCTATTAAAAAAGCAAACCCTCGGTTTAAAGTCACGCATAACATTTGTTCGAGTGGGTTTATTTACAGGCTAGATATGTACAAACTAGCTAAGTATTGTGATTTCTTATCATTAGATAATTACCCACACACTTGGACGTTGGAGAATGAGTATGCCCCTGTAGATAATTTTGAATTTCATCCTGCCATGGCATCTTTGGCTTTATCACAAATACGGGGAACACTCAACAAACCTTTTTGGATTACAGAACAACAAATATCTAGAACTGCTGGCAAACAAAGGAAGTTGGTAGATCCCGGTAAGGTTCGGTTATGGTGTCATCAAGGGCTTGCACATGGAGCAGAAAGTATTCTCTTTTTCCCTTACAGAACCTTCGAAAATGCCCACGAACAAATGATGAATGGGGTAGTGGATGCCGATAATATCCCAAGAAGAAGGTACGCAGAAGTAGAACAAACCACTAAAGAATTGTCGAAAATAAAATTAATTTTAGGCAATGCTTTCCCTGTTGCAAAAGCGGCAGTGTTGCGAGATTTTAAGTGCGATTGGGCTTTTGAGGATGGTAGAGTAAGTGCAGATTTCAGGTATATGCGCCATATCTTTTCGTACTACAGGGCTTTGCGAGAGAAGAATATCACTACGGATATTGTTTCGCCAACAGATAAGCTAGATAGTTATTCGCTAATTATTGTTCCTGCACAGATTACTATCACTTCAGAGTTATGCGCCAAGCTAAAACAAGCAGCTGAAAAGGGAAGTACCGTAGTAATTACTTGTATGACAGGATTGAGAAACCCCTCTATGAAATCTTTTGGCCGCTTGTTGAATAAGGACATTGAATCTTTAGCTGGAATAGAAATGCAAGAACAGTTTGCACTCATCAAGCAAGAAAATACCAAGATTACTTACCCCGTCAATACCACTAAGCAAGAATACACTTCCTCATTGTGGTATGATGATTTCAAGCCCCTTGCTACAGAAGTATTGGCAACTTATGATAGCCGCTTTCTGAAAGGTAAGCCAGTAGTGATAAAAAATAAGGTTGGTAAAGGAGCTGTTTACTATATCGGCACGGTACCAAGTGATGATATGATTGATGAATTGGTGGGAGATTTTACTGCTAATGCTCATATAAATCCTTTGGCAAAGTGTTCCAATAAACTAGTGGATATTACAGAACTAAAGGGAACACAAAGATTTGTATATGCCATCAACTTTTCTCAGGAAGATCAGAAAATAGAATTGTCCATACCCATGAGAGATGTGCTGACAAACAAAACAGAAACTTCCTCGACGGTAAAAGCAATGGATTTTAAAGTATTTGAAGTAGAGTAGAAATAGGATTTATGTCACTACTTAAAGGTGTTTTACCACAAGGGACACTAGGTTTTCACCAAGTACACAAGGGCTTTGGGGTATTATTTGTACGAGATTACCAATTTAGACTCTACACCTTAGTGTCCTTTGTTTTTTCCTTGAGTACTTTGTGGTAAAGATCCTTAATAGTCGGATTTATTTATGATTTAAAACAATTTTAGAATGAAACAAACGCTTACAATTTTATTATGCTGTTTTGTAGTACTTGGTTTTGCACAAGTAAAACCAGCAAGTCTTTTTAATGACAATATGGTTTTGCAAAGAGAAACCAACGTGCCTGTTTGGGGGACAGCCTCGGAAGGGGAGACCGTAACCGTTGAATTTGAAGGGCAAAAACAGACCACTGTAGCCAAAGAAGGTAAATGGAAAGTAAACTTGAAGCCATTAAAGGCAGGTGGGCCTTTTACGATGACTATAAAAGGGAGCAATACTATTACTATTAAGAATATTTTGGTAGGGGAGGTGTGGTTATGCAGCGGACAAAGCAATATGGAAAGGGCGATGATTTATGATACTGCGGGTAAAGAAGCCGTTGCTAATTCAGCTAATGATATGCTACGGTTAATTACCATTCCCCACAATTCTAAAGATACCCCTCAAACGGAAGTGCCTTGCAAATGGGTTGCATCTAGTCCTACAACTACCTTGCGGTTCTCGGCAACTGCCTATTGGTATGGAAGTAAGCTGCAGAAAGAATTGGGAGTGCCTGTGGGGATTATAAACTCATCTTTTGGAGGTACTATAATTGAATCTTGGATCAGCAACAAAACCTTGACTAGTCTTGGATTGCCTAAAGATGGATACAATGATCCGGTGATTGCTCGTGCAAATTATGAAACAAAAAAGGCAAAGGCGCAACCATTAGTTGATAAATACAATGCTGAAAAAGAAGCTGCTAAACAACAACATTTGCCAGTTCCGCCTCCACCTGCAGGAATGATTGTGGTGGGCGATTATCGTGGTCCCAATGTTCTTTATAATGGCATGATTGCCCCATTAATTCCTTACGCCATCAAAGGAATGGTTTGGTATCAGGGTGAAAATAATGCCTATGTTGGACGAAATACCTATTATCAATTGCTGCCTGCTTTAATAAAAGAGTGGCGTAGCGAATGGGGCGAGGGGAATATTCCATTTTTCATTGTGCAATTATGTCCATTTCATAAAAAAGTTACCGATCCAAATTTACCTAGTGGAATAGCGGCTGTGAGCGATGCGCAACGTTCAGCTTTGAGTGAACCTAATACTGCATTAATGGTGACAACAGATTTGGTAGAACCAGATGGTGATGTCCATTACAAACGTAAAGAGCCGCTTGGTGCAAGGTTGGTATTGGCGGCAAAAGCGTTGGCTTATAACCAAAAGATAGAATATTCTGGGCCGTTATATAAGAGTGTTGAATTTAAAGGGAATAAAGCAATTCTAACTTTCACACATATTGGGGGTGGATTAGTGGCAAAGGATACTGCTCTTTGTGGGTTTACAATAGCAGGAGCGGATAAGAAATTTTATGTAGGCAATGCTACGATTGAGGGTGATGAAGTAGTGGTAACTAGTCCAAATGTTGCAAATCCTAGTTCTGTCAGGTATGGTTGGGCCGATCACCCATGGCCTGATTTAAACTTCTGGAACGAAGCGGGTCTACCTGCTGCGGTGTTCAGAACTGATAATTGGGAACTGCCATTGAAGTAGTATGAGATATATTACTTAATGATGTTTCGCATTTTTATTCACATTTAGTAAAATTAAACACGTAGGCACATAAGGAACATAGTCTGCTAGGTTGAAAAGAAAAAAGAAAAGGACACTTATAAAAAAAGTTTCACTTTTTATACTCCCATCTATGTGACCTTAGAGTGCAACGCTTCTTACCTTATTTTTCTTTGTGTCTAATGTACCTATGTGTTGAATGAAAAGGCTTTGCTATCGTATTGATAAATATGTGTAAGTTGAGTTACTTATTTTAAGTTGTATAAAACGGAGCAATGCCCATTATTATCTACACGAATCCCTTTAAGGATTAGGGTTCTTACCAGATTATATCAACAAGTTCTTTGTAGAGAATAAATTTTTTATCGGTAGTGATGATGGTGAGGTTGTCTTCCATTGCCGTTGCGATGATTAGTTTATCGAAAGGGTCACGGTGTTGCGAAAAGAGTGGGACTGTTAGATATTTGGTTAAATAGTTTTCATTGATAGGCAATATTAATATTTCATTTTCCGTAGTGTCTTTGTAAAATTGAGTAAGGGTTTTAGTTGAATTTAGCTTTCCGATGTTTACTTTAATGGCTATCTCATAGAAAGAGACCATACTTACAAATACACTATTCAATGGATTGTCTATTAGTGAATATGCTTTTAAGGAAAGTAAGGGGCTAAATTCAGTGTACCATATTAGCGAATGCGTATCAAGTAATAGACGCATTACAAGTAGTCTTTTAGTTCATCCAATGGCTCGTCGAAGTCAGGGGATATGTAAGTGAACGTTCCCTTTGCAAACCCTGCCTTTCTTTGTTTTTTCGGTGGTGCTACTATTTCTTGAGTAAAGGTTACAATAACTTCCATCGGTTTTTCGATAGGTGGTTTCTCATTTAAAATGATTGTGCCGTCTTTATATATCCCTTTAATTGCTGTAAGCATAATAATAATTTTCTCAAAGATACCTTTTAAATATAGAATTGATATGAATGATTTCAATATGAATTGTTACAAAAGAATTGACCTTTTTATTAGATGGGTTAAAAAATCCGTCGTAGCGGTGTGTTTATTTGTCACAATACAAAGTTTTTCGCAATCGATAGGTAGCGACAATCTTACCTTGTTAAAAAAACAGGTCGCTACATTACCACATGCCAACCAACCCGAACAATGGAAGAAGGCCGTTTTCGAATTAGCTATTGAACAAGCAGAAAATGCTTTGGCTGCAAACTTACCTGAAGAAGCATCTATGGTTTTGGCAGATGTGGCTGCTAATATAAGCAAAGCACCCAGCTCATTTATAACAGAAACTAATGATAAATCTTTAATCAGTGCATTGAGAGAACCTAGAGTAAAAGAAGGTAATCCCTACATCAATCGATTGTTGGCGGGCATCAATGAGGAGCTTAAAAAAGAAGATATTCCTTGGAAAAAATCAACGCCAGCCAATAGTGCTTTTAAAGCATTGGATGGCCCTTATGGTGCCAGATCTACGGCTAATAAAATGCAGGCTATGTTGTGGTTATTGGTAAATCCTGCAAGCCCGATGCGCGGGGATACTGAAATTTTCAAACGCCTTCTGCGTAGGTATCTGGCTTATGTAGATGCCATGATTAATGGAAAAGACATAAAAGCTGGTCAACAGATATTCGATGATTTTGCCATTGCTCCTGCCAGTTGTGCGCTGCGTGAGTTGGCTACCTTGTATCCAAATTTATTGTTGCCTTACCAAAAAGAAAATCTCCATACTGCGATGAGAATTGGTGGAGGAATTATGTATGGAAAAGCAAAAGACAGGTTGGGCGATTATGCCAATATTGATATTGCCTTATCGTATGAATTGCTAAACTTCGGAATGTTTTTGAAAGATGATACATTGCTTTCTAAGTCGAAGTTTTTGATGGAGGTTCAGGCAAAGAATATCTATCCCGATGGTGCAATTGCTTACATCAACCACCAGAACGAATCGCACAGTTACCATGATGCGGATGTTACGTATCTAACGCGTTACTATGAAGTAACCAGAGATGCCAAATGTTTGGAACTGTTGAAAAGAACTGAATGGTATGGCCCGGTGTCTAGTGGTAGATTGGGCGAGTTTTGGACAGTGCCTTCGTGGAAAGGAACCTGGAACAATAGTTTTGCCCGTCCTAGTGGAGGAGAGTCTGTAGCAAATATCACAGGGAATCCTTACTTACGATGGATGATGGATTTTGGCAGTGATAATGATAAGCCGGATTTAAAAAACTGGCAAGAGGCACGTCCAAATGTCGAGTGGTACAGAAATGATGTAAAACCAACGCCACTTCCTCAAAACTATACTGCTATCGATAGAAACATTTGTGGGCCAAGGGCATGGTATGGTCAATTTAGTTATGCGGCAACTGCGCAAAATATTCCAGATAATGAGTCGGGATTAGCTACTATTATGGGTTTACAGACCACTGATAGCAAATTTAAGTTATCAGCTTCTGTTATGAGCGTTTATCCAAGAATACGTACAAAGAAAGATGTAATTAATAAGGATGGAAGCATTAATAAGGGTGCCTATGCATGGCTTACTTCAAACATGAAAAGTGCGGTGGTGATGGGCAAAGATTACAGTGCAGTTGCTGGAACGTATCAATTGCATCAATTCGGTAGCTCTACAAAAGGGCCTGTTGTAGATTGGAAAGGAAAACAGTTGTGGTTAGGACTTCCAGATAGGGTAATAGGGTTATTGGGTATCGAGCCATTGAAAGATCAGGCAACTGCTTATGAAGTAGATGGTGTGGTGAATCTTATTTTTGGTGGAACAGGCTTGGCAGAAACACCTAAGAAAGCCAAGGAACTAGGAAATAATGAATTTGCTTACGGCGATTTGATAGTAAAGATTCACGACCATAACTACAAGAGTTTGAAGGCTGTGGAAGTGCCATTCCGTTTGCCAAAAGCGCCCATTACAGAGATTCTACTGCAAGATGAAGCAGGAGAGGGGGGCAATAATATGGAGCGTCATTACCCATTATCTGCTAATTATCATTTCATTACAGAAATAAAAACTTCTTGGGCAAAAGGCGATGCTACAGTAAAGCAATTGCCTGTTCAGAATGGAGTCATTGCTTTTCAGGTTGACTTAAACACAAAACGTTACGTCGTTTATTTTAATGAGTCAACAGCTGAAGCCAATATCAATCTAGCGGAAATAAATCTTAAAGGAACAAAATCGAGTGTGCATACCTCATCCGCAGCTAATGCAAAACCTATTATCCCTGCTCCTAAAAACTACACACTTTCAGCTGGACAATCCATAATTGTTGTGTTCAGCAAAGATGAAAAAGACCACGAAGCTGGCTGGGAGAATTACCAAGAAATGCTTAAACAGAAATCTATTCAATGATACTTTAGCTTAGGTCTAAAATAAGAAAAAATAAAACAGTCAATTGCTGCTAAATTTGTAAAAACATATAAAATGAGTACAACTTCTATTAGGCAAAAGTTATTTGACTACCTACAAGTGGCAGATGATAAAAAAGTTGCCGCCATTTATTCTATCTTGGAAGAAGAAATAGAAGAAAGTGCAATTGATTGGAACAATGGAAAGTTTATTAAGGAACTTGATATCCGAACAACCGAATATAAAAATGGTACAATCAAAGCACAATCTTGGGATGAAGCAAAAGCGCAAGTATTGGGAAGTATCCAAAATAAAAGGGGGTGAGTTACACCCTAATCATTCATCCTAAAGCAACAAAAGAGTTAGAAAATTCGGTAATATGGTATGAGGAACGCTCAGAAGGATTAGGAAAAAGGTTCTTGGCAGCTGTAAATAGACAGGTTCTCGAAATAGCAACTTACCCTCAAAGATACCCTTTAAAACATAAGAATTACAGGGAGGTGGGTATTGACATTTTCCCTTTTATAATTGTTTACCAAATTTTAGATGATGGTCAAACTATTTTGATTACCTATATTTTCCACAATAAGCAAAGTCCTAAAAGAAAGTATTTGAGATAAGCCTTGAATAGGTCAACTCATTGAACCATTTTAAGCCACTCAAAGTATATTATTCTATACTCGAAAAAAAAAACAGCAATCTGAGATTTTTTCTAGTTGATAGAGAGAATCCATCGCCCCCTTTTATATTCCCATCTTTGTGTCCTACTATATAACTTATCTAAAAAAGATGTTGGTCAATGCTACGAAGCAGTATTTTCTATGTGCTCTTTTTTAAAATCTTAAAAGAAAACTATGTTTGTGTTTAAGCCTTTACTTCTCCATAAGTTATATAACGTGGAAACATTAGCCCCTAATTTTTAACTTTAAGTACAATGTTTAGGCTTAATAACTTATCTCTTTATTTTTTCTTCATCCAAAAGCTTTGCTGTCATTGCGGTTAAATTACTCATCATAATTAGCCTAAAAAGATGGCTGTTTATATACATTCATTTACTAAATTAAATTTTGACCAACCTAAACCATCCATTGGCACAATTGAGATTTAAACTTTCTACTCACGATGACATCTTTGCAAATTGTAATCCCATCTAGCAATGCTTAAAATAATAATTGATGAAACAAAGTATAAAGAAAATACTATTAACTTTTGGTGCAAGCCTAATAGTAACGTTAGCAACTGCCCAATCTCCCGATAAAGTATTATGGTTTGATAAACCAGCCCGTTTCTTTAATGAAAGTCTTTTACTGGGCAATGGCACACAAGGTGCTACCATATTTGGCGGTATCACAAAAGAAAAAGTGTTGCTGAATGATGCTACCCTTTGGTCGGGCGAACCTGTAAGTGATACCACTTATAAAGACTATTACCTAAATCTACCCGCAGTAAGAGAGGCTTTGGCTAGGGAAGATTACCGTGCAGCAGATACCTTAATCCAAAAGTTGCAAGGGAATTATAGTCAGGCATATATGGCCTTGGGTACGCTTTATCTGCAAATGAATCACGACACAGCGGCAACCATTTATTACCGTGACCTCAATTTGGATAGTTCCATTGCTAAGGTTCATTACACGGTAAACGGCGTGAATTACGAAAGAGAGTACCTTGTTTCTAATCCTGATAAGGTCATAATCATCAAATTAAAAGCAAGTAAAAAGGGTGCATTAAACTTTGGTTTAGGCTTTAAGAGTGTATTGCATTATGGCTTCGAAAAGAGCAATAACAGCATAAAAGCCGTTGGTTACGCACCATACAGACAAGATGCTTCTGCAAGGGGTACCATAGGAAAGATATTTTATGATGCAAATAGAGGGATTCATTTTGGGGCAAACATTGCTGTAAAGTCTAGCGATGGTAAACAAATAGTGGGCGACTCTTCCCTCAACATCACCGGGGCAACTGAAGCCACTATCTATGTATCATTGGCTACCAGCTTTAATGGCTTTGATAAAGACCCTGTTAAACAAGGCAAACCATACAGACTCATGGCTGAAAGTATCTTGCAAAAAGCAATAGCTAAAAACTATGATGCCATTAAGAAAGCCCACATCTCAGATTACAGACGTTTGTTCGCAAGGGTAAATCTGCAACTCGGGTGGCCTAAAACTACTCATTCACTTCCTACAGATACACGTTTACAGAAGTATGCAACTGGCACCGAGGATAAAGCTTTAGAGGCTTTGTACTTTAATTTTGGCAGGTATTTACTAATCAGCAGTTCTCGCACCCCTAACTTACCTGCTAATCTGCAAGGTATTTGGAGCTATTATATTCGTCCGCCTTGGCAATGCAACTATACAACCAATATAAATGCGCAAGAAAACTATTGGCCTTCAGAAACAACTAATCTTTCCGAATTGCATCTATCTCTGTTGGGACAAATAGAAAATATCTCAAAAACAGGAGCTGCCAATGCAAAGAATTTCTATAACTGCACAGGATGGTGTTGCGCACACAACTCGGATATATGGGCAATGAGTAATCCGGTAGGAGATAGGCTTGGCCGACCAAGATGGAGTAACTTTTCAATGGGTGGTGCATGGTTGAGTACACATATCTGGGAACACTTCTCTTTCTCGCAGGACACTGCTTATCTAAAACAAAAGGGCTATCAATTACTCAAGGGGGCTGCTCAGTTTTGTATGGACTTTTTAGTAAAGGATAAAAAAGGCAATTATATTACCTCTCCTTCTACCTCTCCTGAAAACTCTTTCTACACGGATGCAGGCTATAATGGCTCGGTATTGTACGGAGGCACTGCCGATTTGGCCATTGTGAGGGAATGTTTCATCAAGACCATCAAAGCGGCTAAAGTTTTAAAGGTGGATGCCGACTTTGTAACTGCATTGCAAAACAAACTGGATAATCTGCACCCCTATCAGATTGGGGCAGAAGGTAAATTGCAAGAATGGTATTACGATTGGAAAGACCCCGAACCAACCCATCGTCACCAATCGCATCTCATTGGGTTATTTCCTGGCGAACATATCAGTGTAGATAAAACGCCTGAGTTAGCCAATGCTTGCAAAAGAACTTTAGAAATAAAAGGCGATGAAACAACAGGCTGGAGTAAAGGATGGCGCATTAACTTGTGGGCAAGATTGAAAGATGGCAACCATGCCTACAAAATGTACAGGGAGTTATTGCGCTACCTGCCACCCATTGGAGATACCATTATTTACAACGGACCGGGTGGTACATACCCCAATTTATTAGATGCTTGTCCGCCATTTCAGATAGATGGCAACTTTGGTGGTACAGCTGCTGTTGCCGAAATGTTGCTTCAATCCACCGAAGAGGAAATTACTTTATTGCCTGCCCTTCCTGATGCTTGGTCAGACGGTGAGGTTAAAGGACTTAAAGCAAGAGGAGGTTTTGCAGTAAACATTAAATGGGAAAAAGGTAAAGTGGTTACTTACAGGATAACATCCAAATATCCTAAAAAGGTTAAGGTGACTGTCAATAATAAAACAGAGTTTATTACTTCTCAAGTAATGTGATTGTAAACAATAAGTGCAGCCATCACCAGTTGGTAATGACTGCACTTTATCACTTATCAATCATCTATTCAATAAGCTTTCAAATTATTTGCTTCTATTTCCACTACATTCTTAATTCAGCCCCCAATTAAATACTTACTGATTTGGTATCCTGCTTCTGATTTCTTATTCCCAAAGGGGTTTTCGGAAAGTCCAGAAGATACGATAAACAATGATTGTTTTGTTTATGTGGTTTACTTCGTAATGAATAAGGTAAGGGAACTTGTTTACTAAGGTACATCTTATGTTTTCGTACCTTATTGAACATCTCTCTGGTACATCCGCCAATTGTGTTAGTGATATATCAACAGCATTCAATGTCGTTAAGTTAAGAGATTTCATCACATTATTTTATAGTTCATTGATTTAGGTTTTTTCTGTTTATGTTTTCTGGGAAAGGTTCTGTTAGGTCTGATTGCCTCAGTTGTTTTTTTGAGGATATTATCCACTGTTTGCAAGAAC
>CANFLL010000106.1 GCA_947447825.1 Chitinophagaceae bacterium | reverse complement strand
TCAAATAAAGCTTACCAAACCTTAAATACTTCATCACTTTTTTTAATTAAGTGATGAAGTAATTGACTTTTTTGATGAAATTTTCCAAAAACTTCATCAAGTTTTTGACCTTTTTGATGAAGTTTCTTAATTACTTGATGAAGAAAACCCATTTACTTGATCAAGTTTTTCGATTAAGTGATTAAGTTTTCCATTTACTTGATCAAGTATTTGGGGTTATTACAAAAGAAATTTGATAACTGTTCAGGGGTTATTTACATGAGTACATAAGGAAAAAACTATGAAAACTAAGGCTACGCAGTTCCCTAATGGTGGTTCTAAAGAAATAATACCAACCTTAATAGTTACACTATTTTTTTCTCAACACAAAGACACAGAAACACTAAGAAGCACAAAGAAAAAAAACTTAAACAAAGCTTAGTGCTTCTTTGTGGATTAGCGTCTTTGTGGTTAAATACACCTGAATAGTTACTTACTTTCTTACCCTTATTATTCTTTTATAAATTGCTTCTGGGCAATCATTCTTCCATAGTCATCAATAACTAAGATGGTGTAAAAACCTTTTGCAAGGTTATTTGCAGGAATGGATAAACTGTTTTTTCCAGCCATGAGTGTTATTGGTAAAATTGAAATGATCTGTCCTTTTTCATTCAAAATCTTAATGCTTCCTTGTGATGCTTTTGTATTAGTTAATTGCAGATTTAGTAACCCTTTCACTGGATTTGGGTAAATGACTATTGGTGTATTAATATTTGATAATAGAACTGAAACAACATTGCTGTATGTTTTTATTCCTGTTTTATCAATGGCCGCAACCCTATAAAAGATAATGTTGTTATCTCTCAAAAATGTATTGTCTATAAAACCATAGTTAGCAGTTAGTGCCGAAACCTTATTTGTGTTGATTACACTAAAATCTTTTTTATTATAACTACGTTCTACGTTATAAGAATCAAGATTTGTTTGGTTATTCAATTGCCAGTTAATGAGGTTAGTGCTGCCGGCATTATTAACTTTTACCGCACTGAAAACTATTGGTAATGTTGATGTCCTTACCACCTTCAATTCTAAGTTGTAAGTACCTATCTGACCAGAATAGGTGGCTAAACTTGGTGCAACCCTAAAGTAAACTTTTTTTCCTCCTGTGGCAGAAATGGTTCTAACATTTGTTTTTACAGTTGTCCAAGTAGTACCATTGGTAGAATATGCAAAAAGTCCGTCTAATGAATAGCTAGTGTCTGATGAACTATAATTGGCATTGTTTAATTCAATAGAAATAGAATAGGAATAGCCATTAGGTAGTGATACCCCAAAGTAATCTTTAAGTGTATTTGCCGTAATGTTTGCTCCAGATGTGTTAGTGTAGGCAGTGTCATTTAAAAAGGTTAATGGCAAAAAATAGGTTTGCGATACCGTGTTGTTTGGTTCAAACCTGTCAGGTTTTAAAGCAGGTTCAAGAACATTGATAGCAATAGGATTCACAAAACTTCCTGCTCCCACATATTCACTTTTGCTGCCCGAAAATGAACTATCCGTAATTGCAATAATATAATTTCCTGGTGTTAAGGTCAAGGAATCTATACTGAACACAAATGGCGAGGGATAACTTTTGCCTGCTAATAGTCCGGTGGTATCAGTATAACTACCAATTGGTTGTAGTAACTTACCGTTTAAGGAATATATTCCCACATTATATTGACCTATAAAAGTATTGGTAGTGGCATTGGTAATGTTGAATGAGACAGTTGCCTTATTTCCCTGCACAAAAGATGAGGTTGCTATAGAATCTGACAAAATGATTCCCTTGGTATTATTAAGCACTTTCAGCGTGGCAATATTGTGATACTTTCCATTGTCTGCCACAAAAACCCAATCTCCGCCTGTGGGTCTTGCTAATAATTGTACATAATATGACCCTGGAGCCAGATTGCTCAACCCGCTAGTAGAAAAAGAAATATTACTTGCAAAATGGCTTCCAGCAGCGATAGACGTATCAGCAAGTGTTTGAAGAAAGGTGACAAAATTTGCGGAGGTATCATAGATGGCAGCACCAATATCTCCTTTAAATGAAGCTGTACCATTGTTTCGTACGTTAGTTTTAACTACAATCGAACTGTTGTATGCAATGGTGGTATCGGTAGGGGTAAGATAATTATACAGTGTAAGATTGTACGTATTACTAGCTGGCTGTATGCCAATAATGGCCGCTTGATAGTTATTATATTTTCCACTTCCGCTGCCAATGCCGTTGGTGCCAGGGTTTAAGGCATCTATCAAAAAATAGCCATTATCTAATCCCCCCCAGCCCCAATTGAAATGGAAATAGTTGTTTTCATCATATCCATCTAGTACAAAACAGTGTCCTGAACTCGTTGAGGTATCTTCACCAGCATACAATATGGGTCTTCCATTATTCAATTCATTTTCTATCAAACTTATCCATTCACCATCGGAGTGGCTACTTCTAGAAAGCCCTTGCAGTTTAGGATTATAACCAAAATAGTTTACCAAAGCCCAATTGGCACTATGATAAGTGGCTCCACCTAATGTGTAAGCAGAACTTCCAGATGCGCCATAGTTCATGTTTACAGCCACACCACAACTATACATTAACGTTGCGATTGCCTTTATTTGTGCGGCACTTGTTGTGGTGCCTATGTAGGCGGGCATAGAATCCCAGAGGTAAGTGGTGCTATCAAAGTTCACTGTTTGCACACCTTCATAAGTATGTTTTGTAGGGGTATAAGCGTTAGAACCTTTGCCTCTTGTTGGATAATTCCAATATTTCATTACCTGTGCCATTGCTGTAGCTACACATCCAGTTACGGCTCTGCCTTTGCCTACAGAATCGTAAGGGCAGAGGTTATTGTATTGAGGCGACTGATTCCAAAATACTTTTACCAATGGGGTCACCGCCGTTTTGCCACTAGGGGAAGTGCCAAAGATTACTTTATTATTTTTTGATGTTGGGTTTAATAGTGATTGCCATTTAGCTTGTATTTCTGCGGATGCACTTGCTTTGTTCGCAATTGATTGCATAATTTGATTCCGATAAATAGTCAACCAAACTTTCATTTGTGCAGGTGCATTCTCCATATCAAAACTGCCTGAATCAGCATAGCCCAGTATTGGTTTCGAAACATCATCTGCCGCCACAATCACATAGCCTTTGCTATTATCAACATTATATACATAAAAACAATTATTGCCTTTATCGTCTATTGACGTATAGGCCGCCTTTAGGTTGAGTTTAGTTTCTTGAGTTTTAGATAGTTTGCTGAATAGAAAATTAGTGGCTACGGTTTTTCCAGTGGCACTATCAATAGGATTGCCGAATAAATAACTGAACACAAGCAATGAAAGTATTAATAATAGATTATGTTTCATGTTTATTATTTTATGGTAAGTGTATTGAGTTGCTATTTTGTAACAATCTAAATGAAAATTTATAGTGTGTGTTTATTGTGTTATATAATAAGTTTAATGATAGTACTTGCCTGTTTCTTAAATTGATTTCGGGGGATGATTTGTATAGTGCTAATTAGACCAGTAGGGGGCTAAGTGAGCGCAAATAGGCTTTTTATACTAAAAAAAGTGGTTACCGCAGTCATTGGCTGGGTTGCCGCAAGAGCTGCGGCAAGAGGAAATAGTTGTTGATTAACTAGTTTTCAGGTGAAACATGAGTTGAAATAAGCGAGGGTAAGTGGGGTAGTATTCAAATGTTTGTAGGATAGATAGCAATAAAGATGGGGGGAAGTTCTGGGGGGCAATGATTAAAGTGAAAAAGATAAAATAAAAGTTATTGGGTGATGCAAACTTTAGCACATAACATTACTACTGTACTTTGATCAATTAAAAAAAAATTGAGTCATACCACTATTTCATTCCTAAAGATACTTTCAACCTTTGATGCTAATCACAAATCATTAATATTCCATATCCCTCAGTGCTGGAGATTTAAACCAAGTAGTAGTAACTATTAGCAGGGTCATGCAGCCACCAAACAAAACAGAAGGTACTACGCCCATTAGTTTAGCTGCTAATCCACTTTCAAACTGCCCAAACTCATTACTGCTGTTTATGAACATGGAGTTCACGCTCATTACCCTGCCACGCATGTTTTCGGGTGTTTTTAATTGTAAAATGGTACCACGAATCACCACACTAATGCCGTCTAAAAGCCCACTAAGTAGTAGTGCGGCAAAGGATACCCAGAATATTTTAGAAATAGCAAAAGTCACGATGCACATCCCAAATCCTGCAATTACGTACATGAGTTTTTTGCCTTGTCCGCCTGTTATCGGGAAAAAAGTAAGGGTAATGATGATGATGACAGAGCCAATATCTGCCGCAGCATTCAGCCAGCCGTAACCTATTGGACCAACGTTTAGGATGTCTTTTGCAAACACAGGAATCATGGCCACCGCACCACCAAACAATACTGCAAACAAATCAAGGGTTAATGCGCCCAGTAATTCCTTTGTTCTAAAAACAAATCGAAGTCCTTCCTTAACGCTTTCCCAAGTTTTCTTTTCGCTTGTTTGCTGAAAAGGAGGTTTAGTAGGGAGATTGAATAATAGAAAAAATCCAATACTTGCCAAACTAGCAATAACTATCAATGAACCTGTGTTGCCAATGCCTGCAATTAAAAACCCGATGCTTGCATGACCAATAACAGATGCCGAAAGCCATGCCCCCTGATTCCAGGTTACCGCATTCTGCAAAACTTCTTTTGGAACAGTTGTGGGAAGAATTGTGTTGAAAACTGGACTGGCAAACGACCTAATAATGCCTGTTAGAAAAATGATGATATAGATGCTGAAAACAATGGTATGCGTGCTAAACATTTCTAAGCTAATCTTGGTGGAAAGGATTGCTAGCATGATGGCAGCAATAATGTATAGGCCAACAGCCACTAGCATTAGCTTTCTTTTTTCGCTGATGTCAATCACGTGACCAGAATATAATGCTAGAGAAACGGCTGGGATTACTTCGCTCAATCCAATTAATCCGATAGCGAATGGTTCGTGGGTAAGCTCAAAAACCCACCATCCCACTAAGGTGCCCAGCATTCTTAATGCCATAATGAAAAGGAATCTTCCCAATAAAAAGTTTCTGAACTCTGGAACTTGTGTTGCTGCAAAAGCCTTGTGTTTACTCATGGATGATGTATGTGTGAACAAATAGGTCAATGGTTTATGTAACCAAGACGCACAATGTTAGTGAGTTTTCTTGGGATAATCTAGATGAATCTGCCAATATTAAGATAGTTGTAACCATGTTCTTCTTGATTTTTTCAGGGTTCATAAATCAATTGCCAAATAATAATAACAAGTAATGAAATTGGTAACTATTCAGGGGATATTTAACCACAAGGGTAACTAAGGCTTTCACCAAGAACACAAGGATTTTGTTGTATAATTTCTTCAGAACTACCATTGGAGGACTCTAAACCTTAGTGTACTCGGCTTTTTCCTTTTGTACTTCGTGGTAAATAACCCCATAAGAGTTACTGAAATTATAAATAATAAAAGTAGCCTAAATTAATTCTACTTTGACAGATTAAAACGATTGTTATCCCTCAGGAACTCTACCGCTAATTTCATGAGGAAAAGCGATAAAGTTTTATGCACCCGCTCCAACTCTCATAAAGTTTTAAACTTCCTAGAAGCTTATCCCAAACACGCAGCTTGTCAAAATGAGTACTTTCTTTTGTCCTCTTTCTTCCATTTATTCAACTGAGTCACACTTAAATTCACTTGAGTCAGTCCATGACTCACCTGAGTCTGTCGACGACTCACCTGAGTCAGACAAAGATTCACCTGAGTGAGTCGACGACTCACTTGAGTCAAACAAAGATTCAGTTGAGCGAGTCGACGACTCACCTGAGTCAGCCAAGGACTCACCTGAGTCGTGGACTGACTCAGGTGAGGAAATGACGTTTTTTGATGCTAAAATTGCTAAAGTAAATGATGTATTCATTGACAGCAAAGGATTTTAAAGGTTTTATAGATTATACTCAGCAGAATTTGGTTTGCGAAATGAGTGAAACTTCCTTCATTTGAAATCAAGGGAATTAATCATTCCTTTTGTTCAAATCAATTTATACAAGTGTATCCAACCTCAATATTTTGTTCTTACAATACATGGGTTTACCTGTTGAAATAAAGATTTTAATAAAAAACGAATGCTTAACTTCAAAATATTACACACAAACATTATGAAATCTAATCTGTCAAAGTAGAATTAAGTTGAGCAATTAAAACCTAAATCCGAATCCTTTTCCGTAATACCTATTATAACCTATTACTTGCAATTTCCTAAGCCATTAGAAGCTTATTTATTTAGCCAATGTTCTACTTCCTTAATGAGTTTTTTATTGCGAATAAGCAGACTAAACTTTTGGTCAAAGTCCCAAAGAACTAACGGTATTTTAAGTTCATCCATTACCGACATAATGTCCTCTAAATAGGTGCGACGATATTTTTCATCAGCCAGATTGATAACGCCAGACTCTGTGCAGATTAATGTCATGTTTCGTTTTTTGCATTCATCAGCAACTTTTCTTAGGCGAACTAGTATATATTCTCTAGTGCCTTCTGCTGGATATTTGGCATAATCCTGTTCAATGTCTGTTCCTGTATAGGCCTTATCCAGTTCTGGCATTCTTCTTTTTTCGTAAGGATAAGGTATATTAGTTATGTAAGTATGATCTTTCACCCATTCCGCCCCTTGATGAGTGAAAATGTAAGGTTCATAAAAGTGGATGGTATATAATAGTTTTTCATCGTTTAGTTTTCCTAAGTCTAATAGTTCGTCAGCATTATTGTAGTTAGTGCCACCTATAATGTAGTACCTATCTTTTTCTTCCCAACGCAGCCCATTTACAATGTAAGTAATGTCTTCCTTCCAGCCACTACGTTCTTCTGTTGGCTCATTATACAACTCAAAAAATAAGGTTTGGTAGCCCATTCCTTTAAATTTGTTTTGCATTTGTTTCCACATCCACATTATCCTATCCCTTTCAGAAATTCTATTATCACTACCGTAATATACTTTTCCATAGTGGTAAGTAATGATTAAAGACAAGCCAAGTTTCTCGCAGGTGTTGTAAGCATCACCCACTTTATCGAGCAGAGCAGTTTGAAAATTTGAAGAATTAGGTTGTAAAAACATATCGAAAGCCACAGGCAATCTTACCGTTTTGAAGCCAAGTTGTTTAATCAATGTTAATTTTTGATTAATGTCGGTTTTTAGTAATTCTTCGGCAGGCTCCCAGGTGTGTTCTAGTAAGGATAAATTCACTCCAGCACCTATATTTTGAATAATTTGTGCATTTAGATTGGTTTTGTTTGCGCACTTATCCACAGTGTTAGAAAATAAAGGGCTGATTGCTAGCGAAAATAAAATCGATAATATGATATTTGTATGAAATATATCTATTTTCACGAAAATTTGAAAATTAGTCTCTTTAACCCCTGTCATGCTGAATGATTTAAAGTTTTCTTTTGTAAATATAGATAAGGAAAGTCTATCTGCCGAACTCGGAGCTAAAGTAAAATATTATTCCAATGTGATACATTGGACACTGATATATTCTTTGCCTATTTTTTGGTTACTCGATTATTCATTCCTTTCTAGCGACTGGGTAGTATTATTCTTTACAAGGATTTTACTAGCTGGTATTTGTCATTGTATATACCTATATGGAGGATTAAGAAAAAACAACTGGGACAAAGAAGTCACAATGGCTTTTATAATTGGCATTAATACAGCTTTCTATTCTGTAGTTTGTGCTGTAATTCCTACTTCAGCGGTACTTCCTTATTTTCTAGTGTTCTCTATTTACTTTTTATTACTGAATATTACTATTTTTTGGAAGCCCTCTTATTCTATCATTCAATGTGTAATGGCCTACTTTTTAATAATGGTCTTGTATAGAATTTTTAATAAGTACTACGATTATCATGTTTTGATTTCTAATGGAGGTGGCGTTTTTATTATTATTTCTGCGTTCTCAATACTGATTGGGTATAATAGATACCAGTTAGCCAGAAGAGAAATAGCCAAGAACATCATGATTGAGATGGCTAATAATCGACTAATTGATCAACATGAAAAGATTATTGACCAACAAAAAGAAATAAATGAAGCCAACAGACGTTTAACTAAGTTGAGTGATTACAGGTTTAGTACCCTAAATATGATTCTGCATGATTTTAGAAACTTCACAGGATCAATTCAGATGTCGTTAGACTTACTGAATCAATCTAATGAAAATTTTACAGGAGAACAGCATGAAATATTGGGCTACATTGGTGAAGGAAATGACAAGTTGAAATACTTATCTCAAAAATTAGCTACTTCTACACAAACTGATGCCACACAAATTGATTATAACTATTCTGACCTTGATTTAGGTAAGGAAGTTGAACAAGCAATTGTTGTTTTGGCAGATGCAGCCATGATGAAACAGATTAATGTTCAGCTAAATATTGATCCATCAGCAACAATCGTATCGCTAGATAAAATATTCCTTGACCAATTATTAGCTAAGTTGTTCTCTAATGTAATTCGATATGCTAGCAGTGGAACTGTTTTAAGTATTCATTTACATAAGCTAGATAATAAAGCAGTAACTGATATTGCAAACAAGGGCGAATTGTTAGGGCCTAAAAAGCTCGATGAACTTTTTAATGATATTGACAACAATAGTGATTCTAATGGAATCGTTAGTCAACATACTTCTGGTTTTGCATTTGCTAAAAAGCTAGCTGAACAAATGGGAGGTAAATTAACATACAATAGCGATGAGAAAACTGGAAATTTCTATCGTCTAGAGTTTAATCTTTTTAAATAAATGAAAATGAAACTGAAGTTTATTTTTTCTTTAATGCTTGTTTTAGGGTTGATTGGTACTAAAGCACAGTCAATTCGTTCTTTTGAAGCAATGGGGTATGAAGATGCCGCTATCAAGGGAATTAATGGTTCGTTAACGTACTACATAAAAGTTAAACCTGATGATGATGTTAACAGAAGTAAGTTGGTATTGAACATATCTGCTTCTCAGGTTTTAAATTCTAATACTTCATTTTTGGTTATTAGTGTTAAAGACTTACCAGTATTCACACAACGTATTACGGTTTCGCCAACAGATACTTTGTTTAGAATAGAGATTCCTTTAAACCAAACAGAGGTGCAACCTGATGGTAGATATATTAAAATGAAAATATCGGCTTCAATGAGTATTCATGAGGAGCAATGTAAGGATATTGATAATATTTCTTGTTGGGTTAGCATTAAAAATAGCTCCTATGTAAGTGTTGTTACGCAGGACATCGTTGGTTATCAACGTAGTTTGAAAGAATGGATTCAAGAGTTCACGTCTGTTTACACCCCAGCTAGAGCAGATTTAAATGACTTAACTGCAGGTGGTTTGGTTTATACAATTCTGAAACAAGCTACTCAAAAGGATATTTATACTGGGACATACAATTCTACTGATTCTCTTCCTTATGGAGTTGTAACTGGTGTTGCTGAAAAATTACCTTATTCTGTTCGTCAGGTAATTCCATCTATGGCCAAAGGGCAAGGTTTGATCTCTTTAGCTAGAGTAAATACTGGTGGAGGTTTACGTACAATAATGGTTGTTACCGGTGCCGACCAAGAAGGATATCAAAAAGCGATTAACGCCTTAACAAGTAATAAAAGACTGAATAGTGCTTTCTCCGAAAAGATGCTTGTACAAGAGGCTATTCCTAGTTATTCAAGTGTAGAGAATAAGTCTCCTTTAATTACAACATTGGAAAATTTGGGAGGAACGCCATCATTATTAGAAGGGATTGGCTCGCTTAAAAGCAAGTATATCTTCTCTTTAACAGAGTTCAATGCCATCCCATCTAAACTTACCCTCCACTTAGAGAGTTTTTTCTCAAACCTTCGTGACGATGATAGAGGGTTTGTAAATATTTACTTAAACCAAAACTTAGTTTACAGTGGAAACTTGGTTAACAAAACAAGCTTTATTGAGGATATTGACTTAAAGCCATACATGCTTAGCAAGTTCAATACTTTAGAAGTTGAGTTTAGATTCCATCCGTACACTAAGGCTTGTGAGAGTGGATTTAGTAATTTCTTTGCTTTCACTAACGTGAAAACATCTACATTAACGTTTGTGGGTGAGCAAGAAAATAAGTTTTATAGCTTCTTCAATTTCCCTGCTGAATTTAGAAAAGTACCAACCAAGATTGTTGTTTCTCCAGCATTATTGTCTTCTAACATTATTTCTTCGATAGGTGAATTGTTCTATCAGTTGAATGCACCTTTTAATGCAAACTATAATCGAATTATTGTTCCTCCATTAATTTCTTCCGAAAAAACTGCTTTGGAAGATTTGAAAGGCTTTAATGTAATTGCATTGATGAACAAGTTAGATCCATTTATTAGTAAGTTCACGCAGTTGCCTGTAAACTTTACTAAAGATTTTCAATTGTACAAGGATAATCAGGGACAACTTAACTATTCTATAAATGATTTCTCTAATAGTGGTCTAGCCCAAATATTCAAAGAACGTGGTAGTACCATTTTGATGGTTACTTCATTGGGTGGAGATAGTGCTAACAAAGTAGCTTTCGAAAGTGTTGTTAAAAACTTTAGCACACAGCTAACCGAGATTGAAAGCAATGTATGTATTGCGAACAGTAATGGAAAAAGTAATTACTTCTTCAAACTGCCAGAAGATAATGATCTAGTTAGTTACAGAGGAGAGTCTAATGGATTTCTAGTTTTCTATGATAGATATAAATGGATATTGTTAGGGTTCTTATTAGTGTTAGTACTTCTTGCATTTATTTTTGTTCGCAATAAGGTAAGAGAGTCGCAAGAGACGTTCAAAGAATTATAATTCTAACAAAACTTAATCTGTTGTATGGCTCAGTGTGTGTTGCATAGGTTGGCATTTGAAAATGCGTTTTCTGAAGATAAATTAGAAGCAGTATTAAATATCGCAGAGATTTATAGTTATGCGCCTATAAAAGCAGCACTAAACTTCGGATTTTTAATTAGAAGAGATTATTTAGACTTTCTAGAAAAGAATGGTGCGCCAATAATTGATTTACGTAATGAAGAATTGGATGAGAACTACATAAATCAGTGTGACATCTCTCACATGAACGCATTTCTTTATTTACCGTTAAGAAAGAATGCATCAGGCGAATTACTTGTAGCCGCTGCCGACCCTTTCGATGAAAAGTTAGTGACCAGTTTGGTTATTAAATTCAAATGCAAAATAAAATTGTTAGCTGCCTCCGATTTGGATATAACTTGGCTTGCTCATAAGCTTCGTGGAGGTTTCTTTGTGAAGGAAGCAGTTTTTAGTTTGATGAAGAAACATCCAGAAAGTTCTGCATTGATTACATTTACGGATGGTCAGTTGTATTTTATCTTCGGATTCATTGCGCTAATCATTTCTTTCACCATCGTTTTCTTTAAGCCTACATTTATTGTAATTAATCTACTTTCTTCGTTATTCTTTCTTTTTTCCATTTTGTTTAAATTATATCTGGCTCTAACAGGTTCTAAATCTGAGTTACACTCTGTAGTTTCTAAAAGTGAAATTAAGGGGGTAAATGAACTCACATTACCTGTTTACACCATCCTTTTACCAGTGTATAAGGAAGATAAATTGATTCGTAAGCTGATTTGGAATTTACGCAGCTTGGATTATCCTAAGGCAAAGCTTGATGTGAAGTTGTTGATTGAAGAGGATGATGATAAAACCCTGAATGCGGTAAGAAATCTGGATTTTCCTGCAAACTTTGAGGTAATAGTTGTTCCTTTTCACATGCCTAAAACAAAGCCTAAAGCTTGTAATTATGGTTTGTACTTTTCTCGTGGTGAATATCTTGCCATCTATGATGCGGAGGATGTGCCTGATAGTGATCAACTAAAAAAAGTGGTTTGTCAGTTCCGTAAGCTTCCCGAAGAATTTGTGGTGTTGCAAGGAGCATTAAACTATTTCAATAAAAATGAAAATCTATTAACAAGGATGTTCACTTTAGAATATTCTTATTGGTTCGATTATATGTTGAGTGGTTTGGAAACCTTAGATGTACCGATTCCATTGGGAGGAACTTCTAATCATTTCAAATTGGCAACGCTGATTGAATTGGGGGCTTGGGATCCGTTTAATGTTACGGAAGATGCCGATTTGGGGCTTCGTGTGTATGATAGAGGTTTAAAAGTAGGGGTTGTTAATAGTACTACTTTGGAAGAAGCGAATAATGAATTCTTTAACTGGATTCGTCAAAGAAGCCGGTGGATTAAAGGATATATGCAAACCTATTTGGTACACATGAGAAACCCTGCACGTCTTATTCGTCAGGTTGGCTGGAGAGGTTTCTTTGGATTCAACTTCTTTATTGGCGGAACGTCTTTCACTTTTCTTTTGTATCCAATATTGTTATCTTTTTTTGCGATTTACATGATCTTTAAATTTGCCTTCATTCGTAGCATATTCCCAGACTGGGTTTTGTTTATTTCTATCTTCAATTTCGTTGCAGGTAATGTATTGATGATTTATGTAAACATGTTGGCAGTGTTTAAAAGACGATATTATGAACTGATTTTGTTCTCCATTCTAAACCCTATCTATTGGCTAATGCACTCTCGTGCGGCCTACATGGGGTTATGGCAGCTAATCACTAAGCCTTTTTATTGGGAAAAAACAAATCATGGTTTAAGTAAATTATCTTCTACTAGTGCGGTAGTAACACCAGAATAATGAACAAATTTGTAGATAAATATATTAATGGCTTTTTGGCACTAGTTCTTCTGGTGTTTTATCTCCTGTTTTCTTGGATTTTACACAGAACTGGATATGAACATCCAGAGAACTTGTTTGTAGCTGAAAAACTAAAACTGCTTTTTGACTCTAAAGAAAATAATCTAGTTACGTTGGGTACTACCTATCCTACGATAGTGTTCATGAGTTCCTTGGTCTTTACGCCTTTTGGGTATCTATTTTCACCCATTTTGGCCTCAATTGCCATAACGGTGATGTTATATTACACTGTTTTGAAAGATTTTAAAGAAACTTCCAAATTACCCGATTTTGTTTATATCCCGTTGGTTTCTTTATTGTTTTTCTTGCATCCAGGATTAATTTATGTGGCTATTTCGGGTAGGGGAGTAGCTGCAACCCTAATATTCTTCTATTTTTTGTTTAGGAGTTTATTCAGATACTACAGAACCCAAACAACCTTCTATTTGTCAATGGCAAGTATCTATTTTTCTTGCCTTGTATTTTGCGATTTCAGTTTTATATGGCTTCTATTGGCCTTTTTTCCTTTCATCGTTCTAGTTTCACTAGAAGGCTTAAAAATCAATAAAGACCAAGCACCTGTTTCCCAGTATTTTGAATCTGTAAATAACACATCTCAACGAAGAAAGCTTACCAATAGGGCGGTTGCCATTTATATCATTCTTTTCTTATTGCCATTGGGTGCTTTATTATTGTTTGGATATTTGAATGATACACATGCGGGTACATCAACTTATTTTCTTTATAGTCAATATGCCAACTGGCATGTTTTGGGCGATATTCCGATTGGAGAAATCATTGTGGGAAGTGCTAAAAATAGTAACGTAGCTTTTCAGTCTCAGATTTTATTTCAGTTTTATGTTCTATTCTTAAATCCAATTCTTTTTCTTGCATTCTTTTATTTTAAAGGGAAGTTGTATGAGTTTTTTACATTAGTAGCACCTTTCATTTTGGTTGGGATACTATTAATCAATTCTCAATGTTACTTTAAAATTGAATATTATTTAATATTCTTAATACTTGGTTTAATAGGACTTACTTTTTATGCAGGCAAAGTATTTACGAAGAAATTTACTTGGTTCATATTTTTTATTGTTGGATTATTAAATGTATTTACAGGAATTTATTATTTCAAGAAAACCAATGATGACTTCGAGAAAAAGTTTTTTAATGCTCTACGTGATTATAAGAATTGGTTGAAAGTAAAGAACAATAGCGAAGACTTCATGGTGGCACAATACGTTTCTTCTATTGCCGATATTAATAATAAAGTTCTAATGGATGATGCCGCTGCGTTTCAGATTGTGGCTCATTTAAAATCATTAGAAGGCATCGAACTTCCTATTAATAAAAGCTTCGGAACGGTAATTGAAAATCCTATTGCTGGCGTTAAGTTTATGTGTGTGGCAAAGTTTGAGAATAGACTTAAAAATTATACAGTTCTTAATTCCTATAATTTATCTATGATGGAGGCAAAAGGCCAGTTTGTTACGCAGATTGTGTATCAAACGGATAATTGGGCTGTTTATAGAATCTTTCCTATTGAAGAGTAAGTTTTTCTTTTTTCTTTTCTTGTTTTTTGTTGATTGATAATGTAGAGCTTACTAAACATATCTTTTATGTGCTTCCCAAGTTCTTTTTTGCCTATAATTATACCAGTTATTGAAAAAGTTTTTTTATGGACGATGAAAAAGTCTTTGAAAATAGAATTTTTTTAGTAGGCATTCCCTGTAAATATAAAACCTATACTGGCAAATGGTTTCATTGAATTAATAGTCCTAAAGTAAGTTCTTTTGGTTCGATTTTTGCTAAAAGCGGGGCATAATAATACGTATGTCTA
>CANFLL010000105.1 GCA_947447825.1 Chitinophagaceae bacterium | reverse complement strand
TATCTTTTTCGCAGCTAGCAACTCTACTTTCTCTTTCTTAAACTCGGTACTAAAATGTCTCACCTCTCGAAGTTTTACCTCCATAAAAATACGTTTTCTGAAAAGTTATCAACCAACTTTGAGTCAACCTATTTCATGAGACCTCAGTCGAGGGTCGAAAGTTGAAAGTCGAGAGTTGAAAGTTGAGAGTTGAGAGTCGAAAGTCAAAAGTTGAGAGTTGAAAGTTGAGAGTAGAGAGTAGAGTAGAGAGTGGAGAGTAGAGAGACTGAAAAGAGGACAGTGGTGGGTAGAAATATTAGTGTACTTAGCTTTTCCTTGTGTTCTTTGTGGTAAAGTTCCTTAGCAGTAACAATTATTTAATTAATGTTTAAGCTTTAAATCTGTAATCAGCATGTTGTGATCGCTTAGTCCTTCATCTTGTAAATCAAATTGTTTTACCTCAAAGTTTTTATCAGGCAATATGTAGTCTATCCGTAAGGTTGGTGCTAAAGAAATAAACGTTCTTCCTATTCCAAAAGATTTTTTAAGGAAAGCATCTTGCCTATCTCCCCGAATAGAGAAATAAGCATAACTGTTCGGAACATCGTTAAAGTCGCCAGTAACTACATTAGGAAAAGGAGATTGTGTAAGCCATTCTTTTAAAAGATTAACCTGAAAGGCCCTTTTGGTAAAAGCAGGTCTCATTTTATAGAATACGTTTTTAGAAGCTGCTAAAGCCATGCTATCATTAGATTCCACTTTTTCAATATTGTCATAATCATACTTCTTAAATTTAAAAGATTGAAGATGGGTAGTGTAAATTCTAAAAGTATCCTGTCCATTAACAACATCAATAAACAACGCACTCTCCCCTTTCGGAAACTTTAAACGACCTGAATCGATGATGGGAAACTTCGAAAATATAATACTTCCTGAGGCGTACCCATTTGCAGTTTTGTAGTCTTTTGAAAAATAATAATAAGGAAGAGATTCTGAAAATAAGCCAATGTTATTGCCAGTTTCATAGGGATGAGAAACGCTGCTGTATGAATGATTGAATTCTTGAAGACATACAATAGTTGGATTTAGCTTTAAAATGCTTTGCGCCAATTCTGGTCTTAGCAGTCTCTTCGAAATTTTATCATCACTAATGCCATTAAACCCTCGAACATTCCAATCGATAATCCGAATGTTGGCATCCTCTTTTTCTTCCTTAAAACTATTATTAACATGAAAGGCAAACACAACGCTTACCTGTTGATAGCCAATTGCCAAAAATGCCAGAATAAGCAACACCCATCTAAGAGAATGAAAGAGCCAATAGAGTAAAGAAAGCAGCAAAAGGGTAATTAAGTAGGGAGTGGCAAGACCAGTGAACCCAATGAATAGAAATTTTGAAGGGGACAAATAGGGTGACAAACAAGTAATTAAAAAGGCTACACCTACACAAATAGTGATTACTTGCATTAAAAACCTAAAGATAGTATGAGTGATACTTTTGCTTGCCACGCACTAAAAGTACCTAAAAAGACTTAATTAATTTTAATATCTGCTACAACAGGGTAATGATCAGAGGCATTTTCGAGGTGTGGGGAGTAGTACTGTGTAGCATTTAATTGTTTGCTCATTAATGCTACATCTATTCTAATAGTAGGCGATATGGTGGAATAAGTGCCTCCCCACCCGAAACTATTTTGCAAAAAAGCATCATTAAGCCCACTACTTATGTGCTGATAAACGTAGCTAGAAGGAACCGAATTTAGGTCTGCACAAAACACGAATGGTAGTTTACACTTATTCAATTCTTGCTTTACCTGTTCAGCTTGCCAAACATGTACAGAATCAAAATATTTTAATTTCTCTTCTTTGTCACCATCTGTTAATACGGTTGAATCATCAATTAAAAATGGTTTTGTAATGGGATGTTCATTTTCTGGTCTCCAACCTAAAAACATCGAACGTAAATGAGTATTATAAAACCTTATTTCTTTCCCATGAATATTGATTGTTGCGTACATTAAATGTTCAGGCGCATGTTTTCTGTTGTAAGCAATTCTTCCGGAATCGATAATAGGAAATTTCGATAAAATAATTGTTCCATATCTCCTAGGAAAATATTCCTTAGTACATGGATCATCCACAGAAAAATAGTAGTATTTATAGTTTAAAGTATCTACAAGGAATTTTAAACTAGAGGTCATAAACTCATTTTTCGAATAATTGCTATAATCTTGAAAACAAAGAACATCAGCTTCAGTGGACTTTATAAAGTTAAAAATATTTCTCAAAGGGCAACCCGGATACTCATTTTGCTTTGCACAATCAACAAAATCGTCCACATTCCAGGAAAGTAATCTGATGTTATCTGGGCTTTTTTGTTGAGTAAATTGCTTGCTCTGATGCAAGCCAATTGTAGAGAATATGTTTTTATAGCCTAATAATAATATCAATAATAAAAAAAAACTTCTTTTTTTAAGAATGAATATGCCCAAAAGCAACACGACCAACATGCCCAAAAAGAAACATGGAAAAAGGAGTGCTAAAAACGTAAAAGGAGGAAAGTGTAATGGACTAATGTAGGGCGTGAGGCAACAGACTAAATAAACGAAAGCATAGCCCCAGATAATTATTTTAAAAAATTGCAACAGTTTCTCCATAATACTGAATCTAGAGTTCTTCTTTACTAGCTTTTTTAAGGAAAGACTTTTCTTCTACGGTTAGCCTATCATAACCTTCTTGATTTATTTTATCCAAAATGGCATCAAGCTTTTGTTGGGTTATGTTCGGTGTTTTAGAGTAAGGAGGTTTCTCTGTTTTGTAATAAATTTTGTCTTTAGGAGAAATGGCAGCTACTTTTTTTTCAGGATTAAAAAGATTATCACACCAATTCCAGAACGAGATCATCCACGAACCCATATCATTGCCTTTTCCTAATTGTTTGATGTATAAAAAACCAATTGCGCCACCAGCCAAATGCGCAACAGCCATACCACCGCTTGCACTAGCAATGGTGGCATAATCGATAGCAACAAAAATTAAGGTAAGTACCCATAATGGTATGCCGCCATTTATGAGTGGGAAGATTCTGTATTCGGGTGCAAGCGTTGTTGTGGCTACTGCCACTGCCATTACCGCAGCACTTCCACCCAGCATTGGGTTGATGGTATCTACCCTTAATGCAAGAACAGGAAAAATATTATTGGTCAACAAAAAGAATATCCCACCAACAAATCCTCCGTACAAATAAATTGGGAGTAGTTTACTATTACCAGTCAGGTCTTGCAAAATGTAACCAAAACCCCAAAGCCACAATAACGAACTGATTAATTCCCAAACGCCCAAATGGCTAAACATGTAGGTGATTATTGTCCATGGACGTGTACCTAATTTTTCCAAAGAAGCAGGTAAACTAAACCAATCCAAAATTTGGTGTTGAAAGAGGTCAATAGGGACTTCGGAGAAGAAGTAAACAATCTTTAAAAAGTTGAGTAATATAAAAACAGTACCATTAAGAATGATGAGCCAAGTAAGCGCATTGTTGTCTGAACCCAGTAACGGTACCCTTTTATTGCTATAATCTCTGATGCCCACGATATGATGTTTTGTGTAAAAATAAATGCAATTACGTTACATAAGTGCTAAATTGTTATTACTAAATAGCCTTACCGCCGAGTTCACTAAGAAAAGCTAAGGACCCTAAGATTATTTGTTTGTATTTTTCTTTGCATAACAAGCGTTATATCCTCCGCTTATGTTATTTGTGAAATCCTTAGTTATTAGTTATTAAAATACACTCAAGTAATGCTATGTTGATACTAGTAGAACGTTTTCCGATTGGTTTTGTTCCAGGTAATTACTAACAATAACCCTACAATTGCCCCTCCAATATGTGCCCAATGCGCAACATTGTCGCCAACAGAATTTTTAATGGAAGAGAAAAGTTCAATACCAAAATAGCCCAAAACATACCACTTAACCTTTATTGGAATAAAGAAATTTAAGTAGATGTAATCATTCGGAAATAGATAAGCAAACCCGGCCATAACTCCAAATACCGCACCACTAGCACCAATGGTAGGTGTATCAAGTTTCTGTTTGAAGCTACTTTCCAGTGCTTCTAGTAATTTTCCAGTTGCCTCATTATCATTAGGGTTCGAGCGCAAATAATTTACAAAATCATCATTCAGATTAATGCCATGTTTCAACGCATAATGAAGCATTGCTTCGGCAGCTCCTTTTGCACCATTTGCGTGCATGGCAACCAGATCAACATATTCCTTAGTTAGCTGTGCCACTTCGTAATTAAGAAAAAGCAGTTGCAATAAAGCGGCTCCCAATCCACAGATTATATAAAAAATAAGAAACCTTTTACCTCCCCATAAGTTTTCGAGCGTAGCACCAAAAAACCAAAGGTTAATCATGTTTCCCAAAATGTGCATCAAACCACCATGCATAAACAAGTGGGTTATTAATTGCCAAGGCTGAAAAAGCGAGCTCTTCCAAGAGTGTAATGCAAACACATTATCTACAGAAAACGGCAATTGTTTCCCGATAGTATTCTGTGCAATGAGTACTAATACATTTATTATAACAAGGTTCTTGATTACTGGGGGCAGCAATTCGAACCTACTTGGCCTAAATTCATTCATAACATAAATTCTAAAAAGAAACTTTAAATCAATTAACTCTTTGTTACTAATCAGGGGGTATTTTAACCGCAAAGTACAAAAGGATTATGAGGTGATATTTGTTCAGAGTTATCAATATTGTTCTAAACACCTTTGTGTACTTAGCTCTGTAATTGTGAACTTAGTAGTGGTAACAACTCTTTCCCTATCCTCCTCTTTGCCTCTTTTTCTTCTACCCTATTGCCTCATTTACCCCCTCAGCTTCAACTGAACAACATTTTCAATGTGGTGGGTGTGCGGAAACATATCTACAGGTTGCACTTTAGTAACCAGATATTTTTCATCCAATAAAGCCAAATCTCTTGCTTGCGTGGCCGGGTTGCAACTAACATAAACCACCAAAGGAGCAGCAATATCCAACAATTTCTTCACCAATTTTTCGTGCATTCCAGCGCGTGGAGGATCAGTAATAATAACATCAGGCTTGCCATGTGTTTCAAAAAAGGCATCATCACAAATTTTAATCACATCGCCAGCCGTGAAGAAAGAGTGGTTAATGTTGTTTAACGCTGCATTTTCTTCTGCATCTTTAATGGCATCTTCTATAAGTTCTACGCCTACAATTTTTTTTGCGTCCTTACTACAAAAAATACCTATGCTTCCAGTGCCACAATACAAATCGTAGAGCGTTTGTGTGCCATTTAATTCAGCAAAGTCTCTCGTGATCTGATAAAGTTTTTCTGCTTGTTTAGTATTGGTTTGAAAAAATGATTTAGGACTTATTTTAAACTGAAACTCTTCTAACTTTTCTATGATATATCCATTGCCATGATAAGCCACCGGCGTAAGATCGTATATGCTGTCATTAAATTTTCGATTGATGGTATATAACAATGTTGTAATGGCTGGATATTCTTTCAGCAGAAAATCAAAAAGATTTTTCTGCATCTTTTTATCTTCAAATCCCAAAACGATGTTCACCATTATTTCGCCAGTAGTGGCAATGCGCACCATCATATTTCGCAGCCATCCTTCATGATTTTTAATATCCCAAAAGCTGTAATTATTTTCTTTTGCAAAAGCCACAATAGCCTTACGCATCAGGTTTGTTGGTTCTTCTTGCAAATGGCAAGTATCTATTTCTACCACTTTGTCAAATTGGCCTTTTGCATGAAACCCAGCAGCTCCGATAGTTCCTTCAATGGCTTCTGATAATTTATCCTCTGCACGAAGTTGTTGAAACTCTTCTTTAGGAATAAATCTTCTAGTAGCAAATGTGTATTCCAATTTATTACGATAGGCTGTTGTGGCATCAGCACCAACAATGGTCATCAAATCGGGCATGACTACTTTACCAATTCTTCCTAAATTATCAGCAACTTGTTGTTGTTTGTAACCTAGTTGTTGACTGTAAGGAAGCATCTGCCATTGGCAACCACCGCAAACGCCAAAGTGTTTGCAAAATGGAGTTACTCTATCTTTTGAATATTCTGTAAAACTTAATGGATATGCTTCTGCCCAATCTTTCTTATTTTTTTGTAACTGAATAGTTACAATATCTCCTGGGATAGTTCCTTCAATAAATATCACTTTACCATCCACTTTTGCCAAACCCTTTCCTTCGGCGGCATAATTTTCTACTAATACATTCTCTAAAATAACGGGTTTCTTAAATTTTCTCACGGGGTAAAAATAATGGCTAGCTGTTAATGTTGAATGATTAAAGTTTAATGATTAATGGATATTAGTTAGTTGTTAGTGTGTCAACTGTTCTCTCCTCTACTAATATCTACCTGTCAGGTCATTACTTAATTATCTTAATAATACCTATCGTATTCATACCCCTCATTACCAGATAAGTAAGATCGAACTCGAACCATTTCTTGGCAAAATTTGCATCACTCTTGGCATAGTGATGATTATTTTGAAATAATTCACCCATTAATAAAATGCCAAAAGGCGTAGAGTTCTTACTCTGATCGCCATTATCAAAATTGCTATACCCGTATTTGTGTCCACACCAATTAACTATTGCTCCCTGAATTGGTCCCATTAAAAAATGGATGGGCAACAATAAAAACCACCAATAATTAGGCGCAAACACAATATAGAAAGCCAGATAAGAAAACCCAAAGGCTAAACGAGTAACCACATGATGACCAAACTTATCAAGCTTTGTCCAAACAGGTAAATAGTCTTTGGTAAACTGTGGTTCGGGCAAATTTTTTCCTGTAAGAAAACTACGGAATATTAAAACCGTACTTTTCATCATCTGATAAATATCTTTAAAAAAGTGTGGCGAATGTGGGTCTTTTTCGGTGTCGCTGTAGGCATGGTGCATTCTGTGCATCACCCCATAAGCCCTAGGAACTAAAAACGAACTACCTTGAATGAACCAAGTTGCCAAATAGAAAGTACGTTCCCAATTTTTACTGGTTGTGTACATTTTGTGGGAGGCAAAGCGATGCAGAAAAAAGGAATGAAAGAACAAGGAAAGAAACCAATGGCAAAAAAAGAAGAAAAGAATTGTTAGCATGAATTAAATTTTTAGCTTGGATGCAGGGCGGCAAGGTAAAGGTTTAAAGTATACAAGGAAGTTGAAAATAATAAATAAAAAAGATATAAATCCACTAAATACCACAAGAAAAGTCTTGTATAACATGACATTGCGAAAGTGTTTGTTGACTTAGCACATGAGTAAATCCATATAGCACTTGTATAACTTAACATAGCGCAAGTGTATTTTGACACAGCACTTGAGTAAATCCATTTAGCACTTGTGTAAATCCATGTAGCACTTGTAAATTTTAACATAGCACTTGTGTAAATTAACTTTGCACAGGTATCAATTAACATAGCACTTGTATAAATCAACATTGCACTTGTGTAAATCGTAATAGCAGAGGTGTAAATTCACAAAGCTTTGGTGTTATCAAGCAACTATGACTGGTTGACGGGCATAGCAGAGAAATAAAAGGCCATCGTTTACAATTAAATGCAGTTTGTTAAGGGTGCAAAAAAGATATTCGCTTAAAAGATGCCTTAATGCACGTCTCCAGATATGCCTCTTAATAGTAAAGCGAAAAATATTTATACACAGTCAAATAGCTTCAACTTTAAAGCTCCATTTCGAAAGCCCCATTTTCGGCTACAGCATAGATACGAACATTCGCTTCTTTGCCTTCCTTTTTCCAATTATTAATTTTATAGAAAGCAGATGAAGCATCGAATACATATTCTTTACAATCAAAAAGAGCAGTTAAATCTTTAATTGAAACATTGGCATTATGTGTAATGATTATGGCATCAAACTTTAATCGATTGTTAGGAATGGGAAATTGGTTAATGGATTGATTTAAAATAAGAATTGTTTTATGATTGGATTGAATGATGTTTTGACTAACTGAAATGTTATTTAGCGTTTCTGACTCTGTTACCCTACTTAAAACACGAGAAGGCTTAAGGTGAAAATTTGTCAAAAAATCTTCTTGGCTCAACAAACCATCCCCGATAAATTGATAGTTACTACCATCAATAATGTCTATTGCTGAATGTTTGGAAATATTGTACACTATTAGTTTTCGTTGTTTAGATTTATTAATAATATCAATTGTATTATCAACTATAAATAGAAAAAAAGAAAAAAGCCCCCCTACAAACCAACGATTGTTTTTGAGTAACAACCAAGCCGACCATCCAACTATAAACCCATATAAAAAAAGTACTTGTAGTAAATCGACTTGAATGTTTTGCCAAACAGAAAATGGAAGATTGTTCACATTGGTAATATATAGGTTCATTATACCCAATAACCAACCCGTGAAACTGCCCAATAGATTTGCCAAAAAAGGAATGGGCGAAAAAAATATCAGTAATAGCTCTACATATAATATGAAGCAGGAAAATGGCACGGCCAGCACATTGGTGAAAAGAAACAGCGTGGGCAACTGGTGAAAATGGAACAGAATGAGTGGCAAGGTGAGTATTTGTGCAGCAATCGTAACGGCAGATAGACTCCAGACGAAAGCCAACAATTTATTTTTAAAGTAGGTACATTGATGGATGTGTTTATAAAATAGAATAATACTTAACACGGCGGCATAACTAAGCTGAAAGCCAGCATCCCACAAACTGAAAGGGTTTATCAAAAGGATGATTAGGGCAGATAGGCAAAGATTATTGTAGATATTGGTTCGCCGATTGATGCTTTCTCCCAACAATATGAAACTGAACATTACGGTACTTCTAGTTGCCGAAGGAGCTGCACCTGCAATAAGACAGAAGCCCCAAAGCACAATGAGGATGACGATTGGCTTTACGTAAGGAAGCCAGTTTTTGTTTTTGAATGGCCGAAAAAGAAAAATTAGTAACCCATATATCATTCCCATACGCAAACCAGAAATGATAATTATATGTATAACTCCAGTGTTGTTGTATGCCTGAACAAGGTTTTTATCTAAATCATCTCGATAGCCAATTAGCAATGCTTCGGCTACACTTAATTCATCTTTATCCGAAATGTTTTTTCGAAGAATAGATAATATGGCAACTCGTAAGTTGATAATAAGGCTGCCAATAAACGTTGTATTTAGGGTATTTAGCACTTTATAGCTTCCTTGCTTTAAAAAAGATTGATAGTAAATGTGTTGAAAAACGCAGTACTCTCTATAATTAAAACCGCCTGGATTATTGGCATTTTCAATGTTTAATAATGGATTAGATACAATTAATTGTGAGCCATATTTAATGTTAGGTAATTGTTCATCTTTAATAAAATACAACAAAAGGTTACCCTTCGTGGGCAGCCACTCACTATTTACAAGAACTGCTTCTGCTTTTGCCAATGCTTTAAAAGACTTATCTCTTTCCACCAAGGGTTCTTGGATGGTAACCATAACCGGCATTCCTTCTTTATAATAGTTGCCAATCCACTCTTTGTGATGAATCATGTTTTTTTGAAAACACAAAATAGCCCCAATGGAAATAAAAAAAGTAATGAAGGCAAAACCTTGAATTGGTTTTAAGTGAATCTTTTTATTGAAGGGAATAAACTGGAAGCTAAAAAGCATTATCAATGCCATTACAGCAGCTACCAAACAATAATTGAGTTGAACATCAAAATGATATTGAGCCACGATGCCAACAATTATCGACAACAATAATCGGAATAAAGGAACTTTTTGCAGAGTGATCTTTCCATGAATATTATTCATTGTAAATATGTAGAATGAAAAAACTACAAAGTACCCATTAAAGTTGAGAGATGGAAGAAGTAATAATTTTTTAAGAACAATAGGAATATGCTGAAAAAAAGCTAATGAACTTAATTAACAAAATCAAAATACTGACTTAAAGCTAAGAATATAAAAAAGCCCCCCATTATTTTCAATGAGAGGCTAATGAGGGGGTGCAAAGAACCATCTGCTAAGGAGATTTTAAAAACGGGGATATGTCCACACCAAATATCAGATAACAAATTCACATAGTGCAAAAAGGGGGCATTTATTTACTACGTTTTTTTTCTGCGCTTTTGGCGCAAATTTTTCTGCGCAAAAACTGCAAGAATACTTGCGCCATAAGCGTCGATTTTTGAGTTCCCTCTACGGTATTTTTTCACGCAATTTTTCTATAAAATATTGAATATATATACTTTATAAATAAAATAAATTTATAATTGATTGATTTTAAATACTAAATGAGCAAAATTCTCTAGACTGAGTAAATACATTTACTCTGTCAACAACAATTAGTAACACAATTAAAATTTAAAGTCATGATCACAATTGAGAAAAAAACCCTATCAGTGGGAAAGTACGTTTCTACACAACATGTAGACACAGTAATTAGAAATTACAAACAAGAACGTTGGATTCAAAACAGTGAAAGAATTGGCAAAGAAGACAGTTTAAGTGGTTGGTGGAGCATTGAAGAAATGGAAGAATTTTTGGAAAAAGCTAAAATGTATGGTGGCGATGGCATTAAATTTTATTTTGGTGCTTACAGCCACGATTATGCAGAAAAGCCAGAATATGCAGGAAGACAAACATTGGTTATGGTAGCTACTAAACAAAAAGATGGAGCTGCAGGAACTACTTTAAACAAGGACATTTACATTACAGAAGGAAATAATACTAACATATTAGCATATAATATGGTTAGACTTTGCCCTCCTTCATGTGGAAAATCAACAGGAACAGATATTGAATCTCCAGAAATTGGCGTTACTATTGTAGATAACGGAGAAAATGGATTCATGGTTATCTAGCAGATAACTTGAAAAATAAAAATAAAATAAGGGATGTCTTTTTATAAGGCCTCCCTTATTTTATTTGATAGAATGGATCATACGCTAACAATTTGAATTAAATTATATGGTTTCTTTATCTTTATTTTCTTATAGAGTTTAAAGATGAATTATTTATATCATATTGTATTTATTTTAGTGGGTATTATTATGTCAGGCTCTCTCTTTTTAAAAAAGGGAACGCCTACTTTTTTAAAAGCATTCTGTCCATTCTTGTCGATAAGTATAATAGTTGAAGTTATTGGGGTGTATCTTTCTGAAAGATCTATTCACAATATCCCACTGTATAATGTATTTGGCTTAGTTGAATTTTGTTTTTACATCTGGGTATTAAGAGAATTAATTTCAGGTGAGAAAGTGAAGAAATTAATATTCGGATTACTAATCATATTTCCTACTGTTTCAATACTAGACATGACAGTTATACAGGGAATTAATAGTTTCAATTCGGTAACTTATTCGCTTGGTTGCTTATTTACAATATTCTTATCTATGTTTTATTTTTTAGAATTATTTAGAAAAGATGAAAATTTCAGATTGAATACCAACCCAGCATTTTGGATTTGCACAGCACTACTTTTTTATTATAGTGTTAGTTTTCCTGTATTTGTATCTGCAAACCTTATGAAAAACTTTACACCCAAAATTGGAAATTATATTGCGTATGCAGTCATGATACTTAACATTATATTTTATTCACTTTTTTGCGTTGCCTTTTACTGCCAATTAAAATATCATAGCAATAAAACAACCACTTAATCTTTTGGTAATCGCTTCTAGGAAAGAAAAGTATTGGTAAAATATGCAAAAGTTTTCTAATTCTGATACCCCCAATTACCCATATCGTAATGTAATAATAGTTGGTAGGGTTACATTTGCCGCTAATTGAAGAATACTCCCTTACATATCGCATTGGTAGGCAACCCAAACAGTGGCAAAACGTCCCTGTTTAATGCTTTAACAGGTTTAAACCAACAGGTAGGCAACTTTCCCGGGGTTACAGTCGATAAAAAAACGGGGTTCATTTCATTGGATGAAGACACCAAAGCGGAACTGACAGATTTACCTGGCACATACAGCCTCTATCCTCGTAGAGCAGATGAATGGGTAGCTTATAAAGTATTGATGAATGCTGACCCTGAAGAAGTAAAGCCTGATTTGGTTTTGCTTGTAGCGGATGCAAGTAACCTTAAGCGTAATCTACTATTTTGTAGCCAAATATTGGATTTAAAAATTCCAGTAGTATTGGCATTAACGATGAATGACCTAGCAGAAAAAAAAGGAATTAAAATTGACATTAATGGATTGGCCACTGATTTAGGTGTACCTGTGGTTTTAGTGAATCCTAGAAAAAGCAAAGGGATTACCGAATTGAAAAAGGTGTTAGCAAGAGCTTCAAAGAATACCAATAAAAAGTTTCAACGGAATTTTATTGATAGTGAAAAACTAGCACCGAAAGCTATTCAGGAAGTTCAGCAACTATTTCCACAATTAAGTGACTATGCTGCTATACATTACCTTATTAACCACGAAAACTTTCCATTAACAGTTAATGAACAAGAAGCGGTTGAACAAATAGAAATTGACAATAGCTTCAATCCAACTAAAACACAAGCAGAGGAAATAATGCAGCGCTATCAGCGTATTAAAACTACGATGGGACAAAACGTCGTTGAACCTGACCCATTAGAAAAAAAACTATTTACTGAGAAACTAGACAACATTTTATTGCACCGCACATGGGGCTATCTTATATTAATAGCAGTATTGTTTCTTTTGTTTCAAAGTATTTTTTGGCTAGCACAATTCCCGATGGATGGTATTGAGTGGGGTTTTAAACAAATAGGATCATTACTCAATAGCAATCTACCCGTTACATGGTGGAGCGATTTAATAGTGAATGGGTTATTGGCAGGGCTTAGTGGGATTATGGTCTTCATTCCTCAAATCATGATTCTGTTTGGATTGATTACTCTTTTGGAAGATACTGGTTATATGGCACGCATTAGTTTTTTGACAGATAAATTAATGCGTAAAGTGGGGTTAAATGGAAAAAGTGTAATGCCAATGATAAGTGGCTTTGCTTGTGCTGTTCCTGCAATAATGAGTACCCGAAACATTGAAAACAAAAAAGAAAGACTGCTTACTATACTCATAACACCATTAATGAGTTGTAGTGCTCGGCTACCAGTTTACACAATTCTTATTTCTTTGGTGATTGATAACAAGTTTTACTTCGGTTTTCTTAGTTTACAAGGATTAGTAATGATGGGGTTGTATTTACTAGGAACAGTAATGGCTTTGTTGGTAAGCTTTATTGCAAAATGGTTTATTCAAATCAAAGAAAAAAGTTTTTTTATACTTGAACTACCTGTTTACAGAAGTCCACGATGGAAAAATGCAGGTATTACTATGATTGAAAAGGCTAAGATATTTATTCATGATGCAGGTAGAATAATAATTACTATAAGTTTATTGCTATGGTTTCTTAGTTCATTCGGGCCAGGAAATAAAATTGAGCAACTAAAAGTACAATTAGAAAAAAATATTCAACAATACCCTGAACAAAAGTCTATTTTAAGGAAAGAATTTTCATCTGAAAAATTACAAAGCTCTTATGCTGGAATTTTAGGCAAAGCCATTGAACCTGCCATTAAGCCTTTGGGGTATGATTGGAAAATTGGAATAGCAATTGTTACCTCTTTTGCAGCAAGGGAGGTTTTTGTGGGAACGATGGCAACATTATATAGTGTTGAAGATGAAAACAATTCATCATTGCGAGAAAAACTACAATCAGCAAAACATCCAGATGGAAGTAAGGTCTATACCTTACCTGCCGCATTATCTTTAATGGTGTTTTATGTATTAGCCATGCAATGTATGAGTACATTAGCTGTAGTAAAAAGGGAAACTAAAAGTTGGAAATGGCCAATAATACAATTCATTTATATGACAATACTAGCATATTCAATGAGTTGGATAGTATATCAAATTGCTTCCTAATAGATTAGCATAAAAGATAAAATTCTAACCACAAAGCAAAAAAACTTCAATCTTACTTTCCAATACAGAAAGTAACAAATTTCTAAAACTCATACTACATAACACTTTCACGAGGTACAAACCTTTTAAGGTACAAATAAGGTACAAATGAACTCATAAAGCGAACTTTTGCCCTATTTCTCAATAAAAACAAAAAGGACAAAAACAATATTTTATTTATTGCCTTTGCCCCTTTTTATAGACTGTCAAGTTTGTAAACTTTCTTTAATCCTATCCCTTTTTATAGACTGTCTATTTTGTACAATTTTCAGCCCTTTTTATAGGCTGTTACCTTTGTTACCTTTTCAGCACTCTATCTTTCTAACATTTTCTAATATTTTGAAGTATAATTTCTTTTTAATAGTGTCAGTTTTGTAACCTTATAAATTGCCCTATTTTATGAAAGTAAAAAACTGTTGTTCTGTAATCCCGAAATCTTTAAGTATTGATTTCATATCATTATACCAACTTACATAATAGCTTTTTTCAGTTTCGGGGGTTCGCTTTCCCATAAAGTATTTTTTATAGGCTGCCTTTGCCTGTTGCTGAAATCTTAATAGTGTTACGTGCGTATTGACAAAGGAAAAATCTTCTTCCTGTACGTGCGAACAGATAGTAACGAAGTCTTTGTTTTCAACGTGCGAACAGATAGTACAGAACTCATTCCCTTTCGCATGTGTTGTGATAGTAGGATAGGCTTTTTCTCGTGCGTGCGTGTATTGTCCTAAAAACTCATTTCCCCTCACGTGCGTAGTGATAGGGGCATTGGCATTTTTCTGTTTTATTTCTGTAATGTGTTTGTAATTTATGTCTATTAAGTAGTCGGCTAAATCGTACCCTTTCAGCTTATCAGTTTCATTTGCTTTTTTTTCTAGTAAATCAGAAACAATAAAATTTGTAATGTGTGAAAGTTCCTTTGCTTTATCGCTCCATTTATCAAATGCTTTCAGGTCGGGAAACAAAACAACATTTCGCCC
>CANFLL010000104.1 GCA_947447825.1 Chitinophagaceae bacterium | reverse complement strand
TCACTCCTACACTAGTTGAGGTTCACTCTTACAATTTCATGGATCGATCCTACACAATCACGGTTCACTCCTACACTAGTTGAGGTTCACTCTTACAAATTCATGGTTCGATCCTACACAATCACGGTTCGATCCTACACAATCAAGGTTCACTCCTACACTTGTTGGGGTTCACTCTTACAATTTCATGGATCGATCCTACACAATCACGGTTCACTCCTACATTAGTTGGGGTTCACTCTTACTAAGAAAGTTGAAAGGAATAAGTTTAAAAGGAAAGGAAATTCATTTGAAAATTTCAATGTCATTGCAAAAGCAGCTTTAAGGTTGGTGGATAATGAAAAAACGGCTAAAATATCACAACCTTTGAAAAGGTTGTGAGCTGCGATAAATGATAACTACAGGGAACTAATTCTGAAAATTTGAAAGCGAATTCCCTGCTTTAACTGTGATGATATTTCTCATTCCGTAAAATGGAACAGGCTCTATAGACTTGTTCTGCCAATACCAATCTAACAATCATGTGAGGGAAAACTAATTTGGAAAGACTCCACGTGAAATTAGCTCTTGAAAATATTTGATCATCAACACCAAAGGCTCCACCAATTAAAAAGACTATTCGTTTCGTGCTTTCATTAGCACGTTGTTGCAACAAATTTGCTACATCTGGAGAGCTGATGTTCTTTCCTCTTTCATCTAATAAAATTAAAAAATCATCTTTAGATAATGATTGTAAGAAACTATTTGCTTCTGCTTTTTTTAAATCTAATTCACTAAGAATCCCCGCATTTTTGGGTGGAGGAATTACTTGCCATTCAACTGGAAAGTAGTTAGTGATACGTTTTGTAAAATCTTCTATTGCTTGTTTCAAGTGTGCATCATGTGGTTTCCCAATACTGCAAAGTGTAATCTTCATTGGGTAAAGATAAAAATTTGGGAATAGCAAGCAATTCATTTTAGTTACAATTAGATAATTAACGATGAGTTAGCAGAGTCATTTACAAAGAAATTCACTGACGAAAACTTGAATACCTTATTAAAAATGTTAAATAACTATCCGCTATTTCAATGTCGTTTAGTTAAGAAAAAAGAAAAGTTTAACCGCAAAGTACGAAAAGTAACTTCGCAAAGAAATCGCAAAGGGCTTTCCTGATTTTAGGTAAAACGTTGCACTTTAAGAGTGCAAAGGAGGGTATTAGCTTTTATCCTTGCTTTTTTAATTAACTTTTTTTCTCTTTTTTACTATGTTCTTCTTTGAGCCTTTGGGTCTTTGTGGCGGAAGCCTTAACTAAACGACATTGATCCGCTATTTGGTAAAATATTACTCGAACCTAATAAACACTTTGCTGTCATGCCGGTAGGAATCTAATAAAATTATTGAATTTGTATAACTCGGTTAAATCCCTACCGGGATGACAGCGAAGATTAAGGAGAAAGTAGTAGTGAATAACCAGATAGCGGATAGTCATAAAATGTTTCATTAAAGATTGAAGTGATAATGTGTACCATTGTTTTTCATTTCATTTGGTAATACTCGATTACTATCCACAAGAAAAAAAAGAACTATTCAAAGATCATAAAGCATCATCCATGTATGATAAAGGATGAAGAAGCAACATTTTAGTTCAATCGAAGTTGAACACAGGGTTCATAAGAATGCATTTGAAATGTATTGTTCCTTTTAATAGTTTATCTTTTTATAAATAATTTGTTGTTAGTAGCAATGTATTAGTGAATACATTTACTTTTATCGCCTCGTATAGTATATTATGAAAAGAAAAAGTACAACACATAACATAATCCATTTATTTATACTTCTATCTGTGGTAGCGTTTATGAGTTGCAAACACAAGAAGGCTGATTTAGAAGGAGATGCTCCAGTTAAAGTAAATGATTTTATGGCTGCTTTTGCACCATTAACGCTGCCTTACTCAGTGGCTGATAGCAATATAAATGCTGTTGCGGATACCGTTTCTATTGGACATAATGTGTTGAAACAGTTTATTCCAGATAGCGTAATTGAGCAATTAATTGATGCTAAAAAGCCTTTTAAAATTCATCCAGTTGGTCGTTTTGAAAAGGAAAAAGAAATTTATCTCTTGTTTAACTTAGTTCAGAAAGAGGTAATTCAACAAGTTGTTTTGGTGTTTGATAAGCAAAACAAATTCTTGGCGGCTAAGGCAATTTTGAGTAATGAACAAGATGAAGACCAATATACGCATACGCTTTCCATCAATAAAGAGCCAACCTTCACTGTTAGTAAGGAAAGAATTAATGCTTCCAGCAAACAATTGCAATTTACAAGGGTGGGCTGGGTTTTTAATAGTGCAGGAATATTTATGGTGGTGGTTAATGATACCAATGAAGATCCTAAAAAGGTGGGCGTGATATTAAACCCCATTGACACTTTACCTAGAAAAAATAAATTAAGCGGCGAATATTTAACTGATCAACAAAACTTTATCTCAATTAGAGATGGAAAAGATGCTAACAGCTATCTTTTCTTTATTCATTTTGAAAAGAAAGAAGGAACTTGTGTAGGTGAGCTGAAAGGAATTTTGAAAATGGCTGATGATAAAACTGGCATTTACAGTGAGGCAGGTGATCCTTGTATCATTGATTTTAACTTTGAAGGCAATGATATTACCTTGAAAGAAAAAGGTAGTTGCGGCAATAGACGTGGAATGGAATGTTTTTTTAATGACACGTTCTCTAAGCAAAAAGAAGCTAAGAAAGGAAAGAGTAAAGGATAGATTTTAAGTATTAAAACCACAAATGCCTTGTGTTTTCTTTAGTTATACTTATATCAAAGCAAAGAATTTTAATATTCAAACAAAATACGAGCCTATTAAAAAAAGCAATAGCCTTACATTTGGGAAGATATAAGCAGAAGCCTACTACATAAAGTTTGTTAATAGTTTAACCCAAATTTTGCATTGAACAATCTTACATTGTTGCTCTTAATAGCCAATACCAATATCTTCGCAGCAATGGGGAAATTTGCACACGATACAATTACGCCGCTTAAAAATAGTAGCCTTAGTAAAAAGGAACAAGTGGCAGACATGTTTGATAGTATTGCTTTCCGCTATGATTTCTTGAATAGATTTTTGAGTGCTGGCATCGACATTTGGTGGCGAAAAAAAGCTATCAAACAAATAGCATCACTAAAGCCTAAGCAAGTATTGGATGTAGCCACAGGCACTGCTGATGTGGCATTGATGACTTACGATGCTTTGAAGCCTGAGAAGATTACGGGCATCGACATTAGCGAAGGAATGCTTGATTTGGGTAGAAAAAAGATTGCAGCTCGCGGATTGGAAAACAGTATTCAACTATTTACAGGAGATAGCGAAAACATTGGCTTTGCCGACAACACGTTTGATGCGGTTACTGTTTCGTTTGGCGTTCGAAACTTTCAAAACCTTTCTAAAGGATTGGAGGAAATGAAAAGAGTATTGAAACCTGGCGGAAAATTAGTTGTTTTAGAATTCTCAAAACCAAAGAACTCGCTCTTTAAGGGTTTCTATAATTTATATATGAACCAGATTGCGCCTGGATTTGGCAAAATGTTTGCAAAAAACAAAGACGCTTACCAATACCTAAATGATAGTGTTCAGGCTTTTCCCGAAGGCAATCGTTTTTTAGGCATTATGCAAGAATCTGGATTTACACAAACTTATTTACAGTCATTAACATTTGGAATATGCACTATTTATTGCGGAATAAAGTAAAAACATACTTATTATTAGCTAGTTGCTTTGTTGGTTTATCTTCGGTGATGGCGCAAGACAAAGAAATTTATCGTCCTGAAGATAATGACTTGCCTTATTATTTTGGCATAACGCTCGGATACAATTCGACTTATTTGCATCCAACATTATCCAACGTAATGTTGCACAGAACCCCACAAACTGATAGCATTAAAGTGGCACGTCCGGGAGCTAGTGGTGGAATTACGCTGGGCTTTTTAGGTACTTTTCGTTTAAATGAACATTTTCAATTACGAATAAATCCTCAATTGGTATTGGGTGGGGCTAGAAACTTCACATATTCGCTTACTACACCTGATTTTTTAAGGGGTGAAGATAGCACTGTTGTTAAAACATTGCCATGCACGTTGGTTAGCCTCCCTATTCATATTAAGTTCAATTCAGACAGAATAGATAATTTCAGGTTCTATTCGCTAGCAGGTGTAAAGTTCGATAAGGATATTAGTAGCAACTCGGCCGCAAGAAATATGGAGGGACTCTTGAAGCTGAAATCAAATGATTTTGCTTTAGAAGCCGGAGTAGGGTGCAACTTCTTTCTTCCTTTTGTAACCATTTCACCAGAAATTAAGTTTAGTTATGGGCTTACTAACCTCAACATCGTTGATCCATCTTTAAAATATTCATCCGTTTTTGATAAAATACAATCACGGATGATAAGCTTTTCTATTCATTTCGAAGACTAGTTTTCTAGTTGTTAGTTGTTAGTGGTTAGTTATTAGTGGTTAGTTATTAGTGGTTAGTTATTAGTTGTTAGCATTAGTAATTATTAATCTACTATACATTGCAGATCGCTTACAACTAATCACTGATCGCTTACAACTAATCACTAACCACTGATAACAACTAACAACTAATCACTTTTGACAATCTATCTCATAACCCCTCCTTTTACACAGTTAAATACGCCTTATCCAGCAACGGCCTATTTAAAAGGGTTTCTTAACACAAAAAACATTTCTTCTTTTCAGTCCGATTTAGGTATTGAAACTACACTTGATTTGTTTTGTAAAGATGGTTTGAAACGATTGTTTGATAAGGCCGTTGAGGAGAATAATGGGAAAGAAATAAGTGCAAATGCTGCACGAATACTGGCCTTGCGCAGAGATTATGAAAATACTATCAATAATGTAATCTCCTTTCTACAGGGCAATAATCCCACCCTAGCACACTTGGTTTGCAAACGAGACTTTTTGCCAGAGGCTTCACGGTTTGCTCAACTGGACGATTTAAAATGGGCTTTTGGTGCTATGGGTACACAGGATAAAGCGAAACATATTGCTACCATGTATTTGGAAGATTTGTCGGACTTTATTAGCGAATGTGTTGATGCACACTTCGGATTCAGTCGTTATGCAGAACGCCTAGGCAGATCAGCTAATAGTTTTGATGAATTATATGAAGCCCTTCAACAACCTCTAACCTATATAGATGGTGTTTTATTGAATATTCTTACTAAAAGAATGGAGGAAGTGCGACCAAAGATGGTAGCATTGTCAGTTCCTTTTCCTGGCAATTTATATACTTCTCTTCGGTGTGCCCAATGGATTAAAACAAATTATCCAAATGTGAAAGTGGCCATGGGAGGCGGCTTTGCCAATACTGAACTCCGCTCTATTACCGATGAGCGTGTATTTGAGTTTTATGACTTCATAACGTTAGATGATGGAGAAGCTCCTGTTGAAAATCTGATAGCCTTTGTTGAAGGAAAATCTGCCATTGAATCATTGAAACGCACGTTTACTTTGGTTGACGGCAAGGTTACTTACTTTGATAATAAAGCATGCACAGACTATAAACAAGGACAGGTAGGTACGCCCGATTACAGCGACTTACTATTAGATAAATACATTTCTGCCATTGAAATTGCCAACCCAATGCACAGCCTGTGGAGCGATGGACGATGGAATAAACTAACCATGGCGCATGGTTGCTATTGGGGCAAATGCACTTTCTGCGATATTTCATTGGATTATATTCAACGCTATGAACCTATCAATGCACAGCTATTGGCAGACAGAATGGAAGAGATTATTGCTCAAACAGGACAGAATGGATTTCACTTTGTGGATGAAGCTGCTCCCCCATCTTTGATGCGAGCATTGGCATTAGAAATAATAAGGCGTAAACTTGTGGTTAGCTGGTGGACAAACATCCGTTTTGAAAAAAGCTTTACCCTCGATTTGTGTTTGCTTCTAAAAGCTTCGGGTTGCATAGCAGTTTCGGGAGGACTGGAAGTTGCTTCTGATAGATTATTAGCTCTTATTCAGAAGGGCGTAACAGTTTCGCAAGTAGCAAAAGTGAACAGGAACTTCACCGAAGCAGGCATTATGGTACATGCTTATTTGATGTATGGCTATCCCACGCAAACCATTCAGGAAACAGTTGACTCGCTAGAAATGGTTAGGCAAATGTTTAAAGCAGGTGTGTTGCAATCAGCTTTCTGGCATCAGTTTGCACTAACGGCACATAGTCCTATTGGCATGAATCCAGACAAATACGGGGTAATCATAGAACAAGAAAATCAGGGAAGCTTTGCTAATAATGATGTGGTGTATACAGATAAAACAGGCATTAACCATGATGCTTTTAGTTTTGGACTAAAGAAGTCCCTGTTTAACTTTATGCACAACCTTTGCTTAGATGAACATTTGCAATCTTGGTTTGAATTTAAAATTCCTAAAACTAAGATCTCACCAGACTTTATTACCAATGCCTTACTAGAACTTGAACCGACGGTGGATAAACCAACAAGTAAAGTAGTCTGGTTGGGAATTTCGCCATTGGTAGAACCCTTCATAAAATCTAAGAAAGGCAACCAATGGACAATGGCCTCCTTAACTTTTCAATCGAAAAAAGAAAGTTTGAATATTAAAATAAGTGAAAAGGAAGGCGAATGGTTGTCTAATATATTAGAAAAGACTTCAGTAAATAACCTTAAAACCTACACACTGCAAGAAGTGAAAGCTGATTATGAAGCAGAAGGCTTGGAGAACTTTGAACTGTTTTGGGATAATAAACCAATAAATACCATGAATAAGATGGGGTTGCTGAGGCTGTGAGGTAGTTGTTAGTTTTAAATTTTGGATTACACGTTTAGGATTTATAATTAGCTAATGCTCATTTAATACAATTGTGAAAATACCCTATATCTCTACGTTCTTACATTTAAACTTTGTAACTCTTCTGGTTTTTTTTACCACTAAGCAAACAAGGAAAAAACTAAGTAAACTAAGGTTTAGAGTCCCCCAATGGTAGTTCTGAAGAAATAATATTTCACAATCCTTGTGTTCTGGGTGAAAGCCTTAGTGAATTTTGTGGTTAAATATCCCCTTAATAGTTACTAAACTTTTATTTTTTAGACAAAGAATATTTACTTTGTGGTATTTATTCTACATCATTAATGGCTTTGGGTTTTCTATATTTGAATTGTATAAACACTTGTATTTTTCATCGACTAATTTGTAACAACTTACTACATTGAAGGTATCTATCATCATCATAAATTACAACACATTTCAGATTACTTGTAACTGTATAGAGAGTGTTTTGAACCATACCAAGGCAATAGATTATGAAATTATTTTAGTAGATAATGACTCTAAAGAATGCAACCCTCAATTATTCCTACAACGATTCCCATCTATCATTCTTATTGAAAATAAGGAAAACAATGGCTTTGCTAAAGGCAACAATCTTGGCATCACCAAAGCAACAGGTAAGTATATTTTACTATTGAACAGCGACACTTATCTCACAGAAGACAGTATTTCTATTGCAGTCGCAACTTTTGAAAATACTAAAGAACCAATCGGGGCTTTAGGAGTACGAATGGTTTATCCCGATCAGGGTTTGCAGTATTCTGCCAGATGTTTTAGAAGTATCAGATGGGAGATATTCGATTTATTACGCTTCATTCCTTTGTCAATGCCTTATCAGAAGCGAGCGAAACTTATGATGGGCAAATATTTTAAAACAGATTTTACTACTTATTGCGACTGGGTGAATGGTGCTTTCTTTATGTTTCCTAAAGAGATTTTGACTAAACTTCCAGAACATAAATTGGATGAACGATTCTTTATGTACGGCGAGGATCATTTGTGGTGCTACCAGTTTTCTGCGCTTGGTTACCCCTCCTATTTCTTATCAAACACTACGATAGTTCATATTCATAATGCCAGTACAAAAGTTAATAAACAGTTGCAACTGATACTAAAAATGATTCAAAATGAACTGGAGATTATGAGGGAGCGGAAAGGAAAAGGGCTTTACTATTACCTATTCTGTCTTGTGTATTTAGGCAAAGAATATAGCAGATATGCCATTAAATACCTAGTGTTTAAATTGAAAGGAAAACTAATTCGGTAAACAGTCTAATGCTTTCTGTGCTATGTTTCCCCAATAGTATTTTGCATAAAAAGAAGCTGGCGTTTCAATGGGTAGTTGAAGTTTATCGATGATGGCTTTTGCAAATGCAAGCCAATCATTGTCTTGTATCACCACAAGTTTATCACCACTTGCTTCCTTATCACAACCAATTGCCCCTGTTTTAGCCGATATAACGGTGGTATTGTAACCAAGAGCCTCTACTAGTTTAGTCTTTATTCCTCCGCCACTCAATATTGGGTTTATGAAAATGTCGGCAGCTTTAAAGTAAAGTTCTATATCTGGCACTAGTCCTGCATAAATAATATTTTTATCAGCATAATCCTTCAAACTGTTTAACTCATCAGGCAATCCTTTACCACAGATGATTAATTTGTACAACAACCCACTGTTCAGTAAAATAGGATTAATGTTATTCAGAATATCCTTTACTGCATTAAGATTTGGACCATAACTCAATTGACCATTAAACAAAATAATTGCTTCTTCTTGGTTTATCTGATGCAGTTTTCGCACTTCATCTGCACATGCTTTTTTATCAACTGGAACAGAAGAAATGGGTAAACCAAATGTTATTACCTGACATTTACTTTCATTAACCGAAAGTTTGTGAATCATAAATTGCCGATCTTCTTCTGAAATACAAAATACCACATCAGCCATGTTAAGTACCCACCTTTCATACCACATCAATATTGGCCACCAAGGCTTACCAACAGACTTAAATCGTACATACTCAATGTTGTGTGTGTGAACAATAAGGGTAATATTGCAAGCATGTTTTATTAACCACCCCAACCAACCCATGTAGGGATGCTCTAAAATGAAGTATTTAATTCCATTAGATTTTATGTAAGCAGATATTCTGAAAAACAAAGACAATTGAAAGAACTTAATTAAGCCACTTTTCAACCAAGGCAATAAAGTATACTGATTGGCAAGAGTTACGTTATTGTTTCTAGTACTAAAAACGGTTAGATTGCTCCGTTGCCCCAAGTATTCATTAAATTGAGCAATAGACTTTTGTCCCCCAGTTGCATAAGGAAGTATCTGATAAGAAACAATTGAGGCTATATTCTTTTTCAATGGATACTATTTTTCAGATTTAGGCAAGGCTACAATGTAGATAAACGGGGCTAAAAGAAATCCAAAAAACTTATTACTAGCAATTAGCACATTGAATATCTTACCCATTTTGTTTTTCCAAGGTTTTGAATAATGGGTATCCCAAAAACCTGGTTGAATTATACACGACCGTCCACTAGCTGCCACCATTACTTTATGCAAACTAAATGGCAACAAATTTTCTGCCCAAACACCATAGTTCATGTCGCAGGTGTTGGTGTAGTAATAATTCTTTTCTGGCAACTTGCCAAATTTCAGGAACTCCTCAACCACAGCAATAAGTTCACTTTTTTCATACCCCCTTGTAAGCACTGCTAGTTTATCCATTTCAGGTTTTGATAATGAACTGAAATTATTTTTAAGGAACTCAAGCCTTTGCTTTACATACATTTTCTCCACTCTTCTGTGGTGAAGTATATGCTGCAAGTTCATTGCAGGGTTATTAAAGTTGGCAGTGGTTGACGAATAAACAATGGCTTGGGGTTGATATTGGTTGATGATATTGTAGAATAAATCCAATTTATAAATGTGCTCAATTACGTTCCTAGACGTAATGATGTCGCAAACAATACCTTTCTGTTGCAACACCTCTAGGGTTTCATCAATGTTGCCTACAATGTATTCATCCACATCCTTATCGATGGCTTTGGCGATGAGTAGGGCATTTTGTTTCCATTCTTCCAGAATGTCATTATAGATAACCTTCTTGCAACCAATCATTTTGGCAAGAATATATAAGCTACCAATCCCAGCACCATAATCCATTATCACCACCTCTCCTACCCTCTTTTTACTGAGTGTAATGCTGTTATAAAGCAGATGGGCACTTGTTTGAATAGAAAAGAAGATACGTTTATAATGGCTACCTAAAAAGTATTCAACACCATGTTCGGACAAGCCTAAATTTTCGACATTGATGGTTTGCATCAACCCAAAAAGCTTCTCCGATTCTGTTTGAAGTAATTGACCCAATGGGTCGTTGTGAGGTATGAATCTGTCCATTTCTTTAGTTGTAAGTTGTAGGTGGTTAAGTTGTTAGTGTTTAGTGGAAAAGTGAAAAATTTGCGAATCACTTGTAACTAACCACTAACAACCAATAACTAACAACTATTTTCTTTTCTTCCATTCAAAAAATCCAAATAACAACACTAATAATACGGCTAAGTAAGTAGAATACTTAGTTAGTTGTTCGCCTAAGTTTACTAAATATGGTTCAAACTTAAACTCAATAGTGTGTTTGCCTGCTGGTATTGGCATACCACGCAATACATAATTCACCTTGCAATAATCAGCTTTCTTGCCATCTAGGTAAGCATTCCATCCTGCACTATAATATATTTCACTAAACACGGCAAATTGATTGCTAGCCGCATTGCTTTCATATTTGGCATAATCATTATCGTTCTGAATAAATTTTATGCTAGCTGTAGAGTCAAAAGTTGGTTGATTGCCTACTATCTGTTTAAAACTTTCATTTGCAAAAGCGGTTGTTGCTGGATTAAAATGATTCAATGACAACATCTCTTCATCAGCATCCTTCACAAACTTCACTTCCTTCACTAGCCAACAGTTGCCCATTGCAAAAGGGTTAGGAATAGCCATTGTTTGTTTAGGATCTTTTTGGTCTGGCACAATCACATACTTCATGTTCAACATATTCAACACAGGGAAACTATCTTTTGCACCTGAATTACTTCCCCATGCTTGAATGTTTTTATAGATTTGAAACTCTATCAAATCATTGTAAATAGACATTTTAGCTGGATTGTAACCGCCAATTGTGTTGTGATGATAAGAAGGAATAGCATCATTGAAAGAGTTGCCTGCATCGGGGCTAAATCCATTACCATTAAAAGCCGCCAAATTTAATACACGATAAAAGCTTGTGTCTTTATCCAATTGAAGGTCTGCATTGTATTTTTGGTAAGCATTATCATAACTTTCAGCATCTACAAAACTTTCTTCAGTAAAGTATCTTTTGCCAATAGGTAATAAATCTATTACTGTCAATAGAATAAAAGCTGCAATAACAATGGGCTGCTTAATAAATCCTTTTGAATAAGCAAACAAAGCCCCAACTGCTGCTGCAATAATGCCTAGCGAACGAAGCATATCTTTAAAGTACAAGGCTTTTCTGTCTTCCGTCCATGCGTTCATGTAGCTTTTCACAAATGCATCATTTCCTTTAAACGCATTTTCCAAACTCTTTTTCAAGGCCAAAGTATTAGCGTTGCTGTAGCTTGCAAACAAGTAAAAAGCAATCAATACTCCGGCAGTTGCTCCTGCCACAATCAAAAAGTTCTTCAACAGCTTTGCTTGGGCTTCTTTTCCTTCTTTCACCGTATCCATGAACTCGCCTGCAAACAAAATAGCCATCAATGAAACAGAGAACTGTGGCATCACCAATGACATAGATGGTGCTCTGAATTTTTTGTAGAAAGGCAAATGATCGAACAAGAAATAGTTAATCCCTTCAAAGTTCTTACCCCAAGCTAATACGATACCGAAAATGGTGATAGCCAAAAGCCACCATTTATTTTTATTTTTAGATAAAGCAAACCCGGCAATGCCTAATAAACAGATAAATGAGCCAAGATAAACCGGACCTGAAGTGCCTGGTTGATCGCCCCAATAGGCTGATGCAGCCTGATATAATTGTTGAATGGCACCTTGTGGTATATCGGGACTATTCTGTAATAAATTCGATATTTTAGAATCATCACCCAAACTAGTAGAGCTACCGCCACCATAAGCATTTGGCACAATCAAAGTCATTGTTTCGCCAATGCCGTAACTCCATTTAAACGCATAATCTTTGTCTAATCCTCCTTCTGTTTTGTTCTTTTTATCAGTAGAACCTAGTGTTAATCCACTACCACCACCACGCATCGTTTCCTTTGAATATTCGTAAGTAGGAAAATAGCTATTAGCCACTTGAAGCAGGGAAACCGTTGAACAAACAAGGGCTAGTGCAATGGAAATAAATAGATGTTTAAAGTCTTTTTCCTTGATGGTATCAATCAAAAATGGAATAAACATAATTAATCCCATTAGTAACGTGTAGTAGGCAATCTGTTGGTGACTTTGGCAAAACAAACCAGTAGCAGATATGATTAGTGCAATGCCACCCCACCAATAATTCCGTTTAAATATTAAAAGTAAAGAAGCTAAAACTGCTGGTGCATAGGCAATAGATAAAAGTTTAGTGTCGTGGCCTGCTGTCATAATAATTGGGTCGTAGGAGCAGTAACCATAGGCAATGCCACCCACAATGCTCAACCAAGGGTTTACGCCTAGCACAACCGCAAAGAAGTACAACCCAAGGCAACACAAAAACAAATAATAGGCTGGTTTAGGCAAGCCAAAAGTGAGTAGTTGATTAATGTAATAAACGCTTACCACCGCAGGATCCTTACTACCCATTGCTATTTGATAGGCAGGCATACCCGAAAACATACTGTTTGTCCAGAGTGGAAAATGCCCCGTTTTTTCTTTGTATTTAAACGATTGTTGTGCCATAGCTTTCCATTGCACCACATCATGTTGTTCTAAAACTTTTCCTTCCAAAGCAGGTTTGCAATAGATGACCGACAGTATTAAAAACGTTAATACGGCAACAATATGGGGCAATAGAGGCTTCCAATTAAATTTCTTCATTATCATTGTTTTATAATCGCGGCAAATTAATGCCATTTTTTATTCTCTAAAGTATTTTATGCCTAAGCATTTACATTTATTTATCAGCCGCATTGGGGTTATTTGCAATGTGTTGTTTGTTTATTGCTTTGTGGTGAGGCATACTAAAGACTTTATTGGCAATCAGGACATCAATTCGGTTATCATTACTTTGGGATGGGGTGCATCATTTATTTTGAACATTATTCTTAACATTTGGTGGCTTTTGCTGTTTACTTCCAAGAAAAATATAAACGTGCCTATTTGGATATTACTAATTAACCTTGTGATGTTTATTTTGCAGATAGGATATTTGGCTTATATAATTTTTTAGTAGTACATTATACGTTGTACGTTGTAAGTTTTACGTTTTACGTTATACGTTAAACTCAAAGCAGATAGCACAAAACGAACAACTTAAAAATGTACAACTTACAACTTAAAACGTATAACGTACAACGTACAACGTATAACTTAAAACGTATAACGTACAACTTAAAACATACAACTTACAACTTTATGATTACAAACATTTTAAACGACAAACCAGCCAAGCTGTTCATTGCCATTACCGCCTTTTTTGTGGCCAATGCCCTAATTGCAGAATGTATTGGTGGAAAGATATTTTCTTTCGAGAAACTCCTTGGCATACACCCTTTCAACTTCACCATCTTTGGGCAAAGTGGGTTAGCCTTCAATTTAACTTGTGGTGTGCTTCTGTGGCCGTTAGAGTTCATCATTACCGACATTGTTAATGAATTTTACGGACCAAAAGCGGTGAGGCAAATTAGTTACATTGCCGTAGCACTCATCTCCTATGCCTTCCTCATGTTTTATGTGGCCATACACGTTCCTGGTGCCGACTTCTGGTTTGGCAGCAGCAAAGACAGTGGTATTCCCAACATGCAAGATGCCTTTAGTGGCATCTTTGGTCAGGGCATGTGGATTATTATTGGTAGCCTTGCGGCATTTTTGGTGAGTCAGTTTGTGGATGTGTACATCTTTCATAAGATTAAAAAGGTTACTGGCAATAAATGGGTTTGGCTTCGTAGCACTGGCTCCACGGTAGTGTCTCAATTGGTGGATAGTTTTGTGGTGTTGTTCATTGCCTTCAAGCTCGGCAAAGACTGGTCATGGCAATTAGTGCTTGCAATATGTTTAGTAAACTACATATACAAATTCACCACAGCCATTGTGCTTACGCCTGTCATTTATTTCATCGAACACCGCATGACGCATTATTTAGGTGAAGAAGTGGCACACAAAATGAAACTAGCAGCCATGGGAAAACAAAACGAAATTTAATTTTTAGTGGTTAACTGGTCATTATTCGAAAGTTGAAAGTCGAGAGTCATAAGTTAAGAGTCGAAAGTTGAAAGTTGAAAGTCATAAGTCATAAGTTAAAAGTCATAAGTTGAAAGTTTTGGGTAAAATATAAAATTCAAATTCAAAACAACATTAGTTAAAAGAGAGGCTACTTCCATTGGGGGTAGCCTCTTTTTTTTACTTTAGAATTTAAAATTCAAAATTCAACATAACCTTAGTCGCCCGCCATCTTGTTCATGGTTGCCGTCCACACAAGCTCTTCATTATCTAACCCTTTATAGGCTGCGGCAAAAGGATAAGATACGCCCGGCGTAAACCCGCCAATGGTAAGGCTTGTTCCATTACTATGCCGTTGAAACCACTTGTTTTTATCGGTAGGCGTTGGCCCTAAAGCAGGATCCCAATAGGAAAAAATGATTCCGTGAGTGCTGAATGTTTTTGGTTTGTCGGCACTAAAATCCATGTATCCAGCCACAGTTCCGACTGTCACTTTAAAATTTACTACTTCGCCCATTACCTGATGGCTACCCTCTTTTTCCAACGTACATCCACTACTTAAAGCTTTAATACGGTCGCCATTTGCTTGCACATTTACCTGAACCGCCACTGCTCTGTAGGCAGTTGACAGCAACACTTTCTTTTGATTCTTCAAAGTGGTGTCAGCTTCGTTTCCATGTTTGCAGGCAGCCAAAGCAGGGTCGTAAGCGTCTTTAGCCGAAACTAGTGCTGCCAATGGGGCAACCATGGTGAAGTTTGCATTGCCAGTGATGCCAGCGATTGCAGCGGCGGCGGTGGCAGAGATTGAATCGTCTGCTTCGTGGCTAATATCTATTACTACT
>CANFLL010000103.1 GCA_947447825.1 Chitinophagaceae bacterium | reverse complement strand
TGTTACTAATCACTTTTCAAAAAAGCTATAATTAATAGAACACTTTAAATGAAAAAAATGAAAAAAGAAAACTGCATTGGCATTTGGATGGATCACTCATCTGCCAATTTAATGGAATTTACTACAGACCCAATTGAAACAAATACAATCGAATCCCAATTCACACATCAAGAAAAGGAAGACGGCTTGGTGAAAAGTGAAAGTTTAATGCACAACAAGGAGCAACATGAGCAGAAAGCATTTTATAAATACTTGGAGGGTAAAATTCTTGGGTATACAGATGTGATACTTTTTGGCCCTACTAATGCGAAAGTTGAGTTATACAATATTTTAAAGACCAACCACCTCTATAAAGACATAAAGATTGAAGTGGTTGAAGCAGATAAAATGACAGAAAATCAACAACATGCATTTGTAAAAAAGCATTTTTCAAAAAAATATTAAGTAATTAATCATAAAACAAAATTGTGACTAGTTATCTAAAAGAAATCTTTACAGATAGTGGTAATGTTTCCCTCATTATCATTAGGTTTTTCACTAACATTTTAAAAGCCCCATTTGAGGTTAAAGAACTGATAAGGCAATGCTATTTGTTAGGCTATAAAGCACTTCCATTAGTAGGAATCACTGGTTTCATTATGGGCTTAGTCCTCACCTTACAATCGAGACCTACAATGGTAAAGTTTGGAGCAGAAGCATGGTTGCCGTGCATGGTTGCTCTATCTCTTATAAAAGAAGTTTCGCCAATTATCACCGCTCTGATTTGTGCAGGAAAGATTTCATCGGGCATCGGGGCAGAATTAGGCTGCATGAAAGTAACTGAACAAATTGATGCAATGGAAGTGTCAGCCATTAACCCATTTAAATATTTAGTGATTACCAGAATTCTAGCGACCACTTTAATGATTCCATTGTTGGTTGTATTTGCAGATTTTATCGGAATTTTAGGTGGATTTGTAGGCATGAACATTCACAGCGATATAAGTTTGTTTCGTTATTTAAATAAAATTCTAGAATCATTAACTTTCCTAGACATATTGCCAGCTACCATTAAAACTTTCTTTTTTGGTTTTTTCATAGGTATGATTGGCTGCTATAAAGGCTTCACAGCTGCAAACGGAACAGAGAGTGTTGGTAAGGCAGCAAATTCAGCCGTAGTAGCAGCATCTCTCACAATTTTTGTCATTGATATGATGGCAGTTCAATTAACTGATATTCTTTTTAAATCATGATATATAATCAAACACAATTGCCTGCATCAATTAGCTATCAATTTGAAATAGAAGTAAATGACCTACATAAGTCATTTGGAAAGAACAATGATATACTAAAAGGAGTAACATTTCGGGTAAAAGCAGGCGAAAATTTGGTAATGCTTGGCAAATCTGGTTCAGGAAAATCTATTACAATAAAGTGTTTGGTAGGCTTGATTACTGCTGATAAAGGTTGTTTGAAAGTATTTGATATTGACATTACAAAGTTAGACTACAACCAATTAAACAAAATTAAGTTACGAGTTGGATTTTTATTCCAAAACTCTGCTTTATATGATTCAATGTCCGTGAGAGAAAATTTAGAGTTTCCTTTAAGACGACATTCCACTTATCTATCTGATACCGAGGTAGAAAACGCAGTTACAGAAGTATTAAAAAGTGTTGGATTATTGGATGCAATAGATAAAATGCCTTCAGAATTATCTGGAGGAATGAGAAAAAGAGTTGGACTGGCAAGAACACTTATCCTGAAACCTGAAATCATTTTATATGATGAACCAACTACAGGACTTGATCCAATAACATCAAAAGAAATAAGTGAACTTATATTATCTATCCAAAAAAAAAACAAAACAACATCAATAATCATTACACACGATATGAATTGTGCAAGATTGACTAGTGATAGAATAGTGATATTGAAAGATGGGGTAATTTATTTGGAAGGAACATACACAGAATTGAAACAAAGCGAAAATGAATGGGTTCGTTCTTTTTTTGAATAATCTGTGAGAAAGTTGAAAGTAATAAGTAAAACAACTGCGTTAAAGTAAAATTGCTCAATTTATTTTACCTGATACCTAAACATTAAAAAGTCTACTCTACCAAGAAATGCTTTCAAAATTAAAGATAGAAATTAAATTACTGGGAAATGAGAATGAAGAACCAACTTGTGGTAGTAGTATATGTGTATGAATAAAAACAGCAAAAATGAATAAGGAATCTGGGTTTGTTTGGAAGCTAGGAATGTTTGTAATTTTCGGGATACTTCTGTTTGTATTTACCATTTATTTTGCAGGAAAGCAGAAGAATTTGTTTGGTGGAACTTTCAACTTACATGTTCAGTTTAAGAATGTTAGCGGACTAAAAATTGGGAACAATGTTCGATTTGCAGGAATTAAGATTGGTTCAGTTGATAATATCACCCTGATAACAGACACGTTAGTGCTGGTAGATATGAAAATTGAAGATGAGATTCACCCATTTATTAAAACAGATGCTAATGCAATGATTAGTTCGGATGGTTTGATGGGAGACAAAGTATTAACGATTTACCCAGGCAATAATTCCAAAAACACCATTTCAGCAGATGGTTTAATTACCTCCAGAAATGTATTTGAATTTGAAGAACTAATGAAAAGTATAAAAATTAGTGTAGATAATGCACGAATCATCACAAACCAGCTTGCACAATTTACCTATAAAATAAATAATGGGAAGGGAACTTTATCACAGTTAATTACAGATGAGGAGTTTTATCGTAGCATGAAAAGCACATTGACAAATTTGGAATTTAGTTCTGTTGAGTTTGTAAAATTCACCCATAAGCTCAATGACAGTAAGGGAGCGTTGTATAAACTAATTAGAGATGAAAAGCTTGGTAATAAAATAGATTCCACCATTACAAATCTTCAAACTGGCACAAAAGGGCTAAGTGATAACATGGAGGCTGCAAAGAGTAATATTTTTTTGAGGGGCTTTTTTAATAACAAGAAAAAGGTTGCCGACAAAAAGAAGAAGGAAGAATTAAAGCATAAAACAGATAGTCTTTTAGCTCCCTAGTTTTACCCTCGAATTGCAATTGAAATACCATCCATTTGTCATTTGAATCAAATCTAAGTGTCAGAAGTAATAAGGATAGATATCTAGGTGAGGGTATTTTAATGTTTAATTGTCTTCATAGTCAACGATTGCTTGTAAAAATATTTTGATTTCAATAATTGGGTTAGGTTATAAACTTCTCCTCAAATTAATTTAATATTCTATTAAAGTTGTAAAGTAGTTAGGCTTTATACCATTTTTAGCATAAAACTTTAAACTCATTATTATACACTTTTACTCTCAACTTATTTCTTTCGAGCTTCATCTATTGAATCCCAATATTACCTCTGTGTTACTAAATATTTTTTTTCTTAAGTAAGCAGCGTCAACCGATAGATTTGCATCTTTACCGACAAATAGATTAATTTTTACTAAAAAGGTAAAGCAACCCCACTAAAAAACATATATGAAAAGAAAAGAAGTTCTCTTGCAGGTAGAAATAGTCACAGTAAGAATCCCTTTTGGGGCCTGTATGGAAGGTTATAAATAAGATGCTGTTACCACAAGCATCAAACTTGAACTTAACATTTGATCCACGCACAGCTAGTAACTATAGAAACCATTTTTCACTAAATAAAATATAAATTTTTCAGTTACCCACATTACAAAATACATTTATTTCACACTTTCAAATAACATTTACAAACAAAAAACAATCTTAAACAATGAAAAAAACATTTACAATCAACAAATCACTAGTAACCATTGCTTCAGCAATTATGCTAGTGGTTATTGGGTCGTCGGCAATTAAATCTAAAGAAAGTCTAAATCATAACAGTGGCAAATCAGTTGCAACATTAACTGTTTGTACTAATTGCCACGGCAAGAGTGCTGCAACTGCGGGTGCAGCTGTTAAGGGTTCAATATCAATTGCTGGCATACCAGATACCGCAATTGCTGGCACAGCTTACCCTGTTTCAATTATCATTAAAGATCCTGTTGCAAAGTGTTATGGATTCGTTTCGATTGGAGGTTCTGGAAAATTTACCACTACTAATTCAGGAACAGCTGTTTCAGCAACTGGAAAAGCCGTATATCATGGCACAACTCCGATTGTTGCAACGCCAAATTCGGCAGACTCTAATTACAGCATTACTGGAATCACATGGACCGCACCTACCACAGCTGGAGCAGTTAAAATTACTCTTGCTGGGCTTGCCGGAAATAACAATGGTAGTTCAAGTGGAGACCACGTATATAGCTCTAGTTTTACAACTACAGTTGCAATACCAACACCTGTTAAGCTTGCATCCTTTAGTGCAAATGCTAATTCAGGAAAAGTGAACTTAGTATGGATTTCAACTTTAGAAACAAACGTATCAAGCTTTGGTATTGAAAGAAGTGTAGATGGCATTAACTATGCAAATGTGGGAAATGTTTCTGCAATTGGCACTACTACTTCTTCTCGCTCTTATTCTTTTGTTGATGATGCTAGCAAACTTAGCGGTACTATTTATTATAGATTAAAAACTTTGGATAAAGACGGAAAAGTTTCCTATTCTGTCGTTCAACAAGTTAATATTAAAGCTACTAAAAACATTATAACAAAATTATATCCTAACCCACTAATTAGCGGTCAGGCCATTAAATTAGCTTATACCTCTCTAAAATCAGGTACTGTTAGCGTACAAGTACTGAATAGTATGGGTAAAAAGGTTTTAAGTGCAAACCTAGCAGTAATAGAAGGTAGTAATACATTATCAGTTTCAGGATCACACCTAGTAGCAGGCATTTATTATGTTTCTGTTTATGCAGATAACAATTTGGTAGACCGCTTGCCAGTTGTGGTTAGGTAAAAAAAAAGAGGCATCAATAATATTTGATGCCTCTTTTTTTGTTTAATATATATTTGATATTTATTACTAATCTTTAAAACAAAGAACATGAAGAAATCTCTATTCACAATTTCTGCGGCAGCATTATTGATTGCAGTTTGTACATCATCAATTACTAACACGAAAAAAGTTCATAGACTTACAAGGGTATTAAACTCGGATGGTAGTGCTTTTGCTGGTGCAGGTTACAGTCAAACAGGATGCGCAAGTGGTTGTCATGGCGCAAAAGCATCTGCTTTAACAACTGGAGTTTTAACTGGACTTCCCTCTAATAACATTGTGACTGCTGGAACAACCTACACTTTATCGCTTGTTATTACCGATGTGGCTAAAACTCCTACTCAAAAAGCTTGGGGATTTGACATGAGTTCAACTGACGGAGATTTTGCAACTACGAATTCCAATGTAGCAGTAGAACCTTTTACAGCAGGATTAGGTGCTGAAGTTCATCATGGAAGCAAACCACCTACTTACATTGCAACTGCGATTGCTCCTTCATATACTTTTGATAACATTACTTGGACCGCGCCTAAAACACCAGGAAAAGACACTTTTTACTACGCTTGCAATGCGGCAAATGGTGATGGAAATAATAATGCAAAAGACCATCCAATGTTAGGAACTCCCATAATATTGACTGTAAATGCATCCACAACGCCTGTAACATTGGCTTCATTTGACGCAACTTTATCTAACTCATTTGTTGCCATCAGTTGGACTACAGCTACTGAAACTAACACCGACCATTTTGAAATAGAAAGAAGTTTGGACGGAAAGACATTTGGTAAAGTAGGAACTCAAAAAGCAAGTGGAACAACTACTACTAAACTTAACTACACATACAAAGATGATGTGAGCACTTTGAGCAGCATGGTTTTCTACCGTTTGAAATCAATAGATAAATCTGGTGTATTTAATTATTCTGGTTTAAAGACCGTTACGGTTAATGCTACCAAAAACTTAATTACAAGCTTGTATCCTAATCCTGTTAAAGCTGGTCAATCTGTAAAAGTTAACTATTTAAGCTTGAAGAATGCTAACGTTAGCTTCAGTATGGTCAATGCAGTAGGAAAAAAAGTATTGAATAGTAATCAATCAGTAACTGTTGGAACAAACCTTGTTTCCTTGCCAGTTATTGGTTTAGTATCAGGCATCTACTACTTATCTGTTACAGATGGTAGTAATTCGCTTGTTCAAAAACAAACTATCATCGTACAATAATTGAATAAACTGAGCCCAACCTGTAGATTGCTTAAAAGATTTATGGGTTGGGTTTATTTATGGTAAAGTATAGGAGATTCTCAGTCTTTGAAAATAGATATAAAATGATAAATTTGAAAAAAAAGGTGGTGTTCATTGCCCTTATTGCGGCGGCACTATCTACTACAATTTGGTCTTGCAAGCATGAAGCAGGTGTGCTAGATAAATGTTTAGGAAAAAACATAGTAATAGACACTTCTCAAACATTAGCTATTCCAAATGTTGACAGTTCTAAAACTCCAGTTAGCTTAGGGGAAATATTGATTGACACATCCTACGTGAAGGCAGATATTATTAAAAGGCCCTACTATGGTAGCATTGATGGCGGCATAAGCGGATGGCATCTTCTTCCGCTTGATACGATGTTGCCAATAGGCACTTACCACTTGGTTGTAAAGGATGGCGATGGATGTTTATCTGAAGTGTACACCCAAAAGATTACTAACTAATGACGTTGAAAGTAATAAATTGAAAAATTACTGCATTGAAGTAACAATTGCTCAATTTAATTATACTAGACTCATTAGACAAGTGCTTCCATAAAATTATTTTAAATTAGAGATATATGAAAAAAACAATATTGTCTGCCCTAATAATAACTAGTGTATTTGTGGGATGTTATTATGACAAGGCAGACGTAATTAACCCAAATGCAGCATTTATAGGTTGCGACACAACAAAGGTTTCTTATAACAGTACGATTGCTCCAATACTTACAGACAATGGCTGCAACGTGTGCCATGGTAGTAATGTGGCAGCTGGGGAAGGCGGAGGAATAATTTTAGATACTTATTCTGGCGTGAGTGCTTCGGCAATTGCTGGTCAATTAGCTCCTGCAGTTCGTCAGGATGCAACATGCACTACTTGTGTTGTGGCATACCCTGCTTATGAGATAATGCCAAAAGGCGGTGGTAAATTGAGTAGTTGCAACATCAATAAAATTGTTGCATGGGTGAACCAAGGAGCAAAAAATAATTAAACAATTAAATAAAAAATATGAAAAAGATAATTCTGATTGCTAGCTTTTCGGCCTTGATAGGTACAAGTGCTATGTCTCAAAAAGTATATCAAACTAAAACAGGACAAATTAGCTTTGATGCTACTGGCACTTGTGCTGAACCCATTAAAGCAACCAATAACCAAGTGGATAGCAAGTTTGTTGACAAAACAGGTCAAATTGTGTTCAGTGTGCTTATTAAAGGTTTCAAGTTTCCGAATGCTTTGATGGAAGATCATTTTAATGAGAATTATATGGAGAGTTCTAAATTCCCGAAAGCAGACTTTAAAGGATTTATTACAAACATTAGCTCAGTAAACTTTGCTAAAGATGGCACTTATGACGCAACAGCAAAGGGGAACTTGACTATTGATGGTAAAAGCAAAGAAATTACTGTTCCGGGAACTATCACCATAGAAAAAGGGAAGCCAACCATTAAAGCAAGTTTAAACATTCCATTAAAAGAGTTTATTCATGGAAGTTACATTGGTTCACAAATACTGGATGTGGCAAAGACTACTGTGGTTTGTAAATATGAATAGTTTTTTTTAACTGAAAGTTGAGAGTCGAGAGTCGAGAGTTGAGAGTTGAGCGTACTATTTATTAGAAGCAAAATAGTTGATTAATTTGACTAAGTGACGTTCCTTTTTGTATTTCAACAATGGTTTGTTAATTGAAAAATCAACTCAGCGTTCAACGGCAAGAATCTTGAATTTAAGAACAAGGATGCGGTGAATATTATTTTATTTGCCTTAAATAGACAGCATAGTATTATATTTTTAAATTAATTTCATGAAAATAGTTTCAAAAAAGAAGGCATTTGCCATTATTATAGCACTTGTTTCAACCTGCAAGATTGCGTCTGCTCAAGATGTAGATCTATTTAAAAGTCTTGATGAACAAGATAAAAAAGACAAACAAAATCAGACAGATTATACAACTGCCATCTTTAAAACGACCAGAATGATTAATGGTCAATCAATTGAAAATGTGGGAGCTGGCGTATTGGACGTTAAAATATCGCACCGTTTCACCCCAATCAATGCAGGAGCAAAAGGTTTGTGGGGTTTAGACGGAGCAAACATGCGTATGGGCGTAGATTACGGCATTAATAGATGGGCAATGGTGGGCATTGGCAGAACGAAAGGTGGATTATTTGATGGCTTTGCAAAGGTTAAATTGCTTCGCCAATCAACCGGAAAAGTTAAGATGCCAGTTTCAGTTTCTCTATCGGGAGGTGCAATTTGGAGTACGGATAAAGCAAGTACTTACAACAATTATTCTGACCGCTTTAACTACTCCTTACAAGCAATTGTGGCTAGGAAGTTTAATGACTACATCTCTTTGCAAGTAGTGCCAACAGTGATTCATTACAACTCCGTTGAAAAATCTTCTATCCCTAACGACTTTTATTCGATAGGTTTTGGAGGACGTTTGCGTTTAACAAAACGTGTAAACCTAACTGCTGAGTATTATTACCGTTTAACAAACCCATCGGATTACACTTATGGGGGCAGCAAACCAGTGAACTGTTTATCGGTAGGGTTTGATATTGAAACAGGTGGTCACGTGTTTCAATTCCATTTCTCTAACTCGCCAGACATGAACGACCGTTCATTCATCAACGAAACAACACAAAAATGGAATGTGGATGCAGTTCGATTTGGTTTTAATATTGCCCGTGTATTTGTAATCAATGCACCGAAAGCAGTTAAAATTTAATTGACAATTGATATAAAGGAGAGGAGTTCAACAAAATTATATTTGATGAACTTCTCTCCTTTTTTAATACGTAACATATCCTTACAACTAACGTTCTACAGAATTGAAATGTCAATAATATCAATTACCAATTTATCATTTCAACAAAACATAGCTATCAATATCTGCGGCTGTAATGGTTTTTCCTGAAAGAATAATCAGTCTTTCTACCACATTCCTCAATTCTCTGATGTTACCTGTCCAATTATGATTTTGCAATTTTTCCATGGCTTTTGCATCAATTATTTTAGGTTGTTGACCATATTCCACAGCAATATCTTGCAAAAACTTATCTACCAATAAAGGAATATCGCCTCTGCGTTCATTCAAAGAAGGCACATGAATTAGGATTACCCCAAGGCGATGATACAAATCGAGCCTAAAGTTTTTAGCCTCTACTTCTTGCAACAAATCCTTATTGGTGGCGGCAACTACACGCACATCAACAGAAATTTCTTTATCGCCACCCACTCTCGTAATCTTTCCTTCTTGCAAAGCACGCAACACTTTTGCTTGTGCAGAAAGGCTCATATCACCTATTTCATCAAGGAACAAAGTGCCTCCATTTGCTTGTTCAAACTTGCCAATTCGTTGTTTGATAGCCGAAGTGAAAGAACCTTTTTCATGACCAAACAATTCACTTTCTATCAATTCGCTCGGTATGGCGGCACAGTTAACTTCCACAATTTGGTTGTTTTTTCTATTACTTTTCTCGTGCAGCCACCTTGCCACTAGCTCCTTACCGCTACCGTTTTCGCCAGTAACCAGCACACGAGCATCTGTTATTGCTACCTTTTCAATCGTTTCTTTTATCTTTTTAATGGGGTCACTTTCGCCAATAATTTCCTGCACTTTAGTGACCTTGCGTTTTAACACTTTAGTTTCTTTAACTAAATTGGTTTTATCCATTGCATTGCGAATGGTTATCAGCATTCTATTGAGGTCTGGCGGCTTTGAGATGTAATCATAAGCTCCTTTTTTCACAGCATCAACAGCAGTTTCAATGTTGCCATGACCACTAATAATAATAATGGGCACATCTGGATTAATGGCGTTTGCTTGTTGCAAAAACTCTATACCATCTAGTTTAGGCATCTTAATATCGCAGAGAACAAGATCATAACTATTGGCACTAAACTTTTTAAGTCCCTCTTCACCATCCACCGCTTCATCAACCTTGTAGCCCTCGGTGGTCAATATTTCTTTCAACACATTACGTATTGCTCTTTCATCATCAATTATCAAAATACTACTAGCCATTAAACTCTATTTTTTTGCTAAGATAATGGAATAGGGGTTTTGATATTACTCAGGTATATTTTGGGTGCAAATAAGTTTTTCGTTTAATAGCCGAATTACCAACCCTATAAGGGTTTAAAACCCTTATAGGGATTTATCGTGAGCGAAAAACTTATTTACACCCTATATTTTAGCCACACAAGTACATTAGGAAGGAAAAAAGAAGCTTAAACTTTACAGAGTGCTTTTTTGAAGCTTACAGTCTTTATGTTGTATAAAAAAGCGTTTGAAAAATTGTTGTTTCTCAATAAACAATCCTTCTACATTACAAGTGTAAGCGATTTTATAAAGAAGTTCTAGCTTAGGAAAAATGTATTAAGTTTTAGATTATTTGAGGTTGACAGCTTTCAATATATGTGTTCACGCATACCAAATATGTCTTCACACATACCGAATATGCCATCACGCATTCCATATATGTCTTTACGTATACCAAATATGTCTTCACACATACCAAATATGTCTTCACGTATACCAAATATGTCTTCACACATACCAAATATGTGTTTACGCATACCGAATATGTCTTCAAGCATCCAATCTAGCCCATAAATACCCCACTAGTAAAGTAATGGTCGAAAATTAGGGTGCTAGTTCATGAATCCCTTCATGGACTTTATGGTTACTAAATCTACACTTATCTAAATTCTTCATTCAGTCAATGTTATCACCCCATCTCTATTAGTATAAAAGTCGATGGCACTACAATATTTCCTTCATATCTCTTGAAAAAACATTCATCCATTCCACAATAGTTGCGGTTACAAAATAAATGCCATCCCTATTCACAAATTTATATTTACTGCTCATCTGTTGTTTGCTTTTATTAAGCCTTGCAAAGTACAGTAACACTTTTTTCAATTGACTTAGTAACCATAAAGCACATGAAGGGATTCATGCGCTAGCACCCTGATTTTCGAAGTGTATGAAATGGGTTGACTTATCAATAGACCCTTGCATTCATGGGCTAGTTGGGAACACCCTGACTAGCTGACTGTATATTTTTTGAAATCCCTTATTATGTCGCTTAGGTTTTGTTCGTCACTGCCAATTATCAGGTGAACATGATTTGTCATTATTACCCAACCATACACTTTTAACCCTTTTGACTGTTGGCAATACCTGATACTATCTAAGAAAATATCTTTGTATGCCTTTCTGCTAAATACATCTACCCACTGATGGACTGTGCAAGTAATGAAGTGTGTACTATGCTGATTGACAATCCTATATGCAAAACCCATAACCGAAAGTAGTCTTTATTATGGAGTCACGGGATTAAAAATCCCTATCATTTGCAAGTTCGACATGTCGCTTCGCTTTAACATGATCGAACAGCAAATGCGAACACCTCGACTAGCTGAGGTTCTTTTTTAAGTTCTTTATACGGCTTAATTTCAGGCGTGCTACCTGTCGCACTAAGTTCATAAAGTTCTTTCATGCAGATTGCAGCATCCTTTGTAGCTAAAAGCTCTGTTGTGTAACCATGTGCAGAAACAGCCGCTCCTGCTACAACTCCCCAACCAAGTGTTTCTAATCCAGTAGTTAGGGCCATTCCTCCCCCTGTTGGCACTTCTCCACTACCCTGTGCAGCGGCAGCAGCATCACCAATTAGTCTACCACGCAAATATGCCGCTTTCTCTTCTGGAGTTTTATAAGACGATAGATTATTTCTGCCCAAAATTCCAAGTGTAGTTGCACTTTTATACGCATCACTACTTCCCCTTAATGTAATTGCAGTTAAGTTCCCTACTTGTACTGATGTAGTTGTAAGTCCTCTAACTTCTTGTACCACAGCAATCCTACCGATGTTCATGGCTGCTGTCACACCGATGTGTACCAAATCAAAAGTAGTTAATAGTGCCGCCTTAACTCCCGGACATGCTAACTGCGCCAAAGATGATATCGGATCCAACCCATCCTCATCCACATTTGTTATCGGGTCATCGGCGGCATAGTGGTATGGCGAAAAATCAGGATAATCATCCGCCAATGGGTGCACTTGCCCTTGTAGATATTAGCGAGTGATGTGTACTAGCTGGGACCTCGACTGGCTAGCTCACTTCAATTGCCATATAATTTCGGAGAATCAATTAGATAAAGTTGAATAAACTCTTCCAGTGAATTAGTAATTATTTGAAAATCTGTATGATCAGGGATAAAGCCAATTGAATAATCAGTTTTACTATGTATTTTTAATCCGTACCACCAGCTTTTATGTAAGTAGTCTGCTAAAACATACGTATTCAACATAGATGCTTTTACATTAAATTCATTTTTAAACATCTCTTCACAAGAAACTACAAATTTCAACGGATAAAATAAATAACCTTCTTCATCAGTATAATTTGGATATAATTCAGCCATTCCATTTACCCTTGAATAAAATTCAATCAAATCATAAGGCAACTCTATATTGTTCTTTTTTTCAAAAAGCATTATTTCATTAACACTCGATGGAAAAATTTTTATTTTTTGTTCCTCCCAATAATTTATTAGGCGGTTAATTGCATCTTGCATATCTTTTATTTTATATGAAAAAATTCCTTTAAAGTCTCCCAGATTGGTTTAGGCCATAATTTTAATATTTTTTCCATCAATGCTTTCCTTGGAAGTAAATTTACATTTTTCAATTTTAATCCTCCTTTTAATATATTTTTATTGTAAGTAAAAAGCTGTTTTTCCACCCAATCTTTTGTCAACCCTTTCTTTATCCAACCTTCTAACATTTTTGTATCCAATTTTTCTGTAACATTCATAGTTTGCTCCGCCGCTTCTAGTGTTTGTCCCTCTCCCCAACCAATGATTTCACCAAAATCTGCTGATATTATAGGTCTCCATTTAGGAATAATATTTATCCTTGCAGTTGGCATTGCAAATCCTGCATAATGACCAGCCATATAAAGCCTTTCCCAAAAAGTAAGCACAATAGTATATCGCCCTCCAAGTAATATTTCCCTTGTCTCTGGTTTTTCTAGCATTTCCAATTCTTTAGCACTCAACTCATATAGACTCTTCCCAAGTAATTGCTTTAAAGTTTTCTCTGGTGGTTCTTGATTTTCTATATTGGAAGCATTATAAACATGGTATCCAGAGCCATCTATACTCAACTAGCGCAGGTCTGCCAAACAATCGGGGTCTGGCGCATGGTCTCTGACCTGTGCCTAGTCGTTACTAACCCCCAATATATACTATGCCACCAAATCCAATAATCCTTTGTTCAATGTATAAAAGTCAATGGCACTACTATATTTCCATTCTTGCGCAAGTGCCACAAAACCAGCCCTCACAGGGTTTTCATGCAAATATTGTAACCGTTGACTGAACCTTGTTTCATCATTGTCCAAAAGTATCGGGTGATTTTCAACTTGCCAAAACTGATAGTGAACATTGTTTTTACTTTGTAAACCATTCTTTGCAAAAATGTCCAATAGCCATCGTTTACGGCTTTCTTTTGGATTATTAATGGTAGCATCAATGATTTTCATGGCGGTAAAGCTTTTTATATTTCTTACCACCATTCCTATCCCTTTTTCATCTGTTGTGGAGCAGATTAAGTGGAAATGATTTGTCATCAATACCCAACCATAAATCTTTAATCCCTGATTTTGCTGACAAAACCTGAAACAATCTAGCAGAATATTTCGGTACTCATTTCTTGTAAATACATCCACCCAATCTACAATGGTTGCGGTTACAAAATAAACACCATCCCTATTCACAAACTTATATTTACTGCTCATCTGTTGGTTGCTTTTATTAAGCCATGCAAAGTACAGTAATACTTTTTTCAATTGGCTTAGTACAATAAAGCACGTGAAGGGATTCATGCGCTAGCACCCTGATTTTCGAAGTGTATGAAATGGGTTGACTTTTCAATCCCCCCCTACATTCATGGGCTAGTTGGGCCATGCAAAGTACAGTAATATAGTTATGAAATGGCTTAGTAACAATAAAGCACATGAAGGGATTCATGCGCTAGCACCCTGATTTTCGAAGTGTATGAAACGGGTTGACTTTTCAATAGCCCCCATATATTCATGGGCTAGTTGGTACTAATCACTTACCAAAATTTTTGCTGCTTAGACCATGTTATTTATCATCCCAAACCTTGATAGTTGATCTTTTATTTAATTTCTCCCATATAATATCAAGTGTAACAGTATCCTTCAAGTGCGGTGTCCTTAAATACCCCCAACATAAATTAGCACTATCAAACTTTATCAAATCACTATCTGAAATAAAAAATTGAATATCAGGATACTGATTGTTTTGAAAATACAATTGATAAGGATACTCACTTCCAATCAAAGGTCTTGTTTCATTTATTGAATGGTAACCGTAGTAAAATCCTTTTTCAATAAAGGGTCTAAAATTGCCGATGTCTCCAAAAGAACTATCAATTTTGTAGTTCAATTCTTTTGCAAAAACGCCCCTTCGTTTAGAATCTGCGATGTCAGTTGAAAATGTTCTTTTTCGCCACGAACCATAATAGCCGATGTAGTTTGATATATACATATAGGCATACCAGATTGATAAAGCAATCAACAAATTTACCAACATTTTTAAATACATATTTTTAATCTTCATCATCATTTTCGTCTAAATTTTGAGTTGGTGATGGAGTATAATTCAACGGATAAACAATAACACTATTATTCTTGGGTGTTTCAAAATTGTTATTACCAACTAGCGCAGGTCTATATGGGTACTAGCGCATGGCCTCTGGCCTGTGCTTAGCCGTTACTAAATACCGAAAAATATAAAATTATAGGCTCTTGAAAAGACAACTAGCGCAGGTCTGCCAAACAATCGGGGTCTGGCGCATGGTCTCTGACCTGTGCCTAGTCGTTACTAACCCCCAATATATACTATGCCACCAAATCCAATAATCCTTTGTTCAATGTATAAAAGTC
>CANFLL010000102.1 GCA_947447825.1 Chitinophagaceae bacterium | reverse complement strand
GTAAGCATATTACCTATAATGATGGTGCAATGGAAGGGGTGATGGAATTGCTAAAAGATATTCTAGAAAATAAAGTAAGGTATAGTTTCATTGATTCAAAACTAAAAAAGAAGATTCAATTGGCTTATGAAAAAGGATTGGATTGCATAATCAAAACCCAAATTAATGATGCTGGCAAACCGACCGGTTGGTGTCAACAACACGATGAAGTAACGCTGGAACCAGCTTGGGCTAGAAAGTTTGAGCCACCTTGTATTAGTAGTTCTGAAAGTGCATGGTTAGTCCTTTTTTTAATGAGTATCAACCATCCATCACAAGCCATTATCGATGCCGTTCAGAATGCAACAGCTTGGTTTGAAGAATCTAAAATTTATAATATAAGGGTGGATAGAGTGCCTGCTCCCCCCTTAGTAACACCTTACAAAGTTTCAACAACTGATAAAGTGGTGGTGATAGATAGTGCGGCACCCCCAATATGGACACGTTATTATGAATTAAAAACACATAGACCACTTTTTTGTAATAGGGATAGTAAACTAGTATATTCTTTGGCAGAAGTGGCTAGGGAACGTAGGGATGGTTATGCATGGTATAACTATACACCCCAAAAAGTATTGGATGCTTACCCTGAATGGCAAAAGAAATGGACACCTAATAACAGTGTATTATTAAAAAAGAAGTAAGATTGCACCCAAAGTTTATAGAAAACGATTTATGAAAAAAAAGAATAGCTTTCAAATAGCATGTATATCGGGATTGGTTTCTGTACTTTCCATAGTAAATGTAAACGCCCAACCTTGGTCGCAAAAGATGGCAGCAACGGCCATGAAAGTTTGGCCAGACACAGGTTCTAAAGTGAAATGGGAATATGATGAAGGCGTAGTATTAAAAGGGATTGAAGGTGTTTGGTTGCAAACTGGCGACAAACAATATTTTAAGCATATTCAAAATTACATTGATGCCTTGGTGGCTGAAGATGGAACCATTAAGGGGTATAAACAAGAAGATTATAACATTGATAATGTGTTGCTTGGTCGTCTTGTTTTGACGATGTATCAAGTGCTCGGCAGTGAAAAATATTATAAGGCTGCGTTAAAATTGCGTGAGCAAGTTAAAAACCAACCTCGCACAAACGAGGGAGGGTTTTGGCATAAGAAACGTTATCCTTATCAAATGTGGTTGGATGGATTGTATATGGGTGAACCTTTTTATGCTGAATTTGCTACTGTTTTTCATGAAGAAGAAGACTTTGATGACATTGCCAATCAGTTTATTTACATGGAAAACCATGCTCGTGATTCAAAAACGGGTTTACTATATCACGGTTGGGATGAAAGTAAAAAAGAAAGGTGGTCTGACCCTAAAACTGGTTTATCTCAAAACTTCTGGGGTCGTTCAGTGGGTTGGTACGCAATGGCTTTGGTGGATGTACTAGATCAGATGCCTGTTAATCATCCCAAAAGAGCAGCAGTGTTAGCTATTTTAAACAGATTAGCTCCAGCAATACAAAAATACCAAGATGAATCAACTGGATTATGGTATCAGGTGCTTGACAAACCTACAGAAAAAGGTAATTATTTAGAGTCTTCTGCCGCTTGTATGTTTGTTTATGCGCTTGCAAAAGGCGTAAGGCAAGGCTATATTCCTACTAAGTTTAAACAGGTTGCTGAAAAAGGTTATCAAGGAATTATTAAAAAATTTATTGCTACAGATGCTAATGGTCAGGTTAACCTAACAGGAACGGTAAGTGTTGCAGGATTAGGCGGTACACCTTACAGAGATGGTTCATACCAATATTATTTGAGCGAAAAGGTTATTACCAACGATGCAAAAGGCGTTGGGGCATTCATTAAGGCATCTGTAGAAATAGAGCGTTTATCAGATTTATCTGCTGCAAAAGGAAAGACTGTTCTCTTGGATAGTTACTTTAATAACGAACATAAAACAGATAAGATAACTGGCAGAACGATCTCTTATCACTATAAGTGGGATGAATTAGACAATGATGGCTATTCATTATTGGGGCATGTTTTTAATAATTATGGTTTCAAAACAGCCACTTTATTCGATGCGCCAACGGCTGATAATCTTAAAAAAGCATCAGTTTATTTCATCGCAGATCCAGATGTTCCTAAAGAAAATCCTAATGCAAAATACATTGAAGAAGAACATGTTAAAGCAATTGCCGAATGGGTGAAGGCTGGTGGTGTTTTGGTGGTGTTTAATAATGATTTGGGAAATGCAGAATTCAAGCATTTGAATGTGCTTATGTCAAAATTTGGAATTCAGTTTAATGAGGATAGCCGCAATCATGTTAAGACTCCAGACTTTGAAAAGGGGGCAATTGAAATACCAAGCAATGACCCAATTTTTAAAGTAGCAAAGAAAGTTTACTTAAAAGAAATCAGTACATTGAAAGTTACTTCTCCTGCCGTTGCTTCTTTAACCGACAAAAATGATGTAATTATTGCAACAGCTAAATACGGAAAAGGGACTGTTTTTGCTGTCGGTGATCCGTGGTTTTATAATGAATATACAGACGGTAGAAAACTACCGGCCGATTATGACAATTTCAATGCTGCAAATGATTTCGTTAAATGGATATCGGAACAATTATCTTCAAAAAAGTAAAAAACTTAAAATATGTTCCTAAAAAAGTTGTTTAATGGCTTAAAAAATAGTAGAAATAGATTTGTTATTATTACTTTGTCACTCTCTGTAATGATGATGTCGTTTGCAATTCAGAAAAAGAAGCTGACCTTGTGGATGATTGGAGATTCTACTATGGCAAACAAGTCTCCTAAAACCTTTCCTGAAACAGGCTGGGGTATGGAGTTCGGTAAGTTTTTTGACAATTCGGTTACCATCGATAATCGTGCACAGAATGGACGAAGCACAAAGTCTTTTATCAATGAAAAAAGGTGGGATTCTGTTCTTGCTGGGTTGAATGAAGGCGATTATGTGTTTATTGAATTTGGACATAATGACGAAAAAATTGATAAGCCTAAAGTAGGAACGAGTATAGAAGAGTTTAAGGCAAATTTAGTAAAATTTGTTATTGAGGCAAGGGCTAAGGGTGGTATTCCTGTCCTCCTTACGCCAGTAACAAGACGTAGTTTTAAAGGTGGGATATTAACAGATTCGCATGGCAATTATCCTGCTGCTACCATTAGTGTTGCAGATTCTTTGCATGTGCCTTTGATTGATTTATTGGCAAAAAGCAAAAGTTACGTAAGCGGCTTAGGAGATGAACAATCTAAGCAATTATATAACTACGTTGATTCTGGCAATGTTAATTATCCTCAGGGCAAAAAGGACGACACACACTTCAGTCCAGTTGGTGCAAAAAAGATGGCCGAATTAGCGGTTGAGGGCATAAAGGAGTTGAAGCTTGATTTGACAAAGAGACTTAATAAGAAATAAGCTTTCTTAGCAAACTGAGGATTGAAAGTTTCCTAAACTATTTAAAATATTTAAGATGATATTATCTAAAGAAAATGTAGGGCAAATAAAAGTGGCAGGTGCTAAACTGCCCCCCGAAAATGTATTTGAACTTCCAGAAAAGATTTTACAGTTTGGAACTGGAATATTACTTAGAGGACTAATTGATGATTTTGTTGATAAGGCAAATAGATTAGGAATATTTAATGGTAGGGTAGTAATAATTAAAAGTACTAGTACTGGAGGAACGGATGCTTTTGCAACACAAAATGGGTTATTTACACAGTTAATTAAAGGCGTTGATAACGGCATTAAGGTTGATGAAATAATTGTTAATTCATCTGTTAGCCGTGTTTTATCTGCTAGTAGCGAGTGGGAGGAGATTTTACAGGTTGCTGCTAGCAAGGATTTAAAGATTATCATCTCTAACACAACTGAGGTAGGTATTACTCTTTTAGCAGATGACAAAGTAAATGCAGCACCACCTATCTCTTTTCCGGGTAAACTACTTGCTGTACTTTTGAAACGATATGAAACTTTTGGCGGATCTGAGGATAGCGGTTTTGTAATTGTGCCAACTGAATTAGTGGTAGATAACGGTATAAAGCTTAAAGAAATCGTTAAGCAGTTGGCTATTAATAATAACCTTAGTGCCGACTTTATTAATTGGATTGATTCTGCTAATGATTTCTGTAATTCATTAGTTGACAGAATTGTTCCTGGCAAACCATCTGCAACTGATAAAAAACTGGCAGAAGAGCTTTTGGGCTATACAGACGATTTGATGATTATGAGCGAATGCTATCGTTTGTGGGCTATTGAAACACAAAGAGAAAAAACAAAAGAGATACTATCTTTCAGCCTTGCCGACGAAGAAGGTGTGGTGATTGTGCCAGATATTAATAAGTTCCGTGAATTGAAACTTCGTTTATTGAACGGCACACATACTTTTTCATGTGCATTAGCCGTTGTTGGTGGGTTCACCACTGTGAAGGAGGCAATGGCAAATGAAACATTTGAAAAGTTCATTACAGGCATTGCCAATATGGAAATGGCTCCAGCCATTTTAAATGAAAACATTACATTGGCAGACGCACAATCATTTATTGGAAAGGTTTTAGATAGATTCCGAAATCCATTTATAGAGCATTTATGGATTAGCATATCCATGCAATACACTTCAAAAATGAAGATGCGCAATTTGCCAATCCTTACTAAATACTATTCAAAAAACACAGTTGCGCCAACCTATATGGCAACTGGTTTTGCTGCTTATATCCTCTTCATGAAAAGCTCTTTAGTTGATGGTAAATATGTAGGCAGTTTGAACAATGTTCAATATGCTATTACAGACGATTATGCTGCAACACTAAACAAGCATTGGGAAGCTAAGGAGATTCCTGCTGTGGTAGATTCAATTTTGAAAGATGTAACCCTTTGGGAAATTGATCTTTCTTTGTTAACTGGTTTCACAGATGAGGTTTCTAAACAATTGGAGTCTCTTATTTCGAATGGATTTACTGGGACTGTTAATGCGCTACAACAATTTTAATCATTATATAACTACTTATCATGTCAGATTCATCTTTTAACCCTACACCCAAAAGACAGCAAGGAACTGTGAAGTCCTTTTTAGATGAAAACTTTTTGCTAAAAAATAAAACAGCGGAGATTCTTTACCATGAGTATGCTAAGGGAATGCCTATTATAGATTATCACTGTCATTTGCCTCAACAACAAATAGCTGAAGATAAGAACTTTGATAATCTAACACAGATTTGGCTGTATGGCGACCATTATAAATGGCGTGCAATGCGTACCAATGGAGTTAATGAAAAGTATTGCACAGGAGATGCTTCAGATTTTGAAAAGTTTGAGCAGTGGGCTGCTACTGTACCTTACACCTTGCGCAACCCACTTTATCATTGGACCCACTTAGAATTGCAACGTTATTTTGACGAATACGAAATTCTTAACAGTGATTCGGCAAAGCGTATTTATGATAGTGCGTCTGAAAAATTGCGTAGTAAAGAGTATAGTGTAAAGAACATTTTACGCAAAATGAATGTGGCGGCTGTTTGCACAACAGACGATCCTGCTGATAATCTTGGCTACCACCAACAATTAAAAGATCAAAACTTCGAAATACCTGTTTTGCCTGCATTTCGTCCAGATACGGCAATGAATGTAAGCAATCCAACTGCTTTTATTGCTTATGTAAAAAGAATTGAAGCAGCTTCAAACATCAGTATTGGAAGTTATGGCGATTATACTAAAGCTCTAAAAAGCCGCCACGATTTCTTTGCTTCAATGGGATGCAACGTAAGCGATCATGGTTTGGAAGAATTATATGCAGAAGAATATACTGAAGCAGAAGTAGCAGCAATCTTTTCCAAAGTGTTTGGTGGGGCTTCCTTAACATTGCTTGAACAAAACAAGTTTAGGAGTGCTATGTTGGTTTTGTTTGCAGAATGGGATCATGAAAAAGGATGGGTTCAACAGTTCCATTTAGGAGCTCTGAGAAATAATAATGGTAGAATGCTTAAAAATCTAGGGCCAGACACAGGTTTTGATAGCATTGGCGACTTCAATCAGGGAAGAAACTTATCTGCTTTTTTAAGTAGACTTGAAACACAGGATAAACTAACAAAAACAATATTGTATAATCTTAATCCTGCCGATAATGAGTTGTTTGCCACTATGATTGGTAACTTCAATGTTGGAAGCAGTACTCCAGGAAAAATACAATGGGGAAGTGGTTGGTGGTTTTTAGACCAAAAAGATGGCATGATTAAACAAATGAACGCCTTATCGAATATGGGATTGTTGAGTAGGTTTGTAGGTATGCTTACCGATAGCCGCAGCTTTTTATCATTTCCACGTCATGAATATTTTAGACGTATTCTTTGTAATTTGTTTGGAGAAGAAATCGAAAATGGGGAGCTTCCTAACGATATTGCATGGACAGGTAAAGTAATTCAAGACATTTGTTACTACAATGCAAAAAACTATTTTGGTTACTAATACATTACAATATCTCCCATCAACGATTGATTGTTTATCGATATTTGACTGATGCACAAATACGGGAGAAATTGAAGCCACACGAAAGTGTGGCTTTTTTTATGTGCAATATTTTTTTCATTAAGTGAGCTAACGCTTAATTAATGGAAATAAGAGGCATCTTGTTTGGAATAAGCTTAATCTTATTGGTAATAAGAAACCTCTTATTCGGAATAAGCTTAATCTTATTGGCAATAAGAAACCTCTTATTTGGAATAAGCTTACTCTTATTGGTAATAAGAAACCTCTTATCTGGAATAAGCTTAATCTTATTGGCAATAAGAAACCTCTTATTTGACACATTCGTTTCCTTATCAACTCTAAGAATAATTTTTCACAACAGAAAAAGATTATAAGTAGTCCACTCAAAACAATCGACACTTTTTCACGCGCCTACTTAGCGTAATTTCTTATTCCAGACTTTGAAGTTAAACTATCCCTCCATAATTAAAATTGAGAAAAGTAAGACTACTTTAAAATCAACTGCTTGCCGTCATTTAGCTTATAATCAAATCTGATTTCAGGAAGATTGTTTATGTAGGCAAAAAGTTAGTTGTACTAATGTTGTAGTATTGTTAAACCCAAAACGAATGAAGTTTCACTGCATGATGTAGGATTGATGTGTTGCTTTTTTTACAAATTCAACAGCCAGTGAGGATTTTTGCAACTTCTATTTGGAAGTAATACGATTTTGCTTTCAGCGATTCATGCTTGTCATTATCTTCTGGGATAATGCAAAAATGTCAACCATTTATTCATTAAAACAAAGAAAAGAAATGAAAAAAATCTTTCTGCTTTCGTTGCTTGCCCTCTTTATGATTCGGGCAATTGCACAACCCTCCACGGCGGCTCCCACGCCAACAGCAAGTTCGGGAGATGTTTTATCTATTTTTGGTGATGCCTACACCAACTATTCAAGTATTACTTGGCATCCAAGTTGGGGGCAATCTACTCAGTATGCTACACCAACAATTGGGGGGGCAAGTACGCTGGCTTACACTACATTTAATTACGAAGGAATAGAATTTCCTACTGCGGTTAATGCATCATCTTACAGCAGCTTACATTTGGATGTTTGGACTAGTGATTGCACCACGTTTGACGTTTATTTAATTAACACCTCTCCAAGCACAGTTGAGCAGAAATACTCTATTACCCCTACTGCTTCTGGCTGGACAAGTATTGATATACCACTTTCAAATTATACAAGCATTGCTTTAGGAAAAATAAATCAAATTAAACTGCAAAGCACTCCATTTGGTTGGCCTACTGGTTCTACTTCTGTCTATTTGCAAAACTTTTACTTCTGGAAGTCTGCGAATGTTCCTACACTTACTAACTTTTCAGTGCCAGATCATCATTTAGGTGATGCATCTTTTGCGCTAACAGCACCAACTAGTAACAGTAATGGTACATTTACTTACACCAGTAGCAATACCAATGTGGCAACAGTAATAGACAATGTAGTTACCATTGTAGGTGTTGGAACCACCACCATTACTGCCAATCAAGCTGCCAGCGGTTCTTATGATGCAGGTAGTGTATCAGATAATATGACGGTTTCGTATGCGCCTCCATCAACCGCTGCGCCCACACCAACTACTGCTTCATCCTATGTAATTTCTCTTTATGGGGGAACATATACAAATGTTTCAGGCATAGATTGGCATCCAGGATGGGGACAAGCTACTGCTGTTTCTTATGCACAAATTGCAAGTACTCCTACCATTACCTATTCAGCACTAACTTTTGAAGGTGTGCAATTATCAAGTGATTTAGATGTTTCGCAGATGGATTCTATTCATCTAGATATATGGTCGCCAGATGTTACTTCATTAAACATTGGTTTAATAAACACTAATGGAGGTACAGTAAGAATGGACAAAACTATAACGCTAACCAACAATGGCTGGAACTCTATAACTATACCATTAACTTATTTCAACACAGTTGATATGAGTAAGATTGGTCAATTGATTTTTGTAGCAAATAGCCCAACTTCTGGAGGTGTTATCTATTTGCAGAATATCTATTTTGTAAATGCAGTGGGCAAAGCAACCATAACAGGGTTTAGCATTCCTACACAAACCATTGGTGTAAACACAACTTATAGTATTACTAAACCTACAAGCAATAGTACAGGTGCTTTCACTTATAGCAGTAGTAATACGTCTGTGGCTACCATTAGCGATAATGTTATAACTATTGTTGGGGCTGGAACATCTACCATTACCGCTACGCAAGCTGCCGATGCAAACTATTCTCAATCAATAATAACTACTACATTAACTGTAAATTATGCTGGGCCAACAACGGCTGCATCTGTTCCAACAGTTGGGTCGCCTTATGTATTGTCTCTTTGGGGAGATGCTTACACTAACGTGTCGAGCATAAACTGGCGTCCAGATTGGGGGCAAGCTACACAGTATGCTTCTACCACGGTGGGCGGTAAAACGACCATAAAATATAGTGGGCTAACCTTTGAAGGCGTTCAATTTGCAAGTGATGTAAATGCATCTTTAATGGATTCTATTCATTTTGATATATGGACACCAAATGTTACTTCTCTTACAATAGGATTGATAAAAACCAATGGTGGAACGGTAAGAATGGATACTACATTAACGCTTACAACAAATAGTTGGAATTCAATTAATATACCATTAACCTATTTCAGCACGGTAGATATGAGTAAGATTGGGCAAATGATTTTTGTAGGTAATACACCTAACTCTGGCGGAGTACTTTACATACAAAATGTCTATTTTATGAATGTGGTAGGCAAGCCAACAATTGGCTCATTCAGTATTCCTACTCAAACATTAGGAACTGCCACTTACGCTATCACTAAACCTTCAAGCAACAGCACCGGTGCATTTACTTATTCAAGTAGCAATACTTCGGTTGCTACCGTGAGTGGTAATGTAATTACGCTAAAAGCAGTAGGAACTTCAACTATTACGGCTACTCAAGCAGCGGATGCAAATTATCTTCAAGGTTCTGTATCTACTATTTTAACAGTTGACTACGCAGGTCCATCAACTGCAGCCGCAGTGCCAACTGCAGCTTCCACTGATGTAATTTCTTTATGGGGTGACAAGTATACAAACGTTTCTGGTACAACTTGGAATCCAATATGGGGACAAAACCCAGCAGTAGTAACTTCAACGACTACTGTAGGTACAAAAACTACTTTGAAGTATTCTAGCCTAACTTATCAAGGAGTTCAGTTTAGTAGTTCTATCAATGCTTCTAGTATGAACTTACTACACTTTGAAGTTTGGACACCGAACTGTACCAATTTCGATTTATACTTGATAAATACAACAAATGGAGATAATCAATTGGTTACTGTTACACCTAGCATTAATGGTTGGAATAGTATTAATATTCCTTTGTCGTCTTATTCAAGAATTGCAAACCATGTAGATCAATTTAAAATTGTGTCTAATACACCAACATCTGGAGGAGTACTTTATCTACAAAACATATACTTTGTAAAAGCAACACCTACTTGGTCTGGTTCAGTTTCTACGGATTGGTCATTGGCTACCAACTGGCAATATGGTTTAGCCCCTACAAGCACCAATGCTGTAAGCATTCCATCTGGTTTATCTAATCAACCTGCTTTAGTTGCCAATACTACTGTTGCAGGAATAACCTTAAATGGCAGATTGGCATTAAATGGCAATACACTAACCATTACTGGCGCAGTAACTGGTTCTGGAACTATAAGTGGAACAACTAGTTCTTCTTTGGTTGTTGCTGGCACTGTTGGCACAATCAACTTCACACCTACTGCCAATAGCCTTCAAAACCTTACTATCAATAGTGGGTCTGCTACTTTGGGAAATGCGTTAAACGTTTACGGAACATTCTCTCCAACTGCCGGAACATTTAATACAGGTGGAAACTTAAATCTAAAATCAACTTCAATTGCTAACACAGCAGTAGTAGGGGTTGTAGGTGGTATAATTAATGGAACTGTTACTGTTGAAAGATACATTCCTGCAGGTTTACGCACGTTTAGAGATATAGGCGCAGAAGTAGTAAATGCTGGAAGCATCTATGATAACTGGCAAGAAGGAGGCGTAAATACGAATGGTTACGGAATCCAAATTACTGGTAAACAAGGAACTACTATTGGCACTGATCCTACTACTGGGTTCGATTATTCATTAACAGGTAATCATTCTTTGTACACCTATTTGAACAATGTTTGGGACTCTGTATTGACTACAAAAGGAACAAACCTTAGCCCTTACCAAGGCTACCGTGTTTTGGTTAGAGGCGATAGAAGTGGAAGCCTACAAACCCAGCCTAATATTAATAATGCAGCAATTATTCGTGCAAAAGGTAACTTGGTTACTGGAGATGTAACTTTTAGTAACTTAACTAGTGGTGCTAGTAACTACAGTTTTGTAGCTAATCCTTATGTTAGCCCTGTATCTTGGAGTGCTGTTGTTTCAGCAAGTCAAAACATCAACGGCTCTTTCTGGTATTGCGATCCTACGTTTACAGATGCAAATGGCTACACATCTTTCATAGCTTATAATAATATCAACGGCGTTAGTAATCCATTAGGATTATCTAATCTGAATGGTTACTTGCAACCTGGTCAGGCTTTCTTTGTTCAAAATGGTGCAAGCGGTACACCTCTATTGAAGTTTACAGAAGCATGCAAAACTCCAGCTCAAAGTAAAACTGCCATCTTTGGAACAACTAGTCTAAACAGAATTGCTGTTGGACTTTATAAAGGTGGAAACAATATTGATGGTGCTGTTGCCGTATTCAGTGCTACCAATTCTTTAGCAATTGGCAATGAAGATTCTAAGAAGTTTCCTAATCATGGGGAGAACCTAGCTTTTACTCAAGCTGGTACAGACTTGTGCATAAATGGACTCGCTTTGCCTAAATCTACTGATGTGTTACCTATCCATTTGTATAATTTGCAAGCAAACACAAGCTACACCGTAAGATTTGATGCTGCACAGTATAGTAGCAATGGATTGCAAGCATTTGTACAAGACAATGTTACTGCTGCAAAAACAGCTATAACTGGTAATAATACCACTATCACTTTTACCACAAATGCATCTAATTCTTCAAGTTTTGCTAATCGTTACAGTGTAGTATTTGGCACAAGCACATTACCTGTTGTAAGCATTAATTTAACTGCAACTGCCCAAACAAATGGGGTTGCAATAAATTGGTCAACTATTGGGGCTGTTAATCTGTCAAACTTCACCTTAGAGCATAGCACAAATGGAACTGACTTTAGTGTCCTATCTGTTCAAAAGGCTAGCAATGTTTTAGGTTACAGTTACTTAGATGCTTCAATAGTGGATGGAACAGTTTACTACCGAATTAAAGCTACTGATAATCTTGGTGCAGTTAGTTATAGTAAGGTGATTACCGTTAAGCTTAGTGCTATAGCGGCAAAAATTTCTATCTTCCCTAATCCAGTTTCTGGCAATAGTTTCAATCTTAGCTTAGGTAAATTAAGTGCCGGTAAATATGCTGTTGGAATCTTCAATAGTTTAGGTAAACAAGTGTTTAGCAAGGTAATTAATCATACAATTTCAGTAGAAAAAGTCAGTTTAGATAGTCATTTAGCAGTGGGTGTTTATTCTGTAAAGGTTACTGATGTTAAAGGTGCAACCTATCAAACACAATTAGAAATTAATTAATAACGAATCTCTCTTCAAAGGGCTTCAGGTGTTTCGCTAAAAGCATACTGAAGCCCTTTAAAAGAGGGAATAAAATATTTAGTATGAAGAATAAATTAATAACAAGCATTCGGATAATGACCGTTTCGGTTTCATTATTACTAGCAACAAGCAATGTTAATGCACAACCTAATCCTGGTCCAGGCAATCAGAATGGAGGAATAGGAACTACTAAAGATGGTCCAACTGTGCCTTTGGATGGAGGTTTAAGTCTTTTGCTAATAGGTTCTGGTATTGGATATTGTTCAAAGAAATTGAGAAAAGCAAAATAAAATAAAAGTAAATATTATTGTTTTGATTAACTCGAATAGCCGCTTAGAAATTCTATAGCGGCTATTCTTTTTTTCATAATCTTTGTAATATATTTAGTAACTATTCAGGGGGATATTTAACCACAAAGGTCACTAAGGCTTTCACCAAGAACACAAGGATTGTGAAATATTATTTCTTCAGAACTACCCTTGGGGGACTCTAAACCTTAGTGTACTTTGTTTTTCCCTTGTTTGCTTAGTGGTAAATAACCCCTGTAGAGTTACTATATTTACTGCTATTAAACACAACGATTGTATGCCTGAAGAAAAAAGCTTTTTTGAAAAGTATTACCTATTTCTATTTTTTTTAGTTTTCCTAACAATAGACTGTTGGCTTCTTTATCATAGACAATATGCCAGTCGAAAATTTATTAAACCCCTTTTGGTGCCTACACTTTTGCTATGGTTTATGAGCAATACTGCCTTCAATGTGCGCAGTTCTCCAGACACACTTACGGCTAGGCTTTCCCTGTATGCAATTTTTACATTTACTTTTATTGCGGATATCTGCGGACTAACAGGCGACGCATTTGTTTGGAATGCAGCTATGATGTTATATAGTCTTTCATCGGTGATTTGTTTAGGCATCTTAATATCCATTCAAAAGAACGTAACTAAAGAGAAAAAATTTGCTATACGCATTACAAACGCTTTGCCCAGTTTGATTATTATCGGCATTTTTGCTGCTTTGTACATTCATAAAGTGTTTGAATTAGATCTTAATTTATACTATTACTGGCTTTGCGTCTATGCTTTCATCCTATCCTTATTAGCTGGTTTAACTACAAACATGTGGAGTTTGCCCGTTTTAAAAGACATCAGACCACTTTTTTTTCTTTCCATCTCATTTTTAATTGTCACACAAGCAATCTATGGCATAGATGAGGTAATTTATCACAGAAGGCATCCAATATTAGATGTGATTGTTGCAATTAGTAATGCCTTTAGTCAAATATTTCTTATTCTTGGTATCATTAAATTTCTACGGCTCAAAAAGGGATAATGAAATAAAACTTAAAGATATTCATGGCACATCGCATATAAAAAGCAAGTATGTTCTTTGTATTTTTCTGTTCCCACAATATTATTACTCGTTCTTTTTGTGCCTTAGTCCAATAGAAATTGCAAAGTCAAGTAAGGCGGCAGAAGAGTCTAAGTTCAATTTTTTAAATATATTACGTAATCTTTTTTTATAGCCGCTATGAGATATGAACTCTTCTTCTGCTTTCTCTTTATATGTTTTTTCAAGGGTAAGGTGTCTCACAACTGCCATTTCTCTTTTTGTTAATGAGTCAATACCGGCAACCAACTCCTTTTGAGTCATGGACATCCTCGATTTAGCAAAAGCAAATATTTCTGGATCATCAAAATATTCTTTTCCCTCTATCATCATTTTTATAACATCCGAAAGGTGATTGTCTTTATTTAAAAGCTGTTTACTGGTGTATCCATTTGCACCACATCTCACCAGTAAAACAATAGCTTCCGCCCGAACAATATCGCTCAAAACCAATACTGGTACTGTTGGGTAATGTAGTTTTAACCAAGTTGTGGTTTCGTAGCCATTCATTATTGGCATACTTAAATCCATCAGTACTAATGAGGGTATATAATTCTGTGTAGGAAAACGTTCTATAAAATCAGCACCATGGTTGTATTCATAAAAAACATAGCTAATAGGGCTAGTTAGTGTAAGCAATTTTACAATACTAGCCCTCAGTCCTTCATGGTCATCTACAAATGCTATCGGTATCAAATTTTCTTTTTACGTTTTGCGTCTAATTGTAAAACTATTTGCCAAAATTAATTGATAGGTAGTTATAAAACTAGCTATCCCAAAAAAGTACCCTGTCGGGTACTTTTTTGGGATAAGCAAACGTTGCCAGTATTGTAGATACTTAAAAGTTGTGCAACATTGGTTAATGCAAACGATATTCTTCAACTTTTTTATTAATTAATAAGCAAATATTTTTTGGCCAAAAACTTTAGTTGTTTATAAATAATAGCTTTTGTTCTATCACCGTATCTAATAATCTTTTTCAGTAACTGTTCAGGGGGGTATCACGAAGTACACAAGGAAAAAACTATGTACACTAAGGTTTAGAGTCCCCCAATGGTAATCATGTAGAAATAATACAAATCAATCCTTGTGTTCTTGCTGAAAGCCTTAGTGCACCCTTGTGGTTAAATACTCCCTCAATAGTTACGAATTGTTTGGCGAAGGATGCATAATCTACAATCCAAATTTTCGTCGCTACCAAGGTCGTTTATGTCGTTACCAAGTCATGACCTTTCGGTTGCCTTTACAAAGATTGCTAATTCATAAATACACACCATCTATATTTTACCCATTTTTCTGCCTCGAATTGTACTGATAAGGTAACAGTTCAGGGGGGGTAGTTACCACAAAGTACGCAAGGAAAAAACTAAGGACCCTAAAGTTTAGAGTCCTCCAATGGTAGTTCTGAATAGAGAATACAACACAATCCTTGTGTTCTTGGGGAAAGCCTTAGTGACACTTTTGGTTAAATATCCACTGAATAGTTACGATTTTTTTTAATTAATTTCAATCAAGATTTAATCAAATAATACCCACCTCTCAGGGCTTTGTTACTCAATTAACGCTCAATATCTACGAAAGTGAAAGTTTGAACCCCTATTCCAGTTGCCGTATTGCACCTAAATTTTATTACAGGTACTATCCGAGAAGCGGTATGATGCCTGAATTTTATTTTAGGCACTATTTGG
>CANFLL010000101.1 GCA_947447825.1 Chitinophagaceae bacterium | reverse complement strand
AGGTTTAGAGTCCTCCAATGGTAGTTCTGATGAAATAATACAACACAATCCTTGTGTTCTTTGTGGAAGTCTTAGTGAAGATTGTGGTTAAATATCCCCTGGATAGTTACAAAAAAAAGAGTTATGAAATATGGCTATATATTTCATAACTCTTTTTTTATTACCTTAAAATCCCCACTTCACTAAGGTGGCACCCCAAGTAAATCCTCCTCCAAAAGCAGCTAAAATAATATTATCTCCTTTTTTCAACTTGTCTTGCCAGTCCCATAAACAAAGTGGAATTGTGGCTGCGGTGGTGTTTCCGTAGCGATCTATGTTAATCATTACTTTTTCAATTGGCATCCCCACCCTCTTTGCTGTAGCATCAATAATTCGAAGATTAGCCTGATGCGGCACTAACCATGCAATGTCTTCACCAGATAGGTTATTGCGTTCCAATAATTCGGCACTCACATCGGCCATGCCAGTTACGGCATATTTAAAAACAGTTTTACCTTCTTGGTGCATGAAGTGTTCTTTAGCCAAAACGGTTTCAACGGTTGAAGGTCTTAAAGAACCACCACCTTTAATGTATAAAAAATCTTTACCAATGCCATCACTTTTCAAAATGCTATCCTGAACACCATAACCTTCTGTGCTAGGCTCCAGCAAAACTGCTGCGGCACCATCTCCAAAAATGATACAGTTATTACGATCGGTGTAGTCAATGATGCTACTCATTTTGTCGGCACCAATCACCACTACTTTTTTGTAACGACCACTCTCAATGTAGCTTGCTCCTGTTGTTAATGCAAACAAAAATCCACTACAAGCAGCACTAAGATCGTAACCAAAAGCATTCAACATGCCCACTTTATGCGAGATAATATTTGCAGTTGAAGGGAAAAACATATCTGGCGTAACGGTGGCACAGATAACACAATCAATCTCCAAAGGATCAATTCCCCTTTTACTGAGCAAGTCCAAAACAGCAGGAGTTCCTAAGTCACTGGTTGCAGAGCCTGGTTCTTTAAGTATCCTTCTTTCAGAGATACCTGTCCTTGTGCGTATCCACTCATCATTGGTATCGACCATTTTTTCTAAATCAAAATTTGTCAATTTCGTTTCAGGTACAAATCCACCAACGGCGGTAATAGCGGCAGTAATTTTACTCATGTAGTATCTCTTATTTAAGTGAAATCCCTATGGGGAGGGGCGTAAAAGTAAAAGTTTTTGCTAAAGGTGGCAATTTGTTGTTCCCACAAAAGCATTTTTTATGTAGATAAATGTTTTATTTAACATCCTATTCTAGCAAGAATGTAGCTGAATAGAACATAATTTGCTTGGCAACCTCTAGTACTTTATTATAGGGGGCTGTATTACCTAGGGGTATTTTTACTACTAGGTAATAGAGGTTTTCTCACTTTTAAACTAATTCTCGCAACTTAATACGCTCAACTTTTGACTCTTATCTTTTGATTGTTATCTTTTGATTGTTATCTTTCTTATTTTGGCTTATAATCCATAATATCAAGTTTCTCTTTACAAAAATCAAATTCTTGAAAGTCATTACTGCAAACAATTACCAGTTTTTCTTTGCAATAATTTTCTATTAACTGATGATACAACGCATATCCCACTGCATCGAGATTGGTGCATGGTTCATCTAACAACAAAATTGGTACATCCGAAAAAATGGCTTGAGCCAGCTTCATCCGTTGCTTCATACCACTACTATAAAAGCGCATTTGTTTGTTGGCCGCCGCCTTCAATCCCACAATTTCTATTATTTCTTCAATGGTTAATGCTGGCAATAATGGTTTAAAAGCAGCATGAAACTGCAATGCTTCTATGGCAGTCATTTCTTCCACCAATTCCAAATAAGGTGCAGCAATGGAGAGGTGTTGGTAGCGTATTTCGTTGTTAACCGTTGTCTTGGAAGAGTCAACCGTTAACCGTTTACCGTTAACCGTCTTTGAAGCGTATTCCGTTAACCGTTTACTGTTAACCGAAGAACCGTTGCCGCTATTGACGGACTGTGCTTGGTCAACGGTAAACGGTTCACGGTAAACGGTAACACTTCCTTCACTAGCATTAATTGCCCCAGCTATTGTTTGCAACAACGTACTTTTTCCGCTGCCATTGGGACCTGTGATAGCATAAGCCGTTCCTGCTTTGAAGGTATAATTACAGTTACGGAATATCCATTCTCTGTTGAAACGTTTGCCAGTATTGTTTAATTGAATCTGCATAATTAATGTGGTAATTACCCGTATGAAGGCTAGTTAAGCGGTTAAAAATAATGGGTTTACTGTTATTATTCACTCATACAATTGTTATGGGATAAAAACTAACTAGATAATGGAGATATTAATAACACCATTCTATAAATTTAAAATAACACAGAAGCAATAAGATTCAAAAATATAATTACTTCCCTACAGGTACGGGAAGACTTCAAAAGCAAAACAAAATATTCAAAAAATTTTTAAATCCAACATGATTGTATGAATAAAATCTCACACCTTTGAATCTTATAATCAAATAACAAAAAACAAAAATTATGAAAAAAACGTTGCTTTCCATTTTATCCTTACTTATCACATTGTGTAGTTTTTCGCAAGGCATTCAATTTGAACATGGCACTTGGACGGAAGTGCTGGAAAAAGCCAAAATATCGCAAAAGCCTATTTTTATAGATGTATTTACTACATGGTGTGGTCCATGCAATATGATGAGTAATGAAGTTTTTCCATTGGCAGAGGTAGGAAAAGTATATAATACAAACTTTATTTGCTATAAAGTTGATGCAGAAAAAGGCGAAGGTGCTATAATTGCAAATCAATATGCTGTAAATGCTTTTCCCACCTACTTATTCCTGAAAGCAGATAAATCGTTAATAATGAAGAGCGTTGGCAGGATGCCGGCAGATAAATTCATCTCATTATCCGAAAATGTGAAGGAGGAGCTGGGTACATCAAAAACAATTACTGTATGGGACAAAGAATATGTTCAAAAAAAATCAGACTCCTCTTTTCTGTTAGCCTACATGCACAAACGATCAAGATTGGGAATGAAAAATGCAGCTTTGTTTGATGAATATTTAACCTTGCTCCCAAATGAAAAGCGTGCTACCAAAGACGTAATTGAATTGTATAAGCAAGAAGGTGAAAACCTGAAAATAACTTCTGTAGCCTATAAAAATCTACAAACAAATGCATTCGTACTGTACCCTCAATTAGGTGGATATAGTAATTCTATATTATCTTTTGCTGTTGAAAATTCATTTAAAGAGGCCATTAAAACTAAAAACGAACTATTGCTACAACAAGTAATTGATGCAAACGAAAACATTCCTAAAATTCAGCAGCCTAAACAAAAAGAAGAATTTTATATAGGATATTACAAAGGCACGAAAGAAATTGATAAATATGTTAGTCATGCTACTACCTATAGTGAAACGACTTTGATGACCGTATCGCTTGATACTATTGAAAAACAAGATAAGGCTAATTATCAAATTTTTGAACAATCAAAGGGGCTCTATCTTTCTATGATGAAAGATTCTGCTAGAGTAAAAGAACTAGGCGATTACATGGCACATACCATTCATTCAAAATATAGTGAAGCTTTAAATGACATTGCTTGGGGCTTTTTCGAAAATGTGTCGGACACAAAAGCACTGGAAAATGCGTTAAGATGGTCTAAGAGATCGCTAGAAATTTATCCTAGCGAAGAAAGTGCAGACACTTATGCTAACCTGCTCTATAAATTAGGCCGAAAAGAGGAAGCAATCATAAAGGAAAAGGAAGCACTTGAAATAGCAAAAACGAAAAAGTCTGAAACGAAATCGTATGAAGATGTTATAAAGAAGATGAAAGCAGGCGAGAAAACTTGGAAATAAACTGTTTTAGCTAACGATAAACGCCATTTGTAAAGAGGGTAATCCTCTTTGCAAATGGCGTTTTTTATTTGAGAATAAGTGGCAAATAACAATCTTAATATTGAAAATAAGAAACATCTTATTGGAAATAAGGTACCTCAAATTGGAAATAAGATTAATCTTATTGGCAATAAGATACCTCAAATCTGGAATAAGAAACATCTTATTCCGAATAAGGGACCTCTTATTTGGAATAAGGGACCCCTTATTTGGAATAAGGGACCCCTTATTTTAAGTCTAAAGTCCTCTAAAATCATTCATCTATCCAAAACATTTATCTTGCACGCCTCAAACTTGAAGTAGATGAAGTACTTACCGCTCAATCCATCGATATTTATCAATAACCGCAAGCGTTTTGTGGCGGGGATGCAACCAAACAGCATTGCCATATTTGTTAGCAATGATGAGTACCCTAGAAACGGGGATGCCATCCATAAGTTTAAACAGAACAGCGACCTTTTCTGGCTTTCGGGCATTGAACAAGAGGAAAGTATGGTCATATTATTCCCCGATTTCTACGATGAAACGTACAGAGAAGTACTTGTCTTGGTTCGCCCGAATGAGTTGAAAGAAAAGTGGGACGGCAAGCGATTAAGGGCAAATGAAGCAACAGCCATCTCAGGAATTAAGACTATTGTTTGGGTAGATTCGCTCGATGCACTTTTGCAAACATGGATTCATGCTGCTGATAATATTTATCTTAATACCAATGAAAATGATCGGAAGGCAAGCAATATCCGCTCGCACGAGTATCGTTTTATCGATGAGATGAAGAGCAAATATCCTTTGCACAACTACTATCGCGCAGCAAAAATATTAAAGGGATTGCGTGGCGTAAAAACTAAAGAAGAAGTAGAAGTATTGCAAACGGCAATAGATATTACCCAGAAAACCTTTGAAAGAGTCTGCGGTTTTGTAAAGCCCGGTGTAATGGAATATGAAGTGGAGGCAGAGATATTTCATGAGTTCCTGCGCAACAGGGCAACAGGTGAGGCTTATGGAAGCATCATTGCCAGTGGCGATAGGGCAAGAACGTTGCACTACGTAAATAATAACGAAGAATGTAAGGATGGAGAATTATTGCTGATGGATTTTGGTGCCGAATATGGCGGTTACTGTGCAGACCTTACTCGGACAATTCCAGTGAATGGGAAGTTTACCGATAGGCAGAAAGAAGTGTACAATGCTTGTTTGGCGATACATAATTACGCAAAAAGCATCCTAAAGCCTGGCATTTCTGTGGTGGATTATACCGACAAAGTGGGAGAAGAAGCTACAAAGCAGTTTGTGAAGATTGGTCTGCTAACGCAAGAAGAAGTGGACAAAGCCGATGGAAAGAATGCTTACAGAAAATATTTGTATCATGGCATCTCGCATCATTTAGGTATTGACGTGCATGATCTGGGAACTAGAACAGAACCTTTGCAAGCAGGCATGTTGCTTACGGTAGAGCCGGGCATTTATATTGAAGAAGAACAAATGGGCATCCGCATTGAGAATAATGTATGGCTAACCGAAGATGGCAATATTGATTTGATGAAGAACATTCCGATTACGGTGGAGGAGATTGAAGCGGCGATGCAAGGGGATAGGCAATAGGCAAAGAGGCAATAGATTGACGAAATAAACATAATAAACAAATTAATGAATTTAGAAAGCAATAACAACGGTAAACTCCTAAGTCAAATCCCTAACATTTTCACTTTGCTCAACCTGTTCTTTGGTTGCTTGGCAATCATTTATACCGTTCAAACGGGGTTAACACTTACGGCAGATAGTAATGGTGAAAGCTTGGTAGTTATTCCCGAAAAGATTTATCTGGCAAGTGTATTTATTGGCATTGCAGCCGTGATAGACTTTCTGGATGGCTTTGTGGCAAGGCTGTTAAATGCCTCTTCCGAAATGGGCAAACAACTAGATAGCCTTGCCGATGTGGTAAGCTTTGGTGTGGCTCCAGGAATGATTATTTACCAATTTCTACGCCTGAGCTATGCGCAACAACCTGATGGGTTGGACATTAATACGCTATGGTTAATGCCTGCTTTCTTAATTCCTTGTGCAGGTGCGTACAGATTGGCAAGATTTAATATAGATACCGAACAGAGTTATGGCTTTAAAGGAGTGCCTATCCCAGCAGCGGGTTTGTTGATTGCGGCTTTTCCTTTGGTTTATTGGTACAACAATCAGGCTTGGGCTATTTCTTTATTAAGTAATAAATGGTTCTGGTATGCAGTCGTTTTCATTGTTAGTTATCTGATGATTTCTACACTACCGATGCTAGCTTTGAAGTTCAAGAATGCTACCATCAAAAGCTTTTTGCCCTTCATCATCATGGCAATCATCGCAATAATATCTGCTTTTATTATCAAATGGATGGCTGTACCTATTACATTTGCAGCCTACGTAATTATATCTTTAGTTTTTAAACAGAGCAAGTCATGATTTACACAGTACACATCAAAGTAATGCCATTAAAGAATTTATTAGACCCACAAGGCAAGGCAGTATTGGCAGGATTACACAATTTAGGTTTAGCAAACGTAGAAGATGTACGTGTAGGTAAGCACATTACTTTGCAAGTGAATGCTGCAAGTGAGGCCGAAGCAAGAGCTGCTGCAGAAGAAGCGGGTAAGAAATTGCTGGCTAATGCTGTGATGGAGTTTTTTGATATAGAAGAAATCATTGCAGGATAGTTTATTATACATTTCTAAAAAACAATCTGTATTTTCACCTAGCGGTAAACAGTATTCCTGCTGACCTATTGTCAATGTTTAACTAATTAAAGTAACAAGTAATGACTATTGAGATAAGCGATATACAATTGTTTACCCTTCTGAAAGCGAAGATTGGCGAAAAGGAAGCTACAGCCGTGATTGAATATGTTAAGCAAGAGGCAAAGGCTACTTCTGAGAAAATGAGCCAATACTTTACGAAAGATTTAGATGTTTTACAAATACATTTAGACTTGAAGTTAGAGCAGACTAAAACAGATATGTACAAGGCAATGTTTGTAACAGGTCTCGTTCAATTATTAGCTATTTTAGGAGGTGTTTTGGCCATAGTTAAGTTCATAAAATAAAGCCTTAAAACAAAGTTTGATTGAACCCAATCTTCTCCTCACACAATTATGCTATACCTCGTTCCCACACCTCTTGGCAATTTAAAAGACATCACTTTCAGGGCTATCGAAGTACTGCAAAGCGTTGATGTTATTCTATGTGAAGACACAAGGACTTCGTCTAAGTTGTTGCATCATTACAATATTCAAAAGCCTCTTTCTCCTTATCACCAACATAATGAACATAAGATTGCTGCCCATTTGGTTGACCAGATGAAAGCAGGTAAGACCTTCGCATTAATAACTGATGCGGGTACACCTGCCATTAGTGATCCTGCTTTTTTGTTGGTTAGGGAATGTGTTGCAAACGATGTAAAGGTGGAGTGCCTTCCTGGAGCTACGGCGTTTGTTCCGGCATTGGTTAATAGTGGCTTACCTACCAATAGTTTTGTGTTTGAAGGATTTCTTCCCTTAAAGAAAGGCCGACAAACAAAGTTGAAACAATTAGCATTGGAAGAAAGAACCATTATCATTTACGAAAGCCCCATGCGATTAGTAAAATCTTTGGAAGAGTTTGCTATCTACTTTGGTGCTGAAAGACTATGCAGTGTGAGTAGGGAGCTTACCAAAATGTTTGAAGAAAACAAACGCGGTTCCTTACAAGAGGTTGCAGCTTACTTTAAAGCCAAAACAGTAAAGGGAGAAATAGTAATTGTTATTCATGGTAAAGACTAATATTTTCCAATAACGTCATCAGTAGAATGTAATCCTCTCCACCTATGCAGACTTTGCGGTCGTTTTCCCCTTGTATTATCTAAACAGGATTATAATGTTACCTCAAATTATCCTGAGTTGATTGTTGATTGATCAATAATTACTACTTTTCTGCCCCATTATAAATTTACTGTATGCTAAAAGGTATTGTACTATCAATTCTTCTCTCTTGTTGTTTTTGTCAATTCATATATGCACAGCCAGATCGTTGGCAGCAACATATCAAGTATGCCATCAATGTAAAAATGGATGTAGTAAATAATCAGTTTGCAGGCACAGAACAGATTGATTATTGGAATAACTCTCCTGATACCTTAAACAGAGTTTTCTTTCATCTATATTGGAACGCTTTTCAGCCCAATAGTAGCATGGATGTAAGAAGTAGAGAAGCCGGTAAAACAGAATTAGGAACAGACAGAAACGGCAACCCACAATTAGATTGGGATGGAAGGGTTAAAGACAGAATTAGTAAATTGAATGACAACGAAATTGGCTATCAAAATGTAACTTCTATAAAAATTGGAGGGGTAGAGCAAGAATTAATTGTGCATGAAACCATTTTGGAAGTCAGACTTTTGAAACCATTATTACCCAAAAGTAAAACTTCATTAGAGGTAACCTTTTTAGCGCAGGTTCCTGTACAAATTAGAAGAAGCGGAAGAGACAATACAGAAGGTATTCGTTACAGCATGAGCCAATGGTATCCTAAAATGGTGGAATATGATTATCAAGGATGGAATGCAAACCCTTACATCGCTCGTGAATTTTATGGAGTTTGGGGAGACTATGATGTAAAGATAAATATCGACAAAAAATATATAGTTGCAGCTACTGGTGTACTTCAAAACCCGAACGCTATTGGCTTCGGTTATGAAGAAGATGGTGTTAAAATGCCAGAAATTAAAAGTGCCACAATAACCTGGAACTTTAAAGGAGAAAACATACACGACTTTGTGTGGGCAGCTGATCCAACATTTAAGCATTTATCTAAAAAGGTTAACGGGATAACATTGAATGTGTTTTACAAGCCAAGTACAAAAGCAGCAGATGACGCATGGGCTAATGTGCTTTGGGCAGCAGAAAAAGTGTTGCCTTATATGGAAAATAGGTTCGGCAAATACCCTTATCCTCAATATTCCTTTATTCAAGGTGGCGATGGGGGCATGGAATACGCAATGGCAACATTGCTAAAAAGTTCTAGTTTGGGCACTGTTTTTCATGAATGGATGCATAGTTGGTATCAGCATATTCTCGGTACAAATGAAAGCCTTTTTGCGTGGATGGATGAAGGGTTCACCACTTTTTCAGAAGGAGAAGTAAGTAGTTATTATAAGAACAATTGGGCAGCACAATCACCTTTTATTAGTGATGCGGCTAAAGCAGGATTAGCAAATTTTAAAACAAAGGAATTGACAAAACTTCCACTACATCAAGCCGATAGTTATGATGGATATTTCATGTTAGTTAACAGCAATTTAGAAGAACCACTCAGTACACATGCAGACCATTTCAATACAAACTTTGCCTATTCGGAAGCAGCTTACAGCAAAGGGGCAGTGTTTTTAAGTCAACTAGGTTATATTGTAGGTGATAGTGTTAGAGATAAAATAATGCTAGAGTATTATAACCAGTGGAAGTTTAAGCACCCTAATATTAATGATTTTATCAGGGTAGCAGAAAAAGTAAGTGGCTTAGAGTTGCAATGGTATAAAGAGTACTGGGTCAATAGTACAAAAACTATAGATTATGCCATTGGCAATATTGACATCATTAACGGAAAAACAACTGTAGCATTAAAGCGTAATGGCAAAATGCCGATGCCAATTGATGTGTTGGTAACCTACAAAGATGGTACTCAAGAGATGCACTATGTTCCACTGAACCTTATGTATGGAAATAAACCTGCTGAAAACAATATTACAAGAACCATTCATGAAGAATGGCGTTGGACACATCCAGAGTATGAATTAACGCTTAGTCGTGGTATAAAAGATATTAAAAGCATTGAAATAGACCCAACACGTCGGTTGGCGGATACCAATACTGGCACTAATCGATTAGTGATACCTAATTAGAAATTGATGACCTTTTAGCAGAAAGTTAAAGGTGGTTAGTTATTAAATTAAAAGTGCATCTAAACAACTTAAACTGTTTAGATGCACTTTTAATTTAATAACTAAGCTTAGGATATTTACATGCTTGGATTAGGTCTTTCTGGGAATTAAAAAAGTGTCAACTTTTTAATTCCTAGTTCCTACTAATATAAAGCCCTAAATATTGGCCTTGCTATTCCTTCCATTCTGAAAGGCCATGGTACAGCTGCGAAAATTATTATCAAAGCCAAAATATACAAAATACTCATTGTTCTATGCTTTTTAGCAGGTTCTAAATCTTTCTTAGAATAACTGTGAGAAATGGTAATAAGAACAATAGATACAAGCATCATAATTGGATGTTCGATAATCCAGAAACGCAACCATGAAGTATGCGTTACATCGCTCATAGTGTACTTCTCTCTCTGCAACATTTTCAATCCATTATCCCCAAAAAAGTATAGGTAAAGAGCTGCTAAAAGATTTAAGTGGGTGGTAATTAACAGCCTCAAACTCCAAGTTCTATCTACTTTATCAAAATGTTCATTAGCTTCAACGTTTACTCTGATGATATTTATCACTAGAAAAATAATTAAAGCCCATCTTAAAAGACTGTGTAAACCCAAGATTCCTCCGTACATAATTGTGCTGTTTAAATGATTGTTGATTTACCGAAAAATGAAAAGTAAAGCCGTAAATCAAAAGTTAAGTAGATAAAATATGTTGCAATGATATAACACAAATTGATAATAATAGTTAAAATTATCCTTTATCAATATAAATGTAACAATATTTTTCAAATTTGTGTGTAAAAAATAACATAGATGAAATGATGCCACTAAAAATAAAAATTTCAGTATGACTAGACACTATTTTTGCCTAATGAATAAATGGTATTTTTTATTGTTCGTAGTTTTATTCTCTGAATGTAAAAACAAATCTGATAAAACTAAGGATGGAAACAACGAAAACGAAACTCCTTCTTATGTTAACGCTCTAGCAAAACAAGTTGCAGATAAACCAGATAGCGTAGGATTAAGGTTTAACTATATTTCTGCCCTAGACAGTACCAGAAACTATAAACTTGCTCTTGCACAGATTGACTCTTTGATTATAAAAGACAAAGGGAACTATGCTTTGTGGTATAAAAAAGGTCAGATTAGTGAACATGCAGGCGATACTGCTTGTGCAATAAGATATTACAATTCTGCAATAGGAATTTATCCTTCCGTTGATGGATTATTAGCTTTGGCAAATCTTTATGCAGAAACCAAAAACCCTAAAACACTTAATATCTGTCAGCATATTGATGATCTTGGCTTAGGAAGAGAGTATGATTCTTACACTGCTTTTTTTGCAGGCGTCTTCTTTTCTAGAACTGGTAATAAAGAAAAAGCTCTTTTCTTTTTTGACAAAAGCATTGCAAATAACTACACCTTTATGGAGTCTTATCTTGAAAAAGGATATGTTTTTTTCGATGCTAAACAATACGAAAAAGCCCTCGAAGTTTTCAAGATGGCGGCAGAGGTTAAAAATAGATTTGCTGACGCTTATTATTGGCAAGGCAAATGTTATGAAGCATTAAATAAAAAAACAGAAGCAATAAATAAATATCAGCAAGCACTAGGTTTCAATAGTACTTTGGCGGAAGCCGAATTGGCTATTAAAAGATTGCAATAATTATCTTTTTCAATCAACGTTCAAAAAATAATACAATGCCCATAATAGCTCCATCGTTGTTAGCGTCTAACTTTTTGAGGTTAGAGGATGAGTGTAAAATGATAAATCAGAGTGAAGCTGAATGGTTTCATCTGGATGTGATGGACGGCAGGTTTGTGCCGAACATAAGTTTTGGCTTACCCGTAATTGAGCAGATTAGAACAGCCACTTCCAAGATTTTAGATGTTCATTTGATGATTGAAGAGCCAGAAAAGTATATAGAAGCTTTTGCAAAGGCTGGGGCAAACATATTAACAGTTCATATTGAAGCTTGTAGAAATCTTCACAGAAACATACAGCATATAAAAGCATTAGGCATGAAGGCAGGGGTGGCAGTTAATCCGCATACACCGATTCATTTGCTAGTAGACATCATTGCAGATGTTGATTTGGTTAACTTAATGAGTGTGAATCCTGGCTTTGGTGGACAAAAATTTATCCCCTACACTTTAACCAAAATTACTCAATTGAGCAATATGATAAAAGATAGGGGGCTCAACGTTGATATCGAAATAGACGGGGGGGTAACTATAGACAATGCAAAATCTATCATTGATTCCGGAGCAAACGTTTTAGTAGCTGGCAATACTGTATTTAAGTCTGCCTATCCAATTAATACGATTGCGGCATTGAAAAGACTTTAAATATTAATGAATTCTCACATGTTGAAATAAGCTTCTAAGAAAAGGGATTTTAAAAACATGAAATTTTCTTTTATAAATTATTAAAGGAAGTGAAAATTTTCATTCTCAAATACTCCTGCCACACGAATTAGAACGGTTAACTATAACTTTGCGCCCTTTTATAACACTGACTTGGCACTTGTTTCATGTAAAAACAAGGTAGAAGTCAAACTTTCTTTTTCCTGTTTTATCTACAAATAAAATTGATTTTAAAAGACACCTCAATACATTATTTATTCAAACACTATTAGATGAAAGTATTTTTTAGACTCTTACAATTTTCAAAACCATATCATCACTATATCCCAGAATATATTACCTACATATTTTTCTACATCATTTTTGGTCTTTTAAACTTCACTTTGCTAATTCCTTTATTGGATGTGTTGTTTAACTCGAAGCAACCTGTGGTAACAGCGATGCCTAAGTTTAGTTTTAGTGCTGATTATTTTAAAAACTATTTCTACTATAATCTCAATAACTATGTTATAACAGATGGTAAACTTGGTGTATTGATATACGTTTGTGCAGTACTGTTCGTTTTTGTTTTGTTAAAGAACCTGTTTGGATTTCTTGGGCAAAAAGTACTTACCAGAATGAGGGTAAACCTACTGGGAAAACTAAGAAGTGAACTATTTTATCAATACAGTAATCAGTCATTAGCTTTTTATAGTAATGAAAAAAAAGGTGATTTACTATCCACAATCAGTAATGATGTGGTAGAAATAGAAAACTCAATTACCACTTCTATTCAAACTATTTTCCGAGAACCCTTTGTAATTATAGCAACGTTCATCATGTTGTTTTATTTATCTCCGATGTTAACCTTGTTCACGTTGGTATTCTTCCCTATTTCAGGATTTATCATTTCAAACATCACAGGCAAACTTCGTAAAAGTTCTAATCAAAACCAACGTATGGTTGGGGTAATTCTCAACATGGCAGAAGAAGCAATCTCAGGAATTAGAATTATTAAAAGCTTTAATGCAGAAAAAATATTGAATGATCGATTTGCTATTTCCAATAAAAAGCTTTCCGATTCATTAAAGTCAATCCTCAATCAACGAGAACTTGCATCTCCCTTATCCGAAGTACTTGGAGTGCTAGTAGTTCTTGTTATTATTATTTATGGCGGATGGCTAATTTTAGAAGGAAAAAGTAGCCTGACTGCCTCAGGTTTTATTGCTTACATAGGCTTCTATTTTCAAATGATTCAACCAGCAAAAAGTACGGCTAATGCTTTTGCGGTTTTACAACGAGGCTTATCTGCTGGAGAGCGTGTGCTTAGGATTATTGACGCTCCACACGAAATTGCGGACAAAAAGGATGCTATCAGAAAACCCACATTTACCACTGAAATAGCTTACAACAGCGTTTTTTTCGCCTACAGAGAAGAGGCTATTTTGAAACAAGTTTCAACAGTAATTCCAAAAGGAAAGACTATTGCGTTGGTGGGTGAAAGTGGTGCTGGAAAATCGACTTTTGCAGATTTAATACCTCGTTTTTATGATGTTGTGGGTGGAAGCATTACCATTGATGGTATAGATTTAAGAGATATTAAACTAAAAGACTTACGTTCTTTAATTTCTATTGTTTCTCAGGAGGCAATATTGTTTAATGATTCTGTGCTGAATAATATCACCTTAGGAAGTGAGATCATTGACCGTGACAAAGCAATGGAAGCCGCAAAAATTGCTAATGCACATGACTTCATTTCGCAACTTGAAAATGGTTATGACACCGAAATTGGCGATAGAGGCATGCGACTTAGTGGCGGACAAAAGCAACGACTTACTATTGCTCGTGCTATTTATAAAAATGCCCCAATACTAATTCTAGATGAAGCTACATCAGCTTTGGATACCGAAAGTGAACGTTTGGTGCAGGATGCTATCAATAAAATGATGCAAAACAGAACAAGTATCGTAATAGCTCACCGCCTTAGCACAATTAGGCACGCTGATGAAATAATAGTGTTGCAAAAAGGTAACATCATCGAACGAGGTAACCACGAACAATTATTGGAAGCTGGTGGTATTTATAAGAAACTGATAGAAATGCAAGAGATGAAATAAACCGTTATCCCGTTAACTGCAAACGGTTGATGATTGACGGTAAAGAAAGAATAGTCATGATAAATTTTATTCCCATATTCCCTCTGGGGGTGGTAGTTTTTCCGGATGAAGTGCTTAACCTGCATATTTTTGAACCCCGTTACAAACAACTGGTGAACGATTGCTACGCAGAAGCAAAACCGTTTGGCATACCGACTGTTTTGGATAATGGCGTAAACGAAATGGGAACATTAGTAGAAATAATTGAGATTGTTGAAGTTTATTCAGATGGCAAATTGGACATTAGAACTAAAGGTTTACAAGTATTTAAAATGCTAGAACTGGTTAAAACTATACCCGACAAACTTTATAGCGGAGCCATTGTCAACTATCCCTCAAATATTATAAACAAGAATATTTCTCTAATGGCAGTGGTTCTTCCACTAGTTAAGGAATTGCACAGACTACTGAATGTGCAGAAAAATTTTAAAAAGCCTGATGCAGAATTGGTTAGTTATGATATAGCCCATCATATTGGTTTACCCGTAAAGGAGGAATATGAACTACATGGATTAATGTATGAGTCGCAAAGATTAGAATATATTAGAAGGCATTTGCAAAAGATAATACCCATCATTAAAGATGCTGAGAACTTGAAAGAAAGAATTCAATTGAATGGTCACTTTAGAGAATTGAAGGGATTTAATTTTGATTTATGATGGAAGAATGTGGGGATAATTTAAGCGTTAAGTAAGGTTTGAAGGTGTTCATTAATCTAATTAAATAAATTATGGATAAGTGAAATGTCCCACTTAGGATTATATGCACAAAGGATTTGCTTTTAAAGTTCAAGAAAGAACTCAAGGATTTAGTTTTACCACTTCTTTAAAAATGATAAATACAAACACAAAATTTTAGATACTTTCCCTTTTGTACTTCTTGATACACCTCCAGAGTGGTAACAAATCAGTTAACAATTAATTGATAAAAATAAATACGATATGCAAACAACCTTATGTTTTGATTTTGGCAATACTCGCCTTAAATGTGCAGTGTTTATTGATGGCAACTTGAATAATGTAGAGGTACTTTTGGATGATAGTTTGCCAGAAGTGGAAAGAATCATTCATCTTTATAACCCCAATAAATCAATCT
>CANFLL010000100.1 GCA_947447825.1 Chitinophagaceae bacterium | reverse complement strand
GTTAGTTAAGTGGGTTGTATAAGTTCCCGCTATTGTGTAAGCTGTTCCATTGAAAATATAGCTACTTCCTGCACAGATGCTCGCATTGGTTGTACTTGTTGAAAGTAATTTTACCGTTAATACTAAAGTTGCCGCACTATCGCAGCCTACTGCGTTAGTTAAGTGGGTTGTATAAGTTCCTGCCGCAGTATAAGCTGTTCCATTGAAAGTATATGTACGTCCTACACAGATGCTTGCATTGGTTGTTGAGGTAGAAGGTTGATTAATTGTCAAGTTCAAGGTAGCAGCACTATCACAACCTACTGCATTGTTAAGATGAATGGTGTAGCTTCCACTTGCTGTATAGGTTGTAGCATTCCAAATGTAACTACCACATGATGATAGCGTTGTAGTTGAAGTGGTGGGTTGATTAATTGTTAAGTTCAAGGTAGCAGCACTATCACAACCCGCTGCATTAGTAAGATGAATAGTATAGCTACCACTTGCAGAATAAGTTGTACCATTCCAAGTGTAGGGCAATTGTGCAGTACAAATTGAAACGTTGTTTAAAGAAATTGTGTTGCAAGTACAAGTAGATATCATTACATTGTCAACATTGTCTGCACCGTTGCCACCTACAGCCACAAACGCCCCATTTCCATAGGTAATTGAATTCCAAGAACCTGAAAGAGGTGTACTTCTTGTCCAAGTAATTCCATCAGGACTGGTTTCTACATATGGTTTGTTGAGATTATTAACTGAAACAAACAATCCATTGCCGTAAGTTACAGATGTCGAAGCAAAAATTGCATTTCCTTGAGACCACGTAATGCCATCAGGGCTAGTAAAGAATCCTTTACCATTGGGAATAACAACAAATAATCCATTTCCGTAAGTTACAGATTTCGAAGCAAAAGGTATAGGTGCTTTAGTCCAGGTAATGACATCAGAACTTGTCATTACATAATTGCCAACGCCGCCACCTCCACCTCCACCAACAGCAACAAACAATCCATTTCCGTAAGTAATAGAATTCCAAGTACCCGAAACTGCAGTACTTCCAGTCCATCTGATACCATCAGGACTAGTCATTACACTAGAGCTACCAACAGCTACAAATAATCCATTACCATAAGTTACAGAACTCCAAGAACCAGAAGGAGCTGTGCTTGATGTCCAGTTAATGCCATCGGTACTAATCATTACATAATTGCCAACGCCGCCACCAGTGCCACCAACTGCAACAAACAATCCATTTCCGTAAGTAACAGAATTCCAAGAACCAGAACCCACTGTTCTTTGTGTCCATGTAATACCATTAGGGCTAGTCATTACATTATTGCTACCTACAGCTACAAATAATCCATTACCATAAGTTACAGAACTCCAAGAACCAGAAGGTGAAGTTCTTTGCGTCCAGGTCATATTCAAATTCAAAATATTTAATTTCAACGTATCTACACTTGCACAGCCGTTGGCATTGTTATAGGCATAAGTATAAGTTCCTGTTTGGCTATAAACTGTTCCATGCCAAGTATAGCTATAACACTCGATTTGAGATTCTACATTGTGTGTGCTGTTGTTAACTGTCAAAACCAAAGTTGCCGCACTATCACAACCTGCTGCATTGTTCAGATGAATGGTGTAGCTGCCACTTGCCGAATAGGTTGTACCATTCCAAATGTAACTACCACATGATGACTGGATGGTAGTTGAAGAGGTCGGTTGATTAATAGTTAATTTTAAAGTAGCCGCACTATCACACCCCGCTGCATTGGTAAAATGAACTGTATAGTTGCCACTTGTTGTATAAGTTGTACCATTCCAAGTGTAACTACCACATGATGATTGGGTGGTAGTTGAAGAGGTCGGTTGATTAATAGTCAAGTTCAGAGTAGCTGCACTATCATAACCTGCTGCGTTAGTTAAATGTATAGTACAAATTCCAGTAGCTGTATAGGTTGTACCATTCCACAAATAACTACCACAGGCAGTTTGTGTAGTACTCGACGTGCTCGCGTTAGGATTAGGGGTAGTTAGAATATAGTAGTTATCAAAACAATTGGTATTAGAGGAACTTGATCGGTTTTGAAAACCGAAACTTGTCATTGCAGTACCCGTATATTTGGTATCTACTGCAGATGTAGTTGTAGCAACAGAAGGTGTTATTGTTGGATCGATTTCAGATGAACCAGGTGTTGTTGTATGGGAGCTACAATTTGAAGCGGTCAATGTCCATTTTTGAGTGGAAGGGTTATATGACACTTTGATGTTTGTATAATCCAGTGCGCCAGAAACATTTGAAAGTGTGGCCAATGCTGTAAATGTGGCGGTGCTTAAACCACCCGTATAATAACCGAACTGAATATTATTGGTTGTTGTTCCAGCAACAATACTCACGGCATAGCCATTACCCGTTGAAAAAGTTCCTGAGGTAGCTGCCAATACCTGAGAGACAACAGTGTTGGTTTGAAGAGGAGTACTACTTTTACCAGGTCGTAATGTACAATACCAAGATACAATACCTGTATTATTTGCAAGGGTGTTATTAAATGAAGAGGAAAGGTTAGTTGGGAAAGGTGCAGATACATAACCTGTTGTTTGTATAGTACTTAGTGCCTGCATAGCTAAAACTGAATTGTTCATAAAAATTGAGGCGAGACCTCCAACACTAACATTGTAGTTTACAGAAGGGGCTCCACCTGCATCATTTGCAGTGGTCATTGCAATATTTGATGTTCCTGCTGTTCGATTAAAGTTATCATAGAAATAAATGGAATTAACAACTCCTGTACCATTTGTAAATGTGCCCAAATTGGTTATAGCCCCATTAAGGGTGCCACCACTTGACATATTTAGCAAACCACCACTGTTTACTGTAACTGTTTGACTTGTCAGTATACTTCCCGATACCATTTTAATACTTCCACCACTATTTACTGTGATAGAAGCAGCCATTATTCCTCCATTTGCACCCATCGTGATACTTCCTCCTGAGGCTATGGAAATTGCAAATCCATTATTCACCACTACACTATTTATAGTGATAGCTGTACTCACAGTGATAGTGCTACCATTTGCAGGTAAAGCCCCCCCGTTCCAAATAGTTACTGTATTCCAATCACCGGTTGAAGTAGATGTCTGTGCATGAATGGTTGTTGCAAACATGATTGTTGCTACAAGAAGGGATAGATACTTTTTCATTGTTTACTTTATTAAAGAGGGTGAAATTTATATTTACTTATTTAATACTGAATGACTGTTGTTATCGTTAGTTGTAATCTGTTTGGGCAATAAATATCAATAGGCAAGCACTTATTGTTCATCTTTTTTAAGTTAGCTATTAAACGTTTTCGGGTGTTTGAATAAATCAAACTACTATTTTATTAGACCTCTTCGACAATTCATTTATTATTCTCTTTTCTAGTTTCTCAGTTCCTCAGTTGAATATTTAATTTGATTTATGGGTATTCCATTTACCACAGATGACACACAAAAAACAGAGAAAAGAAGTACTAATTCTATTTTAATCAAGAAAACCAATTGTCGAAGAGGTCTAGTTTTAACTTGAATATAAATAATCTACTCACTTACTACTAATTGCAATGCGTAACTGCATTACATACAAATAATAAAGTTCAAATAAACTAGAAAGTTCTTTCTAAAAAAAGTTCTTTTTAGTTCTTTTTATTTTAGAGCAGATTGACAGTGGAAAAAGCAGTAAATACTAAGCAGGTCTGTAGCGGAGGAGACCGTTTTGGTCGAAGTAAGGAAGGCTATGTTTTAGGCTTTTATGGTAAAGAAGGTCGGGAAAAAGTTTGTATTCTTCTATGAAAATCTCTTTTAGGTTTAGGTGGTATTTATCTGCTTGATTGGCAATTATCAATGCCTCTGCCACACATACAAAGAGTATTCGTCTTTCTTCAAAAGCAAAGACGGCATATTGGGTTTTGCAATAGTTTAATAACCATAGTATATAATCGTCTACAACCGTTGTGTTAGCCCCAATAAGCTGTAGATACCATATTTTGTAGCTTAAATAACGCATTTGTGGAAAGGCATAAAGCGCTTCTAAATCGTTAGTTGCATAGTTGTACTGCAAATACAACTGCTTGCCATATTCTATTGCTTTAGGGTAGTTTTTGGTGAGGTAATAGTGCCTGAATAGTACAGTAGTAGAAAACACATGGTCTTGCATTTCTGCTATTCCTCTTTCTGGCAAAACACTTTCTGCGTATAGTTTTATTCCTTCATCGTAATGTTTAATTCTAAAATGAGGATCGAAGCCAATCTCAAAAAAGTAATTCCGGATTAATGGCGTATTGGCAAAGTGTTTAAAGAAAGGCTGTGGATTTTCTATTTGCATTAGGCTATCAAACACATCTAAAACAATTTCGAACCGCAAATCATTTTCAAGATGTACGGCATCTTCAAACAAAGCTTCCAAAGGTTTATAACAGGCTAGAGCAATATTGTGGTAGATGAGACTTTTAGGTTTGATGATACTATTTGCGGAAGCACCTAATATAAGTTTGGTATGAAATTTTTCATTTACCCACAATTCAAAACTACTCCAATCAGCATGACCAATTAACCTCGCCAATATGTTTAAAATAACAGTTGATATTTTGGGCGATTCTTCCAATATAAAGAAGCGGTATAAGGTAGATTCCGAAACATACTCGGATAAGTTAGTCAATATTATTTGGCTAAGCTTGGCGCAATCAGGTTTGGTGTTAATGTGATAGCCAAACTTTTCCTTCAGTTTTATCTGAAGTTCGTTTATCAAAAATGTCTTTGTAGTAGTGTTGAGCTTGGGCATTGATAATCGTTATTTGACTACTAACTGATAAAATATAGATGCAATAATAAACAAAATACCCATCCATTCTTTTAGTGTAGGCTTTTCATTGTGAAACAAAAAAGCAGTTACTATGGTCACAGGGAAACTGACAATGCCAAAAACACTAACCTCCACAATTGTTAAATGTGATATGGCAAGGTTTATAAACAACGACCCGCAAACCAGTAACAGCCCCGCCACATAAAAGTGAGGAGTTGCCGTTAATACTTCATTTAGTCTTTTAAAAGGCATAAACCCACTCTTTATCAATAAAACAAAAGATACCATCCACACAACTAACTCAATAATTACCCCAAGTGTTAAAGCACCCATCCATTTCAGGGGTATTTTGAAAAGTGTGTATCCAATACCCCAAAAAAAAGCGGCAAGGAGTGGCAAAATGATTGAACGTATATTAAATGATACTTCTTTATTTGAGCTATTACTTTTAAGTGCTATCAGTAAAATACCAATTGCCCCAATAAATAAGCTTATAAATTGCTTGAACATAAAGGCTTCTCCGAAAAAGAATATGGCGGAAAGAATACCAAATACATTTATAGAAGAAAGTGATACGGATACTGCCACAATGCGATATCTTAATGAGGGTACAAAACAAACCAACCCCGTACTACATACAATACATACAAACAAGGTTTGTAACCAATGATTGTTAACTGCTATTTCTTTGCTGATATAAAGTAGGGAGGCGAGTTGACCTGTGAAATGTAATAAAAGCCAAAGAGTAGATAAAAGAATTACACCAATAAAGCCTCGATAGAAGATAGCTTCCTCGTAAGAGAAACCTGCCTTTTCTATATTTCGCCAGTAAGCATTACTGACACCAAAACAAGTGGCACTGATAAGTGGGTAAATAAAGGAAAGCATAGCAAAACAATCTTGGTTGCAAACATATAAGAAATAGTTCTATTTTAAATACGATTGGTTCTCATTCTTTAAAAGTTAAAATGAACTCCCTTGTTTGTAAGTAAGATTGCTCTTATGCTATCTTAACGTTGATTAGAAGAAGAACAACACTATAAAAAACCTTCTTTTTTATGGCTAAAATATAACTACATCCTGAATAAAGTAGCTTTTATAGAAGAAATGTCAACTAACATTCGTGCTTTGTCAATATCGAAAAATTGAAATGAATCCTTTATTCAAGTAAAAGTAAATCATAAATGGCAAATATGCGACACTACGACAGTAAAATGAGTTTGGAAGATTGGCTTTGTTCGTTGCATTGGAAATAAGTTCATTTACATCTAAATAGAGTGATATATGAAAAAAACAAATAATAACAACAACTAGATATTCTAGAAACAAATGGAGATATTTTTACCAGTTATGACAATAAGACAGCTAAATAGTGTTTCGAGGAAAAAATTTAAAATAGGCAGTTTCTATTTCGGCAATTGGTTATAATAGGAATGGATTCCATTTATTCTTTCTTTATATTCTGTGGCATCTGTGGTAATTTGAACCATCAAAAATGAAAAAAGATTGCCACGGATAGCAAAGAAGGAACAGAAGAAAGAAATTATTTGCCTATATACTATTTGGATTTAATTTCCGAAAGTCTCTAAAAGCAAAAAGCCCATTCCAATTAAAGAATGAGCTTTTGTAAGTAATGTAAAAACTAAAACTATGCCTTCGCATCTGGTCTAGGTAACAATACCTTGTGACTCAATTTGAATTTACCTGTCTTAGGATCAATGTCTAACAATTTAACTTGAATCTTTGCACCTTCTTTCAATACACCTTCCATTGTTTCAAGGCGTTTCCAAGATATTTCACTAATGTGCAATAAACCTTCTTTTTTTGGCAAGAACTCAACAAAAGCACCGAATTCTTTAATGCTCTTCACTGTTCCTTCATAAATAGTACCTACTTCTGGTACCATTACAATACCCTTCACCCAGTTTAAGGCTCTTTCAACGGCTTCTTTATTGCTAGAGAAGATGCTAACCTCACCCTTGTTACCAACTTCTACTATATTGATAGTTGTACCAGTTTCTTTTTGGATTTCTTGAATCACTTTACCACCTGGCCCGATTACAGCACCAATAAATTCTTTATCGATAATGTATTTAACTACTCTTGGTGCATGTTCTTTTACTTCTACTCTAGAACCAGAAATTGTTTCATACATAGCATCCAATATGTGCAAACGACCATCACGAGCTTGTGCCAATGCTTCACGCATGGTATCCATACTTAAACCATCAACTTTAATGTCCATTTGAACACCACAGATACCATCACGTGTTCCTGTAACTTTAAAGTCCATATCTCCCAAATGATCTTCATCACCTAAAATATCTGTTAGGATGGCATATTTATTATCTTCTCTGGTAATCAATCCCATTGCCACACCACTAACGTGTTTAGGAATTGGCACACCAGCATCCATCAATGCAAGAGAACCCGCACAAACAGTAGCCATCGAAGATGAACCATTGCTTTCTAGAATATCACTTACCACACGAACAGTATAAGCATACTCATTGCCAGGCATCATTTGCTTTAGAGAACGTTGAGCAAGGTTACCATGACCTACTTCACGACGACTTTGACCACGCATCATCTTTACTTCACCTGTACTGAATGGAGGGAAATTGTAGTGAAGATAGAATTTACTTTCAACAGATTTACCAGCACTTTCCACTAATAATTCATCTAATGGAGTACCAAAGGTTACGGTTGTTAATGATTGTGTTTCTCCACGAGTAAACAAGGAAGAACCATGAGGTCCTGGAAGAATATCAACTTCCATAGATAATGGACGAACTTCGTCCAATTTTCTGCCATCTAAACGGAAACGATCATCAATTATCATACTTCTCACCACTTCCCATTGAAGGTCAGCGTAGTATTTCTTAGCCAATTTCTTCTGAACATCTGTAATTTCTTCACCAAGACTAGCAATTAGTTCATCTTTCAATAAACTATAAGCATCACTTCTTTCATGTTTAGAAGAACCTTTGCGAGAAATTTGATATATCTTATCCTTGGCGAAAGCTTCTACTTTAGCTTTAATATCTAAGTCTTCAACAGGTTTCTTGTAATCTCTTTTGGTGGTAATTCCTTTTAATTGACCAAGCTTTTCTTGTGCCTTTATTTGAACACGAATTGCATCATGAGCTAATTGAAGTGCCTTTACTAAATCTTCCTCACTACACTCTTTTGCTTCACCTTCCACCATCATCAGATTCTTTTCAGTAGCTGCGATGATAAATTCCATATCAACTTTTTCAAGTTGACTTCTAGTAGGATTCACAATAAATTCTCCGTTTAAACGACCAATACGAACTTCAGATATGATTTCTTTTACTGGAATATCTGAAACAGCCAAAGCAGCAGATGCGGCTAAACAAGCTAAAGCATCAGGCATAATTTCAGGATCACTTGATATAAGGCTTATTAAAACCTGTACATCACAAAAATAGTCTTCTGGAAAAAGTGGACGAAGTGCTCTATCTATCAAACGACTAGTTAATATTTCATAATCATTTAAACGAGCTTCTCTCTTGAAGAAAGAACCAGGAATTCGACCAGCAGAAGCAAACTTTTCTTGATAATCAACACTCAAAGGAAAAAAATCTTGTCCTTCTTTAGGATCTTTATTGGCAACAACAGTTGCTAAAAGAATACAGTTGCCTTGGCGAACTGTAACGGCACCATCTGCCTGACGTGCCATTTTACCTGTTTCGATGATTACTTCTGAACCATCAGGTAAAATAAAACTTGACTGTATCGGTTGTGATAACATATCATTAAATTGAGGCTGTGCCAACAAATTGATTGAATGGCAAGCAAAATGAGTAGAATGTAGATAGAATTAAAAACACAAATCCCAACATCTAAGAGAAGTTGGGATTTGCATATAGTCCTTCTTTCAACGAAAGTATATGAATGTCTCCGCCTCCCCTTGTTGTAAGGGGGAAGAGGTTTATTTTCTTAAACCTAATTTTTCGATAAGAGCACGATAGCCCATCAAGTCAGTCTTTTGCATATAACTTAATAAGCTTTTACGTTCACCTACTAATTGAATTAGACCTTTTTGGCTAGAGAAATCTTTCTTGTTTTGTTGTAGATGCTTACTGATATCTAGGATACGTTCAGTTAATAAAGCTACTTGTGCTTCAATAGAACCAGTGTTTGTTGCTGCACCACCATATTGGGTGAAAATGCTAACTTTTTTTTCTTTTGTAATTGCCATTGTAATTTTTCTTTATAAAGCAAACGGTATTGCTCCCTTTAATTTTTTTAATGGCTGCAAATGTAGGAGAAATAAATTAAGTGTTTATCTTTTTTACTTTTTTTTTACTAACACCCGTTGATTCTACCTGTCAATTGCAACCAAGTAATTAACATTCTATAAAAATTTGCCTAGATTCAGCAGTTTGATGGATTGCATCATGTATTTAGGCAATGAAATCCAAAGAATTTCAACTTTCCAAGTATTTACCTATTGATTAACACTAGAAAAATAAAGATTTTAACCAAGAATAATTGAATTGTGGGGAATTAATTGTTTGTGCAGAATTATCATTTTGTACTATTAACCGTTTTGTTCTTTGTTTTTACTAGTGCACAATGTGGCTAAGTTCCTGAATGTTATCAACAATTAAAATTACTAGATTCTATATCCGTACATCTTTTCAACATCTTTTACTATTGCTTCCATAATTTTATCATCATTGGCGGCATCGTAATTTTGTTTTAGACTACTGCCAAAAATATAAGCCACTGATTGCCAAAATCCAGCATTGAAACCTCCTTTATATTCTTTAATAATTTCATAGCAGTTATCACCAGTTTCTCTGCGAATTAGTTTCATCAACACTTTTCCTTGATAGATGGACAATTGTGTTATTTTATCTCCAAACTGTTGGCGCAACTCTTTTTCTTTTGAGTGAATGATTGCTTTGCGCTGTCCTTCATCTTTCACATTTGCCAAACGTGCATTTATCTCATTGATGGTAAAACTTGCAGCTTTGGCATAAGGATAGGTAACATAAACTGCATTGCGAAGCCTATTCCAATCTACCCAATATTTTTTCCATTTAGGATTCACTTTAGTATATACAAACACCTGAGCAAAATAACCACATGGAATTGTGTCTCCCTCAGGTGTCACGTAGGCATGAACTTTAATGGTGTCATTAGCCCCATGCGTTTGTGCATGTGCTATCTGCAAACTAAAAAATAAAAAGATAAAGAGGAAGAAGTATTTCATGGCAATAATCTTATTTAATTATCAATAAACATTAATTACACAATGCTTAAATAAGTAACCTTTCATTTGTTTATTTTATTAAATCTTTAATTTAGCATTCAAAACCGTGTAGGAAAGTAATATTCACAACACGCAGGAAGGGTTCGAACAAAGCGAAGCCTTCCTGTGTTCAACGGTATTAATTTATTTATTGTCTACTAATCACTTCTTCTAACCAACTTCTTCTTCCATATCCTTGCAAAACGTGCTTTTCGCTATGGTAAGAAGAACGAACCAATGGACCACTTTCCACGTAATCAAAGCCTAATTGATAGCCAATTTCTCTTAGTTCCGCAAATTCATCAGGATGCACATAACGCAAAACTGGCAAATGTTTTTTAGTAGGTTGTAGATATTGACCAAGGGTAAGTACATCCACATTCACCGTGCGTAGATGTTCCATCGTTTCAATGATCTCCTCTTTTGTTTCCCCTATGCCCAACATAATGCCTGTTTTGGTACGCATTCCGCCTTCTTTAAGCATCCTTAACACATCGAGGCTTCTTCTATATTTTGCTTGTATTCTTACTTTTCTAGTGTTTTGCTCTACAGTTTCCATGTTGTGACTCACTACTTCTGGTGCAGCCTCAATTATTCGTTGAATCTGCTCTGGAATACCTCTAAAGTCTGGTATCAAAGTTTCTAAAGTGGTGGAAGGGTTCAGCGATTTAACGGCCTTTATTGTATTATACCATATTATGGAGCCTCCATCCTTCAATTCATCTCTATCCACACTGGTAATTACCGCGTGTTTCACTTTCATTACATGGATTGCTTCTGCCACTCTTTGTGGTTCATCCCAATCCACAGGATCAGGTCTACCTGTTGCTACCGCACAAAAAGCGCAACTTCTAGTACACACATTGCCTAAAATCATAAAAGTTGCTGTACCCTCTCCCCAACATTCTCCCATATTAGGACAGTTCCCACTCTCGCAGATGGTATGTAGTTTATGATTATCAACTAATCCTCTTACGTTTTTATAACTTTCTCCAATTGGAAGTTTAACCCTTAGCCAATTTGGCTTTTTAATGACTGCATCCTGATTTACAGCAGAAATAACCGGCAATTCTTGCATCTAATTTAATTTGGTATTGCAAGTAAACGAAAAATAAGGACATCTTATTTTCGATTTACTAATATTCTATAAAAAACTTATCCCTGAAAATTGATAAAGCAAAGTAGTAAAACCCTTGTTAAACAATTTATATCATGAAAATGATTGATTACCTTAAATGTGAAATATTTCCCCTTTTCATATTTCATAACTATTAAATACTAATAACTAACAAATATCCTAGTGTCTTCCTCCAAATACAATTCCTATATAAGCATTAACAAATAGATTCTCTTTTGGGTTCTGGGCCATGATTGTAATCTTTTTGGCATAATAATCGGCATTAAAGCCTACTTCAATGGCGGATAAAGTTTCTCTGTATCTACCATAATCGAACCTTAAAGAGCCTCTCACATGCAAACCCGGAATTACAGTAGTAGAATATATTCCTTTAGAAAAACCAGAAGCACCTACAATACTGTTAGGGTCTAAGAACGTACTAGGGTCATTATCATATTTAATATCCTTTATGCCTGTTGAAGAGGTGGAGTCAAGTACTTGTAAATAATAAGGTTTTAAGAGTCCCAAGGAAAGTCCACCACCCACAATCGCCGAAACAGCCACCCCATTATTAGTTCCTTTACTTCCTATGCGTAATTGTCTGCCAAGGCCTAATTTGATATGATAAAAATTATTTTCCTTGCCAAAAACAAAATCATTACCCACAGATATTAAACTAAACCCTGGGTAGGTGGTAACTGTAGGTTGTGGAGTTGTTTTTGTTTGATTTCTTGCTTTTTTCTCTCCCATTTCTATCCACCACAAATTACTTCTTTGAATAGTTTTGTATTTTCCATGTTCATAAAAGATGCTTTCTCCATCAGTATTTAGTTTAATTCCGATAGCCCATTGTTTCTGAAAAACCAATGCGCCTTCTTCTTCTTGAGCAATAATTTTATCAATCTTAGCTCTTCTTTCCTGAGCATGTAGCCTGCGTAACTTAGAGGCAGAAAGCCTCCTGTTCGTTGAATCTTGGGTAGCCGAATTAGTTTGTGCAACTAAAAAAGTGGGGATTATAATAATTAAGAGTGCAATGAAATGCTTCACAGTCATATATTTGTTTGTAAATTTATGTAAAAATAGTACAATGACATCAACTGTAATTTATAAAGGAGCGTTAAGAACTGAAATGCAACACGTGTTGAGTGGTTCAATTATTGAAAATGATGCACCAGTAGATAACCACGGAAAGGGTGAAAGATTTAGTCCAACAGACATGGTGGCAACAGCATTAGGTAGTTGTTTGCTAACCACAATGGGCATTAAAGCCGAATCGATGAATATTGACATTACAGGAGCTAGCGTGGAAATTACCAAAATAATGAAAGCCGAGCCTAGGCGAATTGGTGGAATAAAAGTGTATGTTTCTTTTCCTGACGGAATTAATGCTGATGAACATCAACGTGAAATTTTAGAAAGAACAGGACGTACGTGTCCAGTAGAAAGAAGTTTACATCCAGACATGGAACTTGATTTTAAATTCACTTGGGCGTAGTTTTCCTGTTAATTTTAATATATTTATTCAAAGGAAATTATGATTTTATCAGATACACGTATCTTGGAAGAGATAGCTATTGGATCTATCAAAATAGAACCTTATCTGCGCGATTGTTTAGGTAGTAACAGTTATGATGTGCATTTAGGCAAATGGTTAGCCACCTACGACACTACTGAACTTGACGCAAAAAAACACAACACCATTACCTATTTTGAGATTCCAGAAGAAGGCTTTTTGTTACTGCCATCCGCTTTTTATTTGGGCGTAACGGAAGAATATACTGAAACGCATGCCCACGTCCCTTTTCTAGAAGGCAAATCAAGCACGGGGAGGTTGGGTATTGATATTCATGCTACTGCCGGAAAAGGAGATGTAGGTTTTTGTGGTAATTGGACTTTGGAAATTTCTTGCAAGCAACCAGTTCGTGTTTATGCGGGAATGCCCATTGGGCAACTTATTTATTTTCCTGTTGATGGCGCAATTGAAGAAAAATATAACCAAAAGAAAAATGCTAAATACAGCGGACAACCAAATAAGCCTATTGAAAGCATGATGTGGAAAAACAAATTTTAGCTTTTTGTAGTAGGTAACATTAAGGTAGAAACATTGCGATTTTCTGAAAAATTGTAGAGACGAAAGTTAATCCGTGTGCGTGAATAACTTTAATTTGCATTAACAAACTACATTTCATTTTAAACAATGGTCTCTTATGCCTCTGCGATTCCCCTTAACTAAACAGAGTTGCCAAACAATACCAAAGCTCTAACAAATTATACCTCAGCTATTACAATCTACACAAGTGCTATGCTGTGTTATACAAGTGCTATTTGGATTTACACTAGTGCTTTGTTAAAATATACAAGTGCTAAGTAGATTTACTCAAGCGCTAAGTGGATTTACTCAAGTGCTAAGTAGATTTACTCAAGTGCTATGTTGTGTTATACAAGTGCTAAGTGGATTTACTCAAGTGCAATGTCAACTTACTCTTGCGCTATGCTGTATGGAAGTGTATTTTACAATTAAAACTTACTTTTCTATCACAAACTTATTTTTCTTGATTGTGCCACTTTTCACAAACTGATTTTTTTCTAACAGGTGTGCCGCACGAACGATGTCTGTGTAGGCAATAGCTAACTTTCCTTCATTGCTAATGGTGAAACTATTCTTTTTGATAGATGAAATTTGAACCCCATACAATCTTAGTAGCTCATTTTGGTTATTGCAGTTAATAATCTTATTACCAGTGAAAGCCACATCTGGTCCCATGGTGCTTTCATCCTTTCCGCCTCTATATAGGTCCAGTATTTTGCCTACATTATTTTTGAAAGTACAATTGAGTATCCTTAATTTTTCCACATTATATAAGCCGATGTTGTCTGATTCATCCTTTAAACTAAAAAGGTTACAATTATTGTTCGAGAATTCACAATTGGAAACTACAATAGAATCGGAGATTGAATATTTAGGCGCATATAAAAAGTTCGTAGCATTTAAGTTAGCAATAGTGAAATGATTCAACAAAAAGTTAGTGTGATTAACACTCCCACTAATATCGGCACTCATAAAACTTTCAACATTACAGCCATCAGCATTCAAGATTAAGTTTTCAAAATGTGCTACAGAACCTTCTGACACAATAAACAAGACTGAAAGGTGATTAGTGGTTTTAAATAATATTGGGGAATTGGTAGCTGAATGAAGTGAAAACATTGCCTTTGATATGATTATGGGGCGAGTAAACGAATAGGCATTACCTGTTAGCTCAATATCAATTGAAGGCTTGTTCGTCTGCATAGCTTCATAAATTTCATCAGAAGTTTCACATTTAATGGGCGTGTTATTATTGGTTTTATTTAGATTTAATTCAACAATTTTAAACCAAAATGCCCCCATACCTAAATAAGGATTTGCTTTTGCTTTTTTAAATGCTTTCCAGTCGGTAAAACCTGCCGATGTAGGAAACCCCTCTTTAGTTCTCACAATTACTTGTTTTGAAATGCTATCGGGCAACAAACTCTTTTGATTATCAAGCAGAGGAGGTAGCGTCTCATAAGAATGTATGGATAATTTTTTTTTCTGAAAGCCTTTCATCAGAGGTTGCTTCAGGCGGTTACTCACCAAATTATTCCAGAAATAGATGCTATCAGTCTTGTCAAATACTGCATAAAGAATCGAGTCCTCGTCATTCATAAACACATTTTTAAATAGATACACGTTCACAGGTTGTTTGCTTCGTTCTTGATCGCTGCCTTCACACAAACTAAATGGCGTACAATTAATGAATGTATTGTTTGCCACCACTGCATCTCTAACGGGTAAATAACGATAGGCTGGCGAATTTGGAACACCATTCATTATGGCTAAGGGCGAACGAAAATTGATTCCTCTACAATGATAGAAAAGGTTATTTATCACCCAGTTACCCTCATTTATAATTCTAGCTCCGCCTGTTCCATTTTTATCATTTCCTAAAAAGATATTACCCACTACTGTATTATTATTTCCATGTCTAAGCGATAGCCCACCTTGACATTCCTTGAAAACATTATTTTTAAGGATGTTTCCACACGATTTTATTGAAATAATTTCGACTTCTCCATCGCATTTTTCAAATAGATTATTGCTGATGGTGGTGAAACTATTGAATGTGCAATGTTGAGATACCCCTACTCTAATAATCTCACCAGTATTTGATGCTAATGGTATTCTTTTAGCGAAATAGTTACTGTCTATACTATGATAATTTTCTCTGCTACGTTCATCATCCAATATTACGGCTACCAATACCCCAAGATTGTTTTTATTATAGAACGTGCAATGATCCATCCTGTTGCGTTTACCATAAAAGGAGACCCAATAAGCTTCTTTCATTCTTTCTAGGCAGTTGAAGCTATTGATGGCACAATTTGTTATTCTGCAATGATTTGCCACTGTATCTCCATGTCTAAACTCCCAAACACTACCATCTGGAGAGTATCCATTGGTAAAATTTAGACCTTCGATTATTAGGTAACTTCCACTTATTCGGAGGTTACTTTCGCCCGATAGTACTACTTCACTTCCCTTTTCTGGTTTAAAAACAATTGGCTTACTTTCTGTTCCATTACAGGAAAGATTTAGGATGCAATTTTTCCAGGTTCCCTTCTTCAATAAAATAGTGTCTCCTGGTTTAGCC
>CANFLL010000099.1 GCA_947447825.1 Chitinophagaceae bacterium | reverse complement strand
TGCTTTCTCTGCCAAGTTTTCTTGTCTCCATAAACTCTTTGAAAAAAATGTTATACTTACCAAAAATAAAAGTGGCAAACCCTTTTAGGCAATTTATTGCTGCCTAAGTAGTTTGCCACTTTAATGTGTACTCTTCTTGTGCTAAAACAGCTTACTTCTTTATTTCCTAGTAAGTTAATTACAGATAAATAGAAGTGAAACCTAATAACATAAACAATTCATAACCCTAATTGAGCGTATTTTCAACTCAATATTTGCATCTTTTTTTATTTTGTACTTGCTTCCTTAGTAGCGTCTGCTTTCATTTTATCGTTAGCAGAAATCACAAATTTTACATTTCTGTTTTGGCTGCGTCCTTCCTCTGTATCATTACTGTATTGAGGAGAATCTTCGCCAAATCCTTTGCTAGTAAGTCTTGAAGCATCTATTCCTTTTGTAGATAGATAAGCGGTTACCGCATCTGCTCTTTTCTGAGAGAGTTTAAGATTAAGTGCTTGCGAACCAGTATTGTCAGTGTGTCCTTGAATTTCAATGTTGGTATCAGGATATTTTACCAATAATGCATAAAGTTTATCTAAACTAGACTTTGATGCAGCAGATAAATCTGCTTTGCCAATGGCAAATAAAACTTTGTCGCTAAACTCCACAACAATGCCTTCGCCCACTCTTTCAACCTTTGCAGAAGGAATGTCTTTTTGAATATCAGCAGCTTGCTTATCCATTTTGTGACCGATGATTGCTCCTGCACCGCCACCTACAGCTGCACCAATTATGGCTCCAACACCCACATGACCAGACAAACTACCAATAATTCCTCCCAAAACTGCACCAGCACCAGCACCGAGTGCACTCCCTTTTTGGGTTTTGTTGGCACTACTGCAACTGTACAGTGCAAAAGAACACATTACTAAAAGCACGGTTAATTGTTTCATTAATTTCATCATTTTTTCTTTTTAAGCTTAATTAAATTAGTTTGAAATAATTTTAAACCCAGTTTCACAACTAGGTCTTTTTATTAAATTTGGAAGGCAAATATATAGGCAATAGATTTTTAAACTTATTTAATGTTAATATCATAAGTTGTGCTTTATTGCTAAAAAGTTTTGTTTGTTTAAGTGGCTATTACTCAAAAGGCTACTAAATTGAATTGCTTGCTTATTATTTCATTTAAGCCATAATCTCTAATCCTCAAACACTACTACATTTGCGCTTCAAAAATTTTTAATGGTCGTTGATGAGATAACATCAACCAAAAAACTCTTTTATGCAAAAAAAAGTACAATCAGCACTCATTTCTGTCTTCTACAAAGATGGTTTAGCTTCATTAGGTAAAGAACTGCAAGCGCAAGGTATCACCATTTATTCCACAGGAGGAACACAGCAGTTTTTAGAAAATGAAGGCATTACCTGTGTGCCAGTAGAAAGCCTAACAACTTATCCATCTATTTTAGGGGGAAGAGTGAAAACATTGCATCCTTCTGTTTTTGGAGGCATATTAGGAAGAAGATATGTGGAACAAGATTTAGCAGAAATGAAGCAATATGGTATTCCTGAAATAGACTTAGTAATTGTTGATTTATACCCTTTTGAAGAAACTTTAAAGAACACATCGGAAGAGGCATTGATTATTGAAAAGATAGATATTGGTGGGCCTTCAATGATTCGTGCTGCTGCAAAAAACTATAAAGATGTAACCGTAATTGCTGCCAAAGCTGATTATGGCGTGCTCGAAAATTTGCTGAGAGAGCAGTCTGGAAGTCTTAGCATTGAACAACGCAAAGCATTTGCCGCAAAAGCTTTCGAGGTTGTTATGAACTATGACATCGCCATTAGTAATTATTTTAACCCTACAAATACAACCTTTCAAACTAGTTCACAAAAGCAAATACTTCGTTATGGCGAAAATCCGCATCAACAAGCTACTTTTTATGGAGATTTAAGTAACAGTTTCACTCAGCTTAATGGCAAGGAATTGTCTTATAATAATTTGGTAGATGTGGATGCTGCCATACAACTGATTGGCGAGTTTAAGGACAATTCTGTTGCTGTTTTTGGAATCATTAAGCACACAAATGTTTGTGGTGTGGCCGAAAGAGCAACCGTAAAAGAAAGTTGGGATGCGGCTTTGGCTGGCGACCCTGAAAGCGCTTTTGGTGGTGTATTGGTGAGCAATGGAACAATAGGAAAGGATACTGCAGAAGCAATTAATGAGATATTTTTTGAGGTATTGATTGCACCTGCTTATGATGAAGATGCTTTATTGGTATTAAAAAGCAAAAAGAACAGAATTTTATTGGAATTGAAAGAAGATTCTATTGAGGTAAATAATGGACAGTTTAAATCATTACTTGGTGGAACGCTGTACCAAGGAACTGATAGCGGAAACTTTGCTGCATGGAAGGAAGTTGGTGGCAGACAAACTACCGAAGACGAGAAAGCTAATTTAACTTTTGCAAACATTATCTGTAAGCACTTGAAAAGTAATGCGATTGCTTTAATTAAGGATAAACGCTTAGTAGGAAAAGGTTGTGGACAAACAAGCCGAGTAGATTCTTTGCGTCAGGCAATAGAAAAGGCTAAACAATTTAAAATAGATTTAAGTGGTGCAGTATTGGCAAGTGATGCCTTTTTTCCGTTCAATGATTGTGTTCAGATGGCTCATGCAGAAGGTATTGAAGCTTTTATTCAGCCAGGAGGTTCCATTCGCGATAAAGACAGTATTGAATATACCGTTCAACACAACTTGGCAATGGTTATTACGGAGTTAAGGCATTTTAAACACTAGACCTAAAGTCTTGAGCCGAAAGTCGAAAGTTAATAGTCATAAGCACTCTTTAACTTTCGACTTTTAACTTTTGACTTTCGACTCAAGACTTTTGACTTTTAACTTTTGACTTTTAACTTTTCTAACGCTCACTGTTTCACTTCTTAAAAAATACAGGGTAGGAAAACCAATTAAAATATCTACAACATTTACCTGCGATTTTACCGTGTAGTTCACCGCTCCTTTAGCCATCTTTTTGGCATCAACTGTATTTAATGGCGATATTCCCCACAGCAAATACCACTTCTTTTTATGAATTGTTTCTGTATTTAGTTTAGGTGCGCCGTTTCCTACATCCATTTTAAGGGTGTAGCATGAAGTTAAAAAAAATACCATTATCAAACATATCATTGCTTTCATTACAACACAATTAAGGAACGAATTTATAGAGTTAAGGCAATCCAACTTTTGTTTTGCTAAATTCTTTTGGCATCTCCCTCTAGTGAATGTAAATAAATAATCATATTGTAGGGGAATCCCTACGAGTATGTGGGTTATTTTACCTATTCTAGCGATAAGCCTCTCCCTATACTTTTGCATCATCCTAAAAGTTATGATTCATGCGTGGGGTGTGAAATCTGATTTAGAACCGGGCAAAAACAAAAGGGCGACCGAATCTCTTGATAGGTCGCTTACTTTAAAAACTAGGTGATTCCAAAATATACTGAGACTGCAACTTTATTGTTGCAGTCTCTTTTTTTGTTACTACTCTTATGCTTTTCCACTAAGTTCATGAAGAAAAAAACAAAGGACTCAAAGATTATGGTGAAGGTGTAATCGAATTGCCAAATAGCTTATGGTCATTGTATTTATTATTGATAGCTATCTGCCGTAAGTTATTTTTTTGGATACAATTTTTATAACCTGAATCACCAATCACTTCACCTCACTTCTTGAGTTAATAGCTTGTGAGTAATCTTTTAATCAGATTTATTATCAAAATGGAGCGCATTCAAATCATAAGCTGCTCTTAAATGATTACATTTTCACAGACTAAATAGCGAATGATTGGTAAAACTTACAGACTTTCACACACTATTGCCATAACCGAGCGCATTCTTGCCATAATGGGCTTCATTCTTGCCATATCCGACCTCTTTGTTGCCATAACCGACTTCATTATGGCCATAATCAGCCTCATTCTATGAATAACCAGCTTCATTGTTGTCATAATCAAGCTTGTTATGATAACAATGAAGCTGGTTATTGCAATAGTGCGTGAGATTCCGCCTTTTTTGTCAAAAGGAGTGTATTCTTTGCAAAGGGAAATCTCTTTTGGGAGGAAGATATTGTTAGAAAAGAGGGTGCAGTTGGGCATTATTAATAAATGCCGTTTTATTTAAGGAAGGCTTCGCTTTAAGTGAAACCTTCTTTTTTATTTTGAATTTCACTTAACTAAAAGGCAGTGCATTATTAATAGTTACTATTACGCCTAACTATGAAACAATAGCTTGTATATTAAACACAATAACAAGTATGAAGCAATTGTCATCGGTTAAACAGAACATTCTTGGGCTATTGCTAAGTAAAGGAATCATTAGTGGTTTAATTAAATGAATTGGCCTTACCTAAAGAATCTGGTCAAAACAAGTCAAGCAATTTTTACTTCTATGAAGTGTCTCTTTTGACATAGTATTTTAAATTTCTTTAGCTTGAGTTGGATTCCTACTATATCAATCATCAAATTCATTTAGTGATGAACTCAACTCAATTCATGTTACTACTTTATGCTTTTGTAAATACACACCGAAATGATTCTTTTTTTTAATAAGTAGAAAAAATACTACAATTCCTGATGGTTTAACGGATAGAAAAATGGGTTATTTTACTGACTTAGTGGACTATATGGTTAGTGTATTTTTGCACTATCCTAAAAGATAAGATTCATTCGTGGGGTGTGAAATCGAATTTAGAGCCGGACAAATCAAAAGGCGACCGACTCATTTATTGATAGGTCGCTTAATTTTAAAAACAGTGGGATTCCAAAATAAAAAAGGGACTGCAACGATTATGTTGTGGTCTCTTTGCATTTAAAGAATAGGTATCCAAAATTTTTTCTAACCTCTGTCTCTGTGACTCTTACATTTGCACGATTTTCTAAAAATAAATTATGCCCAAAGACAATTCAATTAAATCGGTACTTATCATTGGCTCTGGTCCTATTATCATTGGACAAGCCTGCGAGTTTGACTATTCTGGAACCCAAGCTGCCCGTAGTTTGCGTGAGGAAGGGATAGAAGTTATTTTAATTAATAGCAATCCCGCAACAATCATGACAGACCCTATGATGGCAGACAGAGTTTATCTGCTTCCATTGAACGTTGACAGTATAGAAAAAATATTACAAGAAAACAATATTGATGCAGTTCTTCCAACAATGGGTGGACAAACTGCCTTAAATCTTTGTAAAGAAGCAGAAGAGCAAGGCATTTGGGAAAAATACAATTGCAGACTAATAGGTGTAGATATTGCTGCTATAGATACGGCTGAGGATAGAGAAAAATTTCGTCAATTGATGATGAAGATTGGCATTGCAGTAGCCCCTAGCCATGTAGCCAATAGCTTTTTAGAAGGAAAAGAGTTTGCTCAAAAAATAGGATTCCCTCTTGTAATTCGCCCTTCGTTCACCTTGGGTGGAACAGGTGGTGGATTTGTTCATACTAAAGATGATCTTGATGCTGCACTCGAAAGAGGGTTGAAAGCGAGTCCTATCCATGAAGTATTGGTAGAAAAGGCGGTACTTGGTTGGAAAGAGTATGAATTAGAATTGCTGCGTGACAAAAATGATAATGTTGTTATTATATGTACTGTTGAAAATCTTGACCCTATGGGCGTTCACACAGGTGACAGCATAACCGTTGCACCAGCCATGACTTTGAGCGATACCGCATTTCAAGATATGCGTAACAAGGCAATGTTAATGATGCGTAGTTTGGGTAATTTTCAAGGTGGATGTAATGTTCAGTTTGCACAAAACCCACAAACTGAAGAATTAATTGCTGTGGAAATTAATCCACGCGTAAGCCGTTCTTCAGCGTTGGCTAGTAAGGCTACTGGTTATCCAATTGCTAAAATTGCCGCCAAGCTTGCAATTGGTTATTCGCTTGATGAATTGAAAAATCAAATTACTAAAACAACATCTGCTTATTTTGAACCAGCTTTGGACTACGTAATTGTTAAGATTCCTCGTTGGAACTTTGATAAATTTAAAGGAGCCAACGATACCCTAGGTTTACAAATGAAGAGTGTGGGAGAGGTAATGGCTATTGGTAGAAGCTTTAATGAAGCATTACAAAAAGCTTGCGTTAGCTTAGAAAATGGTGCCATTGGGTTGGGCTATTATGGCAAAAGCCTTATGAAAAGCGAAGAAATTGTAGAGTATATTAAAACACCGAAGTGGGATAGAATTTTCAGAATTAAAGATGCTTTAATGCAAGGTTCTACCATTAAAAGTATTGCACAAGCAACAGGTATTGATAGATGGTTTTTATATCAAATAAGAAAAATCTGTGACATTGAAAAGGAAATTGCCAACTATCGTTTAGAAACATTGCCTGAGGATTTATTGAAAGATGCCAAAAAGAATGGCTTTAGTGATGAGCAAATAGCTAAAATTTTGCAAGGAAATTGTAATGACGATCAGGTATATGAACACCGTAAGCGTCTTGGTATTACTCGTGTTTACAAAATGGTAGATACTTGTAGTGCTGAATTTGAAGCTAAGACACCTTATTTTTACAGTTCTTTTGAGAATTAGGTTCTTTTAATTTTATAGTAAGTGTAAAAGGTTCTCAGTTCGTTTGAATTGAGAACCTTTTTTTATTGAAATAGTTCTTCTTTTCTTCAATAATATTTCCATTTTAATTTTTAGTTATGACACATAAGTTCACCAATCAATTAATTCACGAAACAAGTCCTTATTTGTTGCAGCATGCCCACAATCCAGTTAATTGGTTTCCTTGGGGTGAGGAAGCCTTGCAAAAGGCTAGGCAAGAAGATAAACCCATTTTAATAAGCATCGGTTATTCTGCTTGTCATTGGTGTCATGTAATGGAAAGGGAAAGCTTTGAAGACGAAGACACCGCAAAAATTATGAACGAGCGGTATATCAATATAAAAATTGATAGAGAAGAGAGACCAGACCTTGACCATATTTACATGGATGCTGTTCAAGCAATAGCTGGAAATGGTGGTTGGCCGTTGAATGTGTTTTTAACGCCAGACGCTAAACCTTTCTATGGCGGCACTTATTTTCCTCCTGTAAGGGCATATAATAGAATTAGTTGGAAAGAGGTATTGGTAAATCTGCATAATCTCTTTCTAGAAAAAAGGAATGAAGTTGAAGAGCAAGCAGAAAAATTGACTAACCATTTATATGAAGCCAATTCTTTTCAGTTTCTAAAGTCTAATACTTCAGATGACTCAAGTTTGTTTAACAAAGAAAATCTTCAACAAATTGCAGACAATTTGTTGAAACAAGCAGATACAGTTAATGGCGGTTTTGGTAATGCCCCAAAGTTTCCTCAAACATATTCAATTCAATATTTGCTAAGACATTATCATTTCACAAAAGATGAAAAAGCCCTTAATCAGGCTTTATTAAGTTTGGATAAAATGATATATGGTGGTATTTATGATCAGATTGGTGGTGGATTTGCAAGATACAGTACAGATAACGAATGGCTTGTGCCCCATTTCGAGAAAATGTTGTACGATAATGCACTATTAATAGGCGTATTGGCTGAGGCTTTTCAGCTTACAGGCTTTTCTCGTTATGAGGAAACGATTAGAAGTACTATTTCTTTTATTGAAAGGGAAATGAAAGATAAAGATGGAGGGTTTTACAGTGCACTAGATGCTGATAGTGAGGGTGTAGAAGGTAAATTTTATGTTTGGAATAAATTTGAAATAGATGAAATTCTAGGTGAGGATAGTCGTTTGTTTTGTTTATATTATGATGTTACAAATCAGGGCAATTGGGAAGATGGGAACATTTTAAATGTTAAGATTCCTTTGGATGTTTTTGTTAAAGAAAACAATCTTGAAGAAGATTATTTTAAAGAATTGTTACTAAACTGTTCTCAAAAATTGTTGAAAGTTAGGAATAAAAGGGTTAGACCAGGTTTGGATGATAAAATATTATTGGGTTGGAATGCTCTTATGATTACTGCTTATTGTAAGGCTTATGCTGCAATAGGAGAGGAGCATTATAAAATATCTGCTCAGGAAACTATAAAATTCATTGAAGATAAGTTGCCTACAAATTCTGTAGGATTGTTTTATCATACTTACAAAGAAGGCATTGCAAAAGTGGATGCTTTTTTAGATGATTATGCTTATTTGATACAATCTTACATTCATTTGCAGGAAATTACCGGTAATCAAGACTATTTATTGAGTGCAAAAAATGTTACTGACGCTGTTCTAAAGAATTTTAAAATTGAAGAAAGTCCTTTCTTTTTTTATACCGATATTAATCAAGCAGATATTATCGTACGGAAAATTGAGGTGTACGATGGTGCTGTTCCCTCTGGAAATTCTGTAATGGCCTTTAACCTGCTGTATTTATCTATCATTTTTGACAATAAGGATTGGAAAAGCGATTCTGTAAATATGTTAAAATCACTAGAAAATCCAATGTTGAAACATTCAAATTCATTTTCAAATTGGAGTATTTCATTGCAGTTATATACAATTGGGCTAAAAGAATTAGTAATTACGGGTCACGAAATCGTTAAAGAGTTAAGTCAAATGTTAAAAAAGTTCATTCCCAATAAAATTTTGCAGTCAACAACTAAACAATTGGAATTTTATCCTTTACTTGCAGCCAAATTAGTCGATGAAAAGACAAGGTTTTATTTGTGCCAAGATTATTCTTGTTCAAAACCAGAATCTTCAATTGATAGTTTTTTTAATATTTTGCAGCTTTGACAATTGGGAAACATTATACATTTAAATAATTTAAAATGTATTTCAAAATGTTAATTTGCTCTATTTTCAGTGCATTTAAATTAATTTTTCTTATTTGTTTGGTATATCGAACTAAAATATATATTTGCCACACAGTAATTGTTTTTTTATGATGAAAAATTCGTTATTTCTAATACTAGTAACTACTCTAACAGTAGGGTTGGTTAGTTGTAAAAATGGCAAATCGGGAGGTATAATTAATGACGGACAAGTTCATGGAATTTCACCAAACGCCAAGCCAAGTATGTCCATGCCCCTAGGGATGGTCTATGTTCCACCAGGAACTTTTCACATGGGACCTAGTGATGAGGACATTAACTACACTTTCACTTCTAGAAACAGAGAAGTTTCTATTCCTGGATTTTGGATGGATGCTACAGAGTTAACTAACAACAAGTATCGTGAGTTTGTTTATTGGGTTCGCGACTCTACGGTTGCTGTAATGCTTGGTGCTCCTTATTATGATACTTCAGTTCATTGGAAGCAAGTTAGTAAAATAAAATACGAGGATTCAAAAGTAAAAGATCAATTGGCTGGTTCTGGTTACTTCATCAAAGTTGATGCTCAAGGAACTAAACCATTTTTTAATCCTGAAAAGCTAATCTACTCTTATCCAGTTATTAAAAAGGATGAGGTTACCAAGCGGGAAAATAAAGAAGAATTTAAAAAGAATCCTTTGAAATTCTTTGAAATAAAGAAAGTACCTGCATATCCTGATACTACTGTTTGGATTAGAGACTTTTCCTATTCTTACAATGAACCAATGATGCAAAGATATTTTGCTCACCCTTCTTTCGGAAACTATCCAGTGGTTGGGGTGAATTGGAAACAAGCTGTTTCATTCTGTCATTGGAGAACTAGAAAACTGAATGTTTACCTAGAATCCAAAAAAATGGCTACTGAAAGTGATTTTAGACTACCTAGTGAGGCTGAGTGGGAGTTTGCAGCAAGAGGTGGAAGAAGCAATTCAATGTATCCTTGGGGTAACTACTATTTAAGAAATAAAAAAGGATGTTTGTTGGCAAACTTTAAACCTGGTAGGGGTAACTATGCTGAAGATGGTGGTTTATACACTGTTCGTGTTGATGCATACTGGCCTAACGGATATGGTCTTTATAACATGGCTGGTAATGTTGCCGAATGGACAAACTCATATTTTAACGAAGGTGCTTATAATTTTATTCATGATTTGAGTCCAGATTTAAGATATGAAGCCCTAGAGTCAGATCCACCACGAATGAAAAGAAAAGTAGTAAGAGGTGGTAGTTGGAAAGATGTTGGTTACTATCTTCAAACTAGCACTAGAAATTACGAATATCAAGATACTGCTAAATCTTACATAGGTTTTAGATGTGTTATCGATGTAGTTCAAAAAAGCAAATAAATTTTAAATTTTACAAATCGTTTCTCTTTTTAAAAACAACAATAATTATTAAATTCAAAAAAATTAAAAAAACATGGCAGCAGGACTTTCTCCTTTAGGGAACAGATTATTAAACATTTTCGTTTGCGTTGGTGCAGCAGTAGTAATTGTAGGGGCATTATTTAAAATCGAGCACTATCCAGCTGCTGATATTACATTGCCAATTGGTTTAGGAACTGAAGCTCTAATATTTTTGGTATATGCTATTCTCCCACCTCCTGATGCTGGCCATGCTGTTGCTCCAGTTGAACAAGTTAAAGGAAACACTGCTTTGAAAACAATGGAAAAAATGTTACAAGAAGCGGATATTACACCTACAAACCTTTCAAAATTGGGCGATAATTTCAAGAAGCTAGGCACTACAGTTTCTAATATCGGTGAGATTGGAGATGTTGTTAAATCTACTGCTGATTTCAGTGCTAAAACTAAAGCTGCTGGGGATTCATTATCTGCTATTACTGGTGTTGTAAATCAAGCTAGTGCTTCGTTTGCCTCTCTTAGCGGTGCAGCTGATTCTACTAAACAGTTCCATACTCAAGTTCAAACGTTGACAAAAAATCTTGCTTCTATCAATACCATTTATGAGCTTGAACTACAAGAAAGTAACAACCACTTGAAATCAATTAATTCTTTCTACGGTAAATTGGAACAAGTTGCTGCAACTATGCAAGGAACTGCTGCTGATGCTACTAAAGCAAAAGAACAAATTTCTGCTTTAGCTAACAACTTAAGCAAATTAAATCAAGTTTACGGAAATATGCTAACTGCTATGCAAGGACGTGCATAATTTGATATCATCTTACTAATTGATTAATTAATTTACTTAATATAAAAAACTTATGTCATTACCCAAAGAGCCGCGGCAGAAAATGATAAACGTGATGTACTTGGTGTTAACAGCTTTGTTAGCATTGAATGTATCAGCTGAAATTTTAAATGCCTTCAAAACTGTAAATAAGAGTTTAGAAAACTCTAATGCAGCAATTGATGGAAAAAATAAAACTTTATTTGACTCTTTCAAAGATTTATTATCTAAATCTGAAACAAAAGATTCAGCTGCTGTTTGGGCTCCAAAGGCTCATAAAGCACAAGAATTGGCTGATCAAGTAACTACTTATTTAGAGGATTACAAATTGAAACTTAAAAAAGCAGGTAAGCTTGTAATTGATAAAGATGGTAAGGAACAATTCTCATTAGATAATCTAGATGCTGCAACAAAAATGTTTGTTGAGGGCGAAGGAAAGAAAAATGGAGAAGAGTTATTAGCTAAACTTAAAGATTTTAGAGAACAAATATTAGCAATTGACCCTAAAATGGCTCAAGAGCTAGAACCAACCCTGCCTTTAGATTTATCAATTCCTGAGTCTAAAAGTGAATTAGGGAAAAAAGATTGGGCTTTTTCATATTTCCACATGACTCCAATTATTGCATCTATTACCATTTTGAGTAAATTTCAAAATGATGTAAAAAACTGTGAGGCTCAAGTTGTAGAATATTGCCATAAACAAATTGGAGCTGTAAAAGTAGTTTACGATAAATTCCAAGCAATTGCTAGTCAGAGTTCTGAATACCTAATGCCTGGTCAAGAATTAACAATTACAGGTGGTGTTGGTGCCTTTAGTAGTGCTGCTCAACCCTCTGTTTCAGTTGATGGTGCTACTGTTCCACTTACTGCTGATGGTACAGCACTTTACAAAACTACTGTTGGTGGTCCAGGTTCTTATTCCAAAAAAGTTCATATTAGTTTTAAAAAGCCAAATGGCGAGATTGGTACTCTTGAAAAAGAAATTAAGTATACTGTTGGTTCCCCTACTGGTGCAAGTGTTAGTGCAGATGCTACTAAAATTTTCTATATTGGTCTTCCAAATCCAATTAGCGTTTCTGGTGGTACTAAAGGTGATGAAGCAACTCAAGTTTCGATTGACAATGGGTCATTAAATAAAACTAATCCAGGTAAATATGACGTAACTGTTACAAGTGGAACAGAGGCAAATGTTACTGTTACTGTTGACGGTAAATCTACACCTTTTCATTTTAGGGTAAAACCTATACCTGATCCTGTTGCAAAAGTTGGTACTAGTAAAGGAGGAAAAATTTCAGCTAATATGTTTAAGTCTCAACAAGGTTTAAGAGCTGATCTTGAAAACTTTATATTTGAAGGTGTTAAGTATAATGTAGTTAGCTATACTATCTATGCCACTGGTAAAGGGTTTTCTGAAAATCCTGGTATCGCTCAAAACAATGGTGCTGCTTTTACTTCTGATGCTAGAAGAATAATTGATCGTTGTGTAAATGGTACTACTGTTACTTTCGATGATATTAAAGCTGTTGGACCAGATGGTAGAACAAGAAGTCTTCCTCTTATTGGATTTAATTTAACAAACTAATTTATGAATAAGATTATATTTTCTCTTGCTATTTGCACTTTATTGACACATTCTGTGAATTCATTTGCTCAGGCGAAGAAAAAGACTGTTTCTCGTAAAGCAGTTTCTAGATCAAAACCTACAAAAGGTAATACTTCTGATCCAGTTACTGCTCCTTCTCCCTCTAGTACTACTGACAAAAAGCCGCAGTCAACAATTCCCTATGTGACAGTTTCTTCATCTAGTGGAAATGGTAGTGGTATTAATGATACCGTTAAAGTTTCTTTACGAAATGATAATGTAATTGAAAGGAATTTAGTAAAAGATAGAAACCCTCTTGCTTATAAAACCATTCGTGAAGATGATGCTGTTTTTAAACAGAGAATTTGGAGAGAAATAGATACAAGAGAAAAAATTAATCTTCCTTTTAGATATTCCTTAGTTGAAGATAATGGTAGTCAACGTTTTATTTCAATTTTAATTAATGCAATTAAAGGTGGAGTTACTGCGTTTGATCCTCTAGATGATCGTTTTACTGCTCCTCTATCTACACAGCAGGCTTTAGGTGCTTTATCCACAGGTAAACCTGATACTATTCCAGTTTCTGATTTAGATGGTAATGTTGTTAAGTATAATGTTATGACTAAAGAACCTAGTTTAGATTCAGTGTATAAATATTTGCTAAAAGAGGAAGTAGTTTTTGACAAAGAATCATCAAGATTATATACCAGAATTCTAGGAATTGCTCCTGAAATGCCTTTGACGTTATCAGATGGTACTTCACTTGGAACAATGAGAAAATTATTTTGGATTTATTATCCTGATTTAAGACAAACTTTAGCTAAATATGAAGTATATAATCCAAAAAACTTTGGAGCTAGAATGAGTTGGGAAGATTTGTTTGAAAGTCGTATGTTTAGTAGTTATATAACTAAAACTACACTCGATAATCCTTTTGATCAATCTCTTAAAGATAAGTATGGAAAAAATTCTTTGTATGTTCTTTTAGAAGGTGAGTCTATTAAAGATAAAATCTTTAATTACGAACAAAGTCTTTGGTCATATTAATTATACTATTATTTCAGTAATTACATTTTAAATTTCGTTTTATGTCAGATGTTAAAGTTGACTCTAAAAATTTAAGTCAAGCTAAGAGTACACAACAAAAGAAAAGTTCAAATTTAATTTCATCTGTTGCCCCTGTTGCCTGTATCCTTTTGGGATATTTAATTTGGAGATTTGTTATTGGTAGCCCTTCTAATTTTACAAAGCCAGATTTAAATGGTGGATTCTGGCCAAATCATGAAGGTCCTATTGGCGGTTTTTCTAAAATGTATTTGGGCGGTATCATTGTTCCTATATTAATTGGTTGTTTTTTAACTGTTCTAACATTTGTTATAGAAAGACTTCTTACTGTTATTAAAGCTGCTGGTTCAGGTAATATCTCTGAATTTATTAGAAAGGTACAATTTCATCTTGCAAACAAGGATGTTGATAAAGCAATTGCAGAATGTGATAAACAAAAAGGTGCAGTTGGTAATGTTATGAAAGGTGGTTTGCATAAGTACAAAGAGATGATTAATAATCATGAATTGACTACTGAACAAAAAATTCTTAATATTCAGAAAGAAGTTGAAGAAGCTACAACATTGGAACTCCCAATGTTAGAAAAAAACCTTGTTTTTTTATCAACAATAGCTAGTGTTGCAACTTTACTTGGTTTGTTAGGTACTGTTCTTGGTATGATTCGTTCTTTCTCCGCTTTAGGTGACAGTGGTGGTGGTGAAGCAGCTCAAAAACTTTCTCAAGGTATTTCTGAGGCTCTTTATAATACTGCACTCGGAATTGGTACATCTGCCATTTCAATTATTATGTACAATATTTTCACTACTCGTATTGATGCTATTACTTATGGTATTGATGAGTCAGGTTTTACACTAACACAGAGTTTTGCTTCAATGTACAAATAGATTTTAGCCCATGTCTCGTCCCAAATTACCTAGAAAAAGTACATCAATTGACATGACTGCAATGTGTGATGTAGCTTTTCTTTTGCTAAGTTTTTTCATACTTACTACAAAATTTAAGCCTTCTGAAGCTATAACTGTAGTTACTCCTAGTTCTGTTGCTTCTAAAGTTGCACCTGATAAGGATATAGTATTAATTACTATTGATAAGAATGGTAAGGTTTTTCTATCCCTTGATGATGAAGATAAAAAGCAATACATTGCTAACACTATTATTACAACTAAGAATATTAAGTTAGATAATAAACTTTTTGTTAAATCAGCTTTTTTTGGTACTAGTTTTACTCAGATACCCTCCTTTTTATCAATTCCTGATGCCGAAAGGAAAGGAAATTTATTACCTGGAATTCCTGTTAAGGATAGTACTAATAATGAATTAGTTGAATGGTTGAAAATTATTAATGATGCTTATCAAGGTCAAAAGATGAATTTATTACTCAAAGGTGATAATTTAGCTAAATATCCTTCTTTTAAGAGTGTTCTTTATGCTTTTAAAAAGAATGATTTTTTGAAATTCCAAATGGTTACTAATCCTGAAAGTGTTCCATTAGGTACAGATTTATGGAAAATTAATCAGGTTAAATCTCCAGTTAGTAAATCTGAATAATATTTTTTTAAATTTAAATTTACTGTTATGGCAGAAATGGATACCTCATCTGGTGGTGGTCATAAGAAAGGCTCAGGTGTTAAAAAAGGAAAAAAACTTTCTACTAGAATTGACTTGACACCAATGGTTGATTTAGGTTTTCTACTAATCACTTTTTTTATATTTACTACTACCATGAGTCAGCCGACAGCCTTTAAGCTTAATTTGCCTAAGGATGCTGAAAATCATGAAGATGATACTAAAATTAAAAATTCTGGAGCTTTAACCATTCTTTTAGGCAAGGATGATAATGTTTTTTATTATGAAGGTATTTTAGATCCTGCTGGAAAAAACTTTAAAAGTTCTACTTTCAAGTCAATCCGTGATGTAATTATTGAAAAAAAGAAATCTACTGACGATAAAGATTTTTTCGTTGTTATTAAACCTAATGACGAATGTAATTATAAGAATGTAATTGATGTTCTCGATGAAATGGCTATAAATGTTGTAAAGCGTTATGCTTTAGTTGATATTTCTGATGGAGAGAATCAACTTGTATTAGCAACTGAAAAAGCTGGTACTAAATAATTTTTTTTAAATTACAATGTAGGAATTATGGACGCTAATAAAATTTTATCTGCTGATATATTGGATATAATTTTCGATGGAAAAAATAAACAATATGGGGCTTATGATCTTAGAAAAACCTACAATAAAAGAATTTTAACTGCTTTAGTTGGTACGGTTATAATTTGTTTTCTTGTTTTTTTTATTACCTTTTTAGCTAATAACTTGAAGAAAGAAAAAAAGACTGAGATTATAGTTCAAGATGTTAATTTAGAAGATTTAAAAAAGAAGGATGAAAAGAAGGCAGAACCT
>CANFLL010000098.1 GCA_947447825.1 Chitinophagaceae bacterium | reverse complement strand
ATAGTTAATATGTATGTTTTAAGATAGCTAGTTGCCAATGTTCTAACAGAGATGCAATCGATGGGTATGGGGCAGATATGCAGTTGTTTTTTATTTATACAATTTGCTCCAGCACTTTCGGAAGTTTTTAGTGTAACTTTTTTCCCTTCCCAATTGCAATATCAAACCACTATTGTCCGACAAAAAATATATGATTATAAAAATATAAGGGGGCTATTAGGCTTCATTTGTTGTTTATTTGTTCTTACCACAGAATTTTATACGATCTGAATCATAGTAGCACATTTGTCGGACAGCACCTCTTTTCCCAAATACTTTCTTCAAGCAGTAAATCTATTCTTGCTTCAGCTTAAAAAAACAGAAACCATTAAATGGTATAATCGCATCTCAGACAATAGTTGAAAAAAATTATCCAATTAACAGCTCTTTGTGTGTATCATGAGAAAAAAAATATCTCCAAAACGTAGAGGTGGAAAGTATTATCACATATCTTATATTAATGTCATTGATTGAAAATTAAATAATTATTTGTCAATTACGCACCCAACACTCTTTTTGTGCCTTCATATAGTTCAAATTCCATCAATCTACAGTCGATAGTGGCATTAAAGAACTCAATTTTTCTACTTGTTTTAAGTCTAATTTTTTTTGCTAATGCCATATTCCCTGTAAATATGTAACCAGTATATCCTTTACATTTATTTTTAAAGAAGTCACCAATTCTAGCATAAACTGCTTCCAGCTCCGTTTCCACACCTAGTCTTTCACCATATTCAGGGTTTAGCATAATTACACCTTTACCCTCTTCTGGAATAGTAGTTCTTTCAAAATCACAAACGGCAAAGTCAATTAAATGACTAACTCCTGCGGCACTTGCATTGGTTCGTGCAATGTCAATTGCTAAAGGGCTAATGTCGGTAGCTATTATTTTTAATCCCTCCACTTTTATTATTTCTTTGTCTAGCAATGCCCTTTCGGTAGTGTACCATTCTGGTTGATAGCCCACTAAGTGCATAAAAGCATAAGCATTGCGTAGCAATCCGGAAGTTCTGTTAGTAGCGATTAATGCAGCTTCAATAGCCAATGTTCCCGATCCGCACATGGGGTTAATGAAAGGGCTTTTCTTATCCCATTTTGTTGATAGAATTGTGGCGGCTGCTAATGCTTCTAGCATTGGTGCTTTGCCAGGAAGTTTTCGGTAGCCATGTTTGGTTAAAGTTTCTCCCGATGTGTCGATAAACACTTCTGCTTCATCATATTTCCAAAAAAGATTGATAACAATGCCTTTCAACTCGGAACCTGTTGATGGCCGTTGGTTGGTTTTGTTACGCATATAATCTACAATGGCATCTTTCACACGAAGATTAGCAAATAGATTGTTGCTGATAGATGAGTGCGACACATTGCTAGTCACAGAGAAATATCCATCAGGTGCCATTATCTTGTCCCAAGAAATAGGTAGCAGGGCATTGTATAAATCATCTGGACTATTGCAAGTAAATTTCTTTATGGAATACATCACTTGGCTTCCGCAACGAAGATGAAGGTTCAAACGGATACAATCTTTAATTGTGCCCAACACTGTAACCGATGTTTGTCCTATATCTTCAATTTCAAAGCCTAGGTCAATCACTTCTTGTTTAAGAGCTGGGGCAAGCCATTTGTGGCAGGTAATTACGATGCGGCTTGTAGTTGTAAATATGTGCATAAGTCACAAACATAAGCCAAAGAGAAAGGAATTTTAATAATCGGTTGAAGCCAAGCCTTTCAAATGTTATTTTTAAGGAAAATATGGAGGATATATTAGCTTTAAAGTGAAAAGGGATTCCAGCAAAGAAGGAAAAAAGGAGAAATTGCAGTTCATGTCAAAAGTTAAGATGCTAGAAATATGTACATGGGAAATTAGCCTTTGAAGGAGTTTGCTAAATGAGACAAGGTGCTTACACTTTTTATAATCAGGAGCATTCTTTGTTCAAGATAATAAGCATAAGGCAAAAATGTAAGTGTAAGGTCTGTAAGTTTAGTAGCTAAACTTACCAGTAAGTTAATACACTGGTCAGTTTTATCACAAAAAGTATCCTCCTAGTGGTTGGCACAAAAAGGCAGATTCGGCTGCATAAAAGTTGATTTGATAGGAGGGGAGTAGGAAGTTTTTGCTCCAAGAGAAGCCTTCCTTAGCTTCATTTTCCCATAAGGCATAAGGATGAACGCATATATTTGTAATTAGCTGATTAGCTTTTAAATAACTAAATCATAAATCTCCCTTATGCTCAACACATTTCCACAATACGTTCCCCATTTTACAGGTAGTTTATTGAATAGTTTTACTGCGCAAGAAATACTCAATCACCATAATTGGGCAAGGCAAGATGTGGGTGTTGCACCATTGGCATGGAGTGTTAATTTGGCAAATTATGCTCAGTCGTGGGCCGATTATTTATCCGTTCACAATCATTGCACCATGAAACACAGTAACTGCAAGGATAATGAAGGCAACAGTTTGGGAGAAAATTTATGGTGGGGCAGTTCTTCTAGTTTTTACATACCCCTCGACTCCTCCATTGGTTGGTTAAGCGAAAAGCAGGATTATGTCTACCAACCTTTTGGAAGGCCAACGTCTAAGCCCATTGGTCATTATACGCAGATGGTTTGGAAAAGTACTACTGAAATTGGGGTTGGTGTGGCCTACTGTGCTAGTGGTGGCATGTTAGTAGTTGCCAGTTACTTTCCAGCTGGCAATTGGATTGGAGAATATCCTTATTAGGCGTTAATGATGTTAAGTTTAAAAGTTGAAAGTTAGAAGAGGTAGGTTATACTTCACGCCGTTGTGATGCAATTGAGCTATTTGTTTGGTGTAATTCTTAGCGCATTTCAGTAGTTATATTAAAATAATCGACATTTCTTACTCACCTTCTTTGCGCTCCTTAAATTAAACTTCTATCTTTCACAACACTCACTTTAAGTATTCTTTGCGAAAAATATTTGCGGACATTGCGGTTAAGTTTTCCTTCATGTTTATTTGCACAAAAGTGATTGTGAACTGAATTTAACTACCTATTTAAGTAGGTATTGTTTAATCTCCTTTCTAGAATCTCTCTCTTTAATTGTTTGGCGTTTATCATGTTCTTTTTTACCGCGTCCTAAACCTATTTCAATTTTAACCAGTTCTTTATCATTGAAGAAAACTTTTAATGGAACAATAGTAAGCCCCTTCTCTTTTATTTTAGCTTCTAGCTTTTTCAATTCTTTTTTATGAAGCAATAGTTTGCGGTCATAAACAGCTATGTGGTTATTAGTAGTTCCTAGTTTATATTCAGCTATATATAATCCACGCACCCAAAGTTCATGATTATCAAAAAGGCAAAAAGCATCGTTAAAGCTAACTTTTCCTTCACGTATACTCTTCACTTCGGTGCCCATTAATACTACGCCCGCCTCAATTTTATCTTCGATAGCGTAGTTAAAATAAGCTTGTCTATTGTTCATTTCTTTTGCCATAATTTATTTATTATTGAATCTAAAATTTGAATTTTAAATTAACCTTCGTTGAATATAAAATTCAAAATTTAGAATTCAAAATAACAAAAGACTTAGTTTCTAAACATTACAATTAATTGGGCTAATTTATCTTTCAGTGATTTCCTATCAATAATAAAATCCAGAAAACCATGCTCCACCAAAAATTCACTACGTTGAAACCCAGGAGGTAAATCTTTTTTAATAGTTTCTTTAATAACCCTTGGCCCTGCAAAACCTATCAAAGCACCCGGTTCAGCAAAGTTTAAATCGCCTAGCATACCAAAGCTAGCAGAGATTCCGCCGAAGGTAGGGTCTGTTAAAAAAGAAAAGTAGGGGAGTTTGGCATCGGCTAATTGAGAAAGTTTGCCACTTGTTTTGGCCATTTGCATCAAGCTAAAGGCACTTTCCATCATCCTTGCACCACCACTTTTACTGATAACTAAAAAGGGAAGTTTATGTTTTATACAATAATCTACTCCTCTACTAAATTTTTCCCCCATCACACTTCCCAAGCTCCCCCCAATAAACTCAAAGTCCATACAAGCAACCACAAGTCCTTCTCCGTTTATTTTGCCAGTAGCCACACGCATACTGTCCTTTAGGTCGGTCTTTTCATGAATATCATCTAGTCGTTTTTGATAGCTTTTCAAATCTGTGAAGTGAAGCAAATAAACACTTCTGATGTTGTCAAACATCTCAGTAAACTCACCTTCATCAAATAGTAATTCGTAGTACTCGTCACTACCAATCCGATGGTGATAATTACATTTAGGACATACATACAGATTTTCTTTTAAATCAGCAGTAGTCGAGATTAAGTTACATTCAGGACATTTGTTCCATAAACCTTCGGGTGTTTCCTTTTTTTCAGCAGTGGTAGTTAAAATCCCTTTTTTTCTGCGTTTAAACCAGCTCCTTCTCCCCGTTTCCTCCTGTTGTGCATCATCCTCTAGTCCTGTAAAAATATTATCCATATCCTCTTAATGTAGCGTTTCTGTAATAAAATATGCTTTTAGGAAGCCGTGAAGATAATGATATTTTACAAAGTGCGTATTTTGAAGCGTGGTTTACCACCTGTGAAAGCTAAAGAATGACTGATAATTGAAAAATTATTAGTTTATTAACAGGGGAGACTACTAAGGAGCTTGACTGCTAAGAACACAAAGGGAAAAATTAAGCACACTAAGGTGTAGTGCCAGTATTAATCATTTTAATTAAGCAATGCCAGATAATCCTTGCAATATTGTTGAAAAATTGTAAGGATTCAGGGGATATTTAACCACAAGGGGCATTAAGGCTATCACGAAGAACTCAAGGATTGTGTTGTATTATTTCTTCATAACTACCATTGGGGACTCTAAACCTTAGTATGTCTCGATTATTCAATTCAAGTTTCTATATTCATTTGGCGATACACCCACCTTTTGCTTAAATAGTCTGGTAAAATGCTGCGGATATTTAAAGCCTAGATCATAAGACACTTCTCCTATTGATTTATTTATATCGAATATTCTTTCTTTGGCAATATCTATCACTTTCGATTGAATGTATTCTTGTGCAGATACGCCTGTTTCCTTTTTGATTAAATCGCCAAAGTAATTGGGCGACAAATTCAGTTCCTCGGCACAATAAGCCACTGACGGCAAACCGATAGTAACTGGTTTGTCGGAAGAAAAATAGCTGTTCATCAAGGTTTCAAATCGCTCTACAATTCCTTTGTGAACATTGTCTCTAGTAATGAATTGGCGGTCGTAGAAACGGGTGCAATAGTTTAAAAAAAGTTCAATGTTTGATGCAATCAAGGTCTTGCTATGCTTGTCGATAGCTTGTTGTAGTTCATATTCTATCTTGCTAAAACAATCGAGTACTATCTGTCGCTCCTTTTCAGAAAGGTGCAATGCCTCATTCGAATCGTAAGAAAAGAAAGAATAATCTTGGATATGCTTTCCCAAAGGTGTTCCCTTAATCAGTTCGGGATGAAACAGTATGCCCCAACCTTTTGGCTCGAAAGTCTTTACGTTTGGCTGAACACCTATAACCTGTCCCGGTGCCGTAAATACCAATGTACCTTCCTGATAGTCGTATAGGTTTCTACCATATTTCAATTCACCACAATTTATTTCCTTTAGATAGATGGCATAGAGTCCAAAATTGAAAGTCTGTGCAGGAATAGCCTTCGTTTTTGATAGGTCTATAATCGTTATTAAAGGGTGCATTGTTTCTATTCCACGGAGATTATTGTATTGGGTTACACTATCTATTTTTATTATCTTATCCATGATATAATTGCTTTTGTGATACAAAACTAGCCAATTCAAAACAGCCAAAACCTTCACGCACAGGCAATCAGTAATATTGGTATGAGAAGCAGTAATGTATATACCAACCGCTTCGATAATGGTATGGACTTGTGCAGCAGAAATATGGATACAAATAAAACAACTGATGATACATAGCAGGTAATTGACGTGACACGCCAATTGACACTGTTAATGATTGAAATGGAAACAGTGGAAATAAATAAGTTACCATTACTTATTTTTACTGCTAACTGCTTACTGTTCACTGCTCACTGATAACTTTTCACTGTAAAGCTATTAAGGCAAAATAGTACCCTCAGATGTAGGCCCCCAATTGCCCTTACCATTCTTATTTACCCAGCGCATCCAATACCAAACTTTCAAACCGGCTTGTGTGCCTTCAAAACTTATCACCAATGGACTCTTGGTAATGGTTTCCAAAAACAACAAATCGGTAAAGGATACAGGCGCCACGCCCCCAATTTTTTGCCATATCTCGCAGCCATCTGCACCGTGGGGCTTTGCTTTTTTGCCAGAAGCACTGTCAGTATAAGAAATTTTATGTGCCAACCGATAGCTATCATCCACACTGCCCACTGGCTGACTATCAGGAACAACTAAATTACCATGCTTTCCTCCTATCACAGGTATTTTCAAAGTTAATCTATCTGTAGAAGTTAATACACTTGTAAGTATATCACCAAAAATCAGCCGTAGAATGTCCTTCATCTTCCCTTTCGAAATATTTTTGTCCTTCACATTGGCAGCCGTTCTTGTTGCCTTTGTAGTTGCTAATGGATAAATATTGTTCCATGTTGCAAGCTCGGCTATCAAGGTTGCCTTGTTGGCAACACTCACACCAAGCCTCGTAAAATTCACTAGTAAATACGCCACAGCTACATTAAAGTAGGTGTTCAATAAGCTCTCCATTCGTACGAACGTTGCCATTTCTTAAAATTTATTTGTTATTAAATATTTGCGAATCAACCATTTAAACCCACAATAGGGTTATTAAAACGCAACCTAATCCTGCTCTAATGTTCTTTGATACCAAGTTGACGCATCTTTGGTATGATCATACCAAGGGTAAATATGCTCATTTTAAACCTTAATATTCGTATATTTAACCTTGGTATACACTTATCCAACTTTGGTATGCGTATATTATGAAAGTATATTATCATACCATAATCTTATATTATCATATCTGCCTTTTTGTAGCTGAAACCATGTTCGGTTACGAGCAGTTTTTCCTTTGGTATGATCATACTAAAGTCGGGTCAAGGTGAAAATAAACCAGAGCGGTTAGGCCCATCTACTGGAATACAAGAGTTTGCGAGCAGATGGAAAGGTAATTTTATGTAGCGGGAGGTCTATATTATGTAGTAATGTGGAGAGGTGACTGCGGCAAGCAATTTTGGAAATGGAGTAATGTAAATGATGGGTGCAGGTAATAAAAATGGGGATGAAAAATGTAAATAAGGGGAGTGAGGTTTGATAGATAAAATTGAACCATTCATAAAATGGCCGCGGTGTAGAAATTGTTTGAGGAATCTTTTTATGGAAAATCATGAGCCTTTAAAGTTTTGAAAGATAAAAAGGCTCTGAGGGCAACCGCTAAAACAGTAACTCGGTGAAACTACGGGAATAAAAGTTAGTATTGGGAACTTATTTACTGAAAAGGGAAAAATGATGACAGTTAACAGTGAGTAGTTATTAGTTTGTAAGACATTTTATAAGCCTTTTCACTTACTGTTTACACTAGACCTCTTCGACAATTGCTTTGTGATAAAAAAGAGTGTCTTCTATTTGATTTCTCTGTTTTTTCTGTGCCTTCTGTGGCAAACATTTTATACAATTATGTAGAATTTCTTTGCCACTGAGGCACTGAGGTAACAGAAAAAGAGAGAGAATGGATTTCCGAAGAGGTCTACTTTACTGAAATTCATGTAAATTAATTATTAGTACTGTGAATAATTAATATCGAACCGACCATCGGTAATAAAAATGGTATCGCAATTAGGGATGGGAATAATAAAATTGAACGTGCCAGAAATAATAGCATCTGGATCATAACTTCCCCATTGGCAGCAAGCTGGTATTGAATACTTACCGCTCAGTTTTGTTATGGTAACAGAACCACCATTGGCATAACCAATTTGTCCGCCACCCCAACCAAAGTCCGATGGACCGCAGGGGTAAATGAGCCTGAGAATGGATGCTATTCCTTTTGTAGAATCGGCAAAAGAATAAGTAACCCCCTGTTTTATAACAGAATCTGAAATGATTTCAAACTGAAAATCTTGCATGGAAGAATCAACAGGCTTGTCGATAGTTGTACCAACTATAAGAGATTTGCGATTATCACTCGAATGCCATGAAGTGCCATAGCTAGTATAGTTGTGATTTTGAATAATCCAGTTTCTGCCATTTACCCTACAGGCTACTAACCCTTCACCTGTTTGTGTGGCATTGGGCAAACCATAAGGGTTATCCGGTAAGGGTGGTGCAGTGTTTTTTACACAAGCACTAATCGTTACAATACAAAATACTAATAGCAATGGAAGGTTGTTCATAATTTTATTATTTACTCTAATCAAGATTGTAAAAGTACCTAAAACAGGTGGACCATTTTCGTGTAAGTTGTTGCCGTTTGACTTTTTCATTTTTGTTCATTTTAATGTTACTAATTTAAAGCGAAACTAGGCGGCAACAGAGATGTAAAAAATAGGTATATGTACGTAAAAATACATAACAGAGTCCTTTAATAACTAGGTATAAATACCTAATATAAATATTAAAAAATCTATAATATTTAGGTATATGTACTTAGTTGTGGTAAAAAGTTTTTTATTTAAAATAGATGCCATAATTTTGATAATGAAAAGACAATATGGACAAAATATTGAAGAACATTAAACAAAAGAAGTAACCGAAGAATCTAATTTATCTTTATCCCCTTATCACTAAACAAAGATACCTATTGTTATCTGCGATGCAACAACCAATGGCATCAACCTCTATAAACAGCTTTTACGCAGTTGCCCAAACATTAGCATTGCCGCTACAGTGAGGAGTAGCGAAAGCCTGCTAGAACTTTTGGAAACAGGAATAGATGCTAGCATTGTTGTGCTAGACATTAATTTACCTTTTACAAACTCACTCAGCCTAGTTTATACTATACACAAACAGTATCCGGAATACAAAGTATTAGTACATAGCATTGTAAACGACCCAGAAATCTTGAAATTGTTACTTGATGCGGGAGTAGCAGGCTTTTTGTGCAAGCGAGAAACAGTGCCCATGCAGCTAGAAGAAGCCATTACCAACATAGAACTAGAAGGTTTTTATTACCCCTCACAATGTACAGAGTTGTTAACAAAAACAAAAAAGCATTATCAATTTAAGCTACCAGAAAAAGGGCTTTTTAGTATTACTAAGCAAGAAGAAGTAGTACTTAGACTTTTGGGAACGAATAAGACTAACAAGGAAATTGCTTCCATTTTAGGATTGAGTAAAAGAACTATTGATGCCCACTGTTTAAACATATACAAAAGGCTCGGAGTAACAACAAAAACGGGTGCAACAGAATTAGGAAACTATATGCAAAACTAGGGGACAGACTTTTTTTTCTTCCTTTCTCAGATTTATGAACAATACTCTTCTCTAAAACCTTTTTGCCAATATCTCGATGATAGGCTGCAAACTTTTTTTCATAGTCATAAAAATTGTCTATTGATGCCAATGACTTGACTGCTGAGATATATTCTTCAATTTCTTTTGAATAAATTTCTTCGCTCATGATTCTAATTTTATGTATAAACGAAATGGCAAACTGATTTATTGTCTCCACCCCCAAAAAAAATGTTATACACACCCACCCTATGAAATACAACAGTAATAATGGTAAGAGAAGCAGTAATGTATATACTAACCGCTTCGATAATAGTACAGACTTTTGCAGCAGAAAATATGGATACAAATAAAACAACTGATGCTGCATCGCAAATAATTGACGTGACACGCCAATTAACACAGTTAATGATTGAAATGGAAACAGTAGAAATAAATAAGTTACTAGATACCCATTTTACGCTTACTCACATTACTGGATATGTACAACCAAAAGATGAATGGTTCTCGGAGATTGAAAGTGAGCGTATGAAATACTATGCTTACAACGAAGTGTATACATCGGTTGAAATAGAGGGTGATAGAGCGACTTTCATCGGTCAGAATTTGCTGGATGCCCGTATTTGGGGTACACGAAATACTTGGCGATTGCAACAGACCATGCAACTTGAAAAACGCAACGGAAAATGGATCATCATGAAATCGGTTGCCACTACTTTTTAAAACAAATAATTTAAATGTTAATATGCAAAAGAGAATATTAGGAAATAATGGGTTAGAAGTTTCGGCAATTGGATTAGGTTGCATGGGATTAAGTTTTGGTTATGGTCCTGCAACAGATAAACAACAAGCCATTAAACTAATTAGGGAAGCTTACGAACAAGGCATTACATTTTTTGATACGGCAGAATGTTATGGACCTTTCACCAATGAAGAAGTAGTAGGTGAGGCAATTGCCCCATTTAGAAAAGAAGTAGTAGTTGCCACCAAATTTGGATTTCAAGACGGAGATTCCCAGAAGGAATTAGATAGTCGCCCTGAGCGTATCAAACAAGTTGTGGAAGCTTCATTAAAAAGATTGAAAACAGATGTTATAGATCTTTTCTATCAACATCGTGTAGATCCAAATGTGCCAATGGAAGATGTTGCTGGAACAGTAAAAGATTTAATTGTAGCAGGGAAAGTTAAACATTTTGGCCTTTCAGAAGCAAGTGCACTCTCTATAAGAAAAGCTCACGCAGTTCAACCAGTAACAGCCCTTCAAAGTGAATATTCAATTTGGTGGAGGGAGCCAGAATTGGAAATTATTCCAACATTGGAAGAACTAGGGATAGGTTTTGTGCCTTTTAGTCCATTAGGTAAAGGTTTTTTGACTGGCAAGATTGATGAGAATACTTCTTTTGATAAAAGCGATTTCAGAAATATAGTACCTCGTTTTACTGAAGAAAACCGAAAGGCAAATCAACAACTGGTGGAATTATTAGGCTTAATTTCTTTTCAAAAAAATGCCACGCCAGCACAAATTGCAATCGGCTGGTTACTAGCACAAAAACCTTGGATTGTTCCGATACCGGGTACAACTAGATCTAATAGATTAACTGAAAACATTAAAGGTGCCTCCATTCATTTATCAGCAGAGGACATAAAGGCAATTGATGAAGCATTTGCCAAAACTAAAATTAAGGGAGACAGGTATCCCTCTCATTTGCAACAAAGAGTTGGTAAATAAACTAGATATAAAATGAATCAGAAAAATGTAATAGTAGTCATTGGTGCAGGATCAATAGGGATGGCGATTGCCAGAAGGGTAAGTGCAGGTAAACATATTTTGTTGGCAGACCTTCGTCAAGAGAATACTGATGCCGCAGCAAAAGTGCTGAGCGAGGCCGGCTTTGAAGTAAGTACTGCTATTGTTGATATTGCCTCTAGAGTATCTGTACATGCACTGGTAGAAATAGCTACATCAATTGGGGGTGTTACTGGGCTTATTCACGCTGCTGGTGTTTCTCCATCGCAAGCAGCACCATCAACCATATACAAAGTTGATTTATATGGCACTGCCTTACTATTGGAAGAATTTGGAAATGTGATTGAAAGTGGTGGTTCGGGGGTAGTGATTGCATCACAATCGGGGCATCGTCTTCCTTCATTATCACCTGAACAAGATAAGGCATTGGCAACCACCCCAACAGAAGAACTTCTCTCTCTTCCTTTTCTACAATCTGATGCAGTAGATAGCTCTTTGTTTGCCTATCAATTATCTAAAAGAGGGAATTCATTACGGGTAAAAGCAGAAGCTGTACGTTGGGGTAAACGGGGTGCTAGGATAAATACTATAAGTCCGGGCATCATCATTACGCCTCTGGCAAAGGATGAATTGAGCGGACCAAGAGGTGAAGGATATAGAAGAATGTTGGAGATTTCTCCAGCAGGAAGAGCCGGCACGCCTGATGAAGTAGGAAATGTGGGAGCTTTATTGATGGGACAAGATGGTGCATTCATTACCGGAAGTGATTTCTTGATGGATGGCGGCGTTACATCTGCCTATTGGTATGGAGAATTGGCACCGAAGCAAGAATCGTGAGTTGTGAGTTAGATAAGTTAGTTTATTAATCTATGTCACCCCAAATGAGAAATTTGAAACGAAGGAAACCCCATTAGTTTTACAAAAACAATTTATGGAACGTGGCGGTAGTATTTATTTCATGACAAACAAAAATAAAACAACTTTATATCTAGGGGTAACATCTAACTTAATTAAACGCGTTTCAGAACACAGAACCCACTTTTACAAAGGCAGTTTTACAGACAAATATAATTTAGAGTTTATTGTATTCTATGAATTTCATTCTACCATAGAAGAAGCGATATCAAGAGAAAAGCAGGTTAAGAAATGGAATAGGACTAAGAAAGAAGAATTAATAAATAAGCTAAATCCAACGTGGATTGACTTATGGGATGAAATTGAGAAATGGTGAAGGGTTCGTCATTTCGAATGTCTCATCGGGCGCACCAGAAAAAAACGGGAGTGACGTGATGTTAATTTCAGCCATTTCAAACCTCGTAAGCGTCATGTCGACGATAGGAGACATCTCATTTTGACTAGTGAGCATACTTCCGTTTAAATGGAACGAACTAATTTCTGGCAGATTTCTCCTATCGTCGAAATGACGCGAAGATTATGGAGATGATAATACGTTATTTGAAGGAGTGAGAAAATACTAAATTATGAATACAGAAACAACAGAAAACAGCATCTTCCCAAAAGGAGAAAAGACTGCACCCGCTTATTTTACAGGAACTGCATGGCTGAATGTATTGGTTCCGCAAGATGAGCATGGCAATTATACCATCGGCAATGTACTGTTTGAATCAGGTTGCAGAAACAATTGGCATACGCATCCGGCTGGTCAAATACTGATTATTACGGATGGCAAAGGGTTTTATCAGGAAAAAGGAAAAGAGGCTAGACCAATTGCCAAAGGCGATGTGGTGGTTATTCCTTCTGGTGTTGAGCATTGGCATGGGGCAACAAAAAATACTGGCCTTACCCATATAGCCATCACCAATATTACAGAAAAAGGTGCGGTGGATTGGTTAAAGCCAGTAACGGATGAGGAATACAATAGTGTACACTAATAAATTATGGAGAAGAAAAGGCTTAAACACATAGGAAGCATAGGCACATAGGAAACATAGATAGGTTTTTCTTATTAAGATTTTAAGAAAGGACACATAGAAAAAGTTTCACTTTTTATACTCGAGTCTATGTATTCTTGAAGTGTAACGTTTTTTCCGTTTTTTCTATGTGTCTATTGTGACTATGTGTTAGTTAATTTCTTTTCTAGTGTGTTGATGGGTAAATTAGATATAAACAAATAAAATAAGAATTATGCAACAAATTAAATTAAACAATGGAGTAGAAATGCCCATACTAGGATTTGGCGTATTTCAAATAAAGGATGCGGAACAATGTGAGAATACGGTTGTTGAAGCAATACAAGCGGGCTATCGGCTGATTGATACTGCTGCTTCTTACCTTAATGAAGAAGCAGTTGGCAAGGCAATTAAAAGAGGTGGCGTGCCTAGGGAAGAACTATTTATTACTACAAAACTCTGGATACAGAAGGATGGATATGAAGGAACAAAGAAGGCTTTCGAGAACTCCATGAAGCGTTTGCAGTTGGATTATCTGGATTTGTATCTCATCCATCAGCCTTATGGCGATATATATGGGGAATGGCGGGCCATGGAAGATTTATATAAGGAAGGGAAAGTGCGGGCAATAGGAGTTGCTAACTTTCATCCGGATAGATTAATTGATTTGATGATTAATAATGAGATAACTCCTGCCATTAATCAGATAGAAACACATCCTTTCCATCAACAAATAGAAGGGCAGCAATTTTTACAGGACAATAATGTGCAGATTGAATCTTGGGGACCATTCGCCGAAGGAAAGAACAATATGTTCCATAATGAGTTATTAGTATCTATTGCCCAGAAATACAACAAGTCTGTTGCACAGGTAATTTTGCGATGGCTTACACAAAGAGGTGTAATTGTTATTCCGAAGTCGGTAAAGAAAGAAAGGATTGTGGAGAACTTTAACATATTCAACTTTGAACTAAATGCTGAGGATATGGAAGCAATTGTTTCTTTGGATACGAATAAGAGTTTATTCTTCGATCATCGTGATCCTGAAATGGTGAAATGGTTGGGCAATAGGAAACTAGATGTTTAGATACATACTGTAATCAATAAATTAAACATAAATAATATGAACACTTTTGAAGTTAAAGCTTACGGAACACAGGCTGCCGATGCACCGATAAAACTCATGAACATTGACCGTAGGGAAGTATTAGAAAAGGATATAGAGATTGAAATCTTGTATTGCGGCGTGTGCCATTCCGATTTGCACACTGCCAAAAACGATTGGGGCTTTACTGCATATCCAGCAGTTCCTGGTCATGAGATTGTAGGAAGAGTTACTAAAGTAGGTAGTGCCGTTTCTAAGGTTAAAGTGGGCGACATAGCAGCCGTTGGTTGCTTGGTGGATTCTTGTAGGGAATGTGATAACTGCAAGCACAATCTTGAACAGTTTTGCAGCAATGGTATGGTGGGAACTTACAACGGAAAGGACAAGCATTTGGGTCACCAAACTTATGGGGGATATTCGGAAAAGGTAGTGGTAGATGAGCATTTTGTGCTGAAAGTGCCTGCCAATCTTAACCTAGCTGCTGTTGCGCCTTTGCTTTGTGCAGGTATTACCACTTGGTCGCCATTGCGTCATTGGGGAGTGAGCAAAGGAAGTAAAGTTGCGGTGATAGGCTTGGGCGGATTAGGCCACATGGCTATTAAACTAGCAAAAGGTTTGGGTGCAGACGTTACACTATTCTCCAGAACGCCCGATAAAACAAAGGATGCATTAGAACTTGGTGCTGATGCTGTGGTTATTTCGACTGATGATGAACACATGGCTAGCGTAAAAGGCAAGTTCGATTTGATCATTGATACTGTTCCTTATGTACACGATGTAAATCCGTATATCACCACATTAGGTGTTAATGGCACATTGGTATTGGTGGGTTATTTGGGAGGATTAGAGCCCATATTAAATACTGTTCCGTTGATATTGGGCAGAAAGTCGGTAGCAGGATCATTAATTGGTGGCATTGCAGAAACACAAGAAATGCTTGATTTCTGTGGTGAGCATAACATTGTTTCGGAGATTGAATTGATAAACATCCAAGACATCAATGAAGCGTACGAAAGAATGTTGAAAAGCGATGTTCGCTATCGTTTTGTGATAGATATGGCTAGTTTGAAGAAGTAATCTCAACTTAATAGAAGCATCAAAGGCACAAGTGTTGGATAATTCCTACGCTTGTGCCTTTTTGTTGAAATTTGCAGGAAAAAGAAAGTTTAAAATGCAACCTACTACGCATACGCCACCATCAGGTTATTGACTTTTGTGCAAGTTGTAAATAGTTGCCTCGATGCAAACGATCAATAGCGTACAACCAGATAGTTTAGTTGTTTGTTTATTTTAAAATTTGAAGAATCTAAACGTTATAAAGGTAGCAACATCCCTTTGTTGCCAGCAAAGCTTTCCTTATTCTGGCGAGGTATTCTTTACTTCCACAATTTTTGTTGGTAGAATGTTTTTAGTGTTACCACATAAATCACAGGTTATGTTTATTTACTTTTTTCTGAAACTATAAATCTGTTTCTGAAACATTATCAGTAAGTAATACTAGTAGCATAGGAAGAAAAAATATGTTTTTCTGTCAATTAGTTATTACAAAAATCCCCTTTATAGCGATAGCGAATTTTGTTTTGCAACTCAATTCCAGTTAAATAAAAGCCTTGTTTCACTTCTTAATCAACTGCTTCCCAAAGCTGAATTTTGTTTCCTTCGCCATCAAGAATATGAATAAACTTGCCATAGTTGTAGGTTTCAATTTTGTCAACTATGGTTACACCTTCTTTTATTAGTTCTTCAACAAGTCTTTCCAAGTTTTCTACTCTGTAGTTCATCATAAAGTCCTTGTCAAAGTACTTAGAGTTTTCATCAAAGGGAGTCCATTGGGTCTGCGCTTTATTTGGGCTGTCAGTACTTTCATACCATTCAAAAGTTGCTCCATAAGGATTTGTTTCTAATCCTAGGTGTTTTTGATACCATTCAGTGGTTGCTTTTGGGTCTTTACATTTAAAGAAAATGCCCCCAATTCCTGTTACTCTTTTCATTTTATATGTTTATATCAGTATGTTGTAGGAGTCTAAATCAAGATTCGGTAAGCCCCCTTTTGCCTAATCAAAGTTCTAAAGATTCAATTTTTTCCAAAGTCCCAAGTTGTTGCGTCCTCCCGTTGCAGTTATTGTAAGTCATTATCACAGTATTCATCCTCACAAAGTGCTTTTTCTTCGTGAAGTCTTATCGTTCCTTCCTGAAGTTTGGCTGTTCCGTTTGCCGATGGACAATTGCTTAATTCTGTTCCATTGTTCCATAGTGTTAAGTCCGAAAATACTGCTAAAAGAAAACAGAATTGCTGAATTACTTCCGTCTGCAAGCACTTTCCTAAACACATTTGTTATGCGTTCGTGCTATCTGCCTTCCAAAAAACTCGAAATAGTTATGATGTTCGTTTCTCCAAATTTTTCAAGCTCCAATAAGTCTTTGTCACCTGTCAATAAGTAATCTGCATTCCCATCAATTGATAGT
>CANFLL010000097.1 GCA_947447825.1 Chitinophagaceae bacterium | reverse complement strand
TGTTGGTGTTCTTCACCAACAACTTTCAAACTAAATGAATTTCGAACTAAATAGATGTTGTTGGTAAAGAACACCAACAACGGAGACAAATAAGAAAATTAATAAGATAAATAAACAGTAAATGCGTAATAGATTTCTACTTGTAACAACCATTTTAGTGGCTCTTTCATTGCAATCTTTTTCTCAGGAAAAGGAGAGGGCATATTACCAAGAACCTACTTGGAAACCTAGAGGCACCCTTCCTTATGAAGATGCTATTAATAATAACTTCTGGTCAAAATCGCCGGAGGTAAAACTTACTTACAACGACCCCACGTTTGATAAGAGCCGACTTTCCGAAGTGCCTGCTCCAGGTGTTTATCCTCGTGTGCTTCTTACCCCAAAAGATGTAGATGCTATCCGAAACAAGGTAGCCTTGGGCGATAAATCCCACCTAGCTTTCAGGAGTATGTGGCAGCGAGTAACCACCAGTAAAAGTGCCTTTTATGCATTGGTCACTAAGGATAATACACTTGGGAAGCAGTTGGCAAAGGAGTTGGTGGCTAAGATTAAAAGCCTTGATCCAAAGATTACGGCGTTGGATAAGCAAGCCGACAGGGATAATCTTTGGTCGGCAGAGCGTTCCGTGGTGGCTTCTGGCAACCCAGACCCACCGAGTGAGATATGGGATTTATTAGATTACGATTACCTGCACGATTGGATGACACCCGAAGAACAACAAGCGGCAAATGACATTATTGCCCGTATCTGCAAGCATCGAATCTCTAACTTTCTGATTGTTCCCGACCATGAGATGATTAACAATCACGAGGGTTTTGGGATGGAGTATATACGGCTGATGTTGTTAATAGAAGGTCAGAAAGGTTTCGACCAAAAGCTGTTTGATTTGGCTTGTCATAAGGCAAATGCTATGTTGAGTTGGTATTTGGATAAAGATGGGATGTGTTATGAATCTATTAAAGGCTGGTTGAATGTGGCTGCCTTCACTGCTGTTGGTTTACGCCAAAGAAACCTGTTGGTGCACGACCATTTGCAAGCGAAGATGAACTTCTTTAGGGCAGCCATCCGTTGGGAAGATGGCGTTTGGCATATCCGTGATGAGATGCGTGCTTCGGCCTTCCATGTTATCTGGATGATGCACTATTATCATCCCAAAGATGAATATATAGATTTCTTGTATCAGTCCACCTTTTCCACCCATCCTTTTCTCACAGATCCCAATGCAAAATGGCCTAACCCAGTGGGCATCTGCAATGAATTATTGTTGTTATATGCCGATGATGGCATTGTAAATAATGGTAAAAAAATTGATTGGACGGATCAGGAAAATATCAATCGCTTGCACCTTCCTACTACTTGGCAAGATAGTATGCGTGGCTATGTGGAGGTGCGCAATAGCTGGAAGAAAGAAGATTTGCATGTTGGATTTGTATGTAAGCAGGACTTCTTTTATGGCGGACATGAAGGTTCTGAAAATAATCGCCTTACCCTTTGGAAAGATGGGGTAAATTGGATTCAGGACAATAACATGTTGGCTACTAAAGCTACTTTCTTGCAGAATATGCTTACCATCGATGGCAAGGGGTGTCATTGGCCACCTGCACCGGGTACTTGGTTGGGTATTCACGAGACAGCAACGGGCGTTGTGGCTGTGGGTGATGGTAAAAATGGCTATTCGTTTTATAAGAGTATGCAGGTGCATCCATTGGCGTTTCCTTCGGCAAAGATTCCTTACTATGCCCCTTTTGCAGAAGGGAACTTCGATTTAGATAGGAACATACAGGTTGCTTTTCATCCCGGAACTATTCGTTACACCGATGGATTTGCACATACTGATTATGGTCCATGGAGTGCAGAAACAAGGTTGGTAGAAGGGTATAGACCATGGAATACAATGGAGCAAGCCTATCGGACTGTGCAAGTTGCCAAAGGCGATAATCCTTATGTATTGGTGATTGATGATGCCAAGAAAGATAACCAACTGCACCAGTTCGATTGGAATATATCCGTACCCGTAGATGCAGTTTTGGCCGATGTGGCTACACCAGAAGTACAGTTTCAGAATACAGAGCCTTCCGACAACCGGATGGATGATATTGTGTTGGCAAAAGGTGACATTGCAAAAGATGCAAAAACAGGTAAATTATTGTTGAAGAAAGGCGACCCATTATGTTTGATAAGGGTATTGTGGCGCAAAACTGATTATGGTTTCCCAGTACCTAAGCTAGAAAAGTTTGAAGGCTATTCATTGGTGACTATTCCTGCAAGGGCAGTATCGCCAGAGTTTAAGGTGTTGGTGTACCCGTATAAATATGGAGAGGAAGTACCTAGGACAACTTGGAACAGGGACAGAACGCAATTGACGGTAGAGTTTAAAAACCAGAAGGACGTTTATAACTTTAGCACCACCGATGGTGGAAGAACAGTGTTCGAGTTGAAAAGAAATAGTAAGGAAGCGGCAACTAGTGTAGCTACACCAGCAAGACCCAACTTGATAGTAAGAGGGGAAACCTATAATCAGAATGATTTACGCTACACCCGCAATGCCGATAAATTGCCTACCTATTTGGTTTGTGATAGTCTGAATGTGCAGTTGCAAAGAGTGGCTGCCCCTGCACAGATTCATTATACATTGGATGGCACTGAACCTAATGCAACATCTCCTTTGTGTGAAAGGGATATTGTGGTAAAGAACAGTTGCACCCTTAAAGCTAAAACAATAGACCCAACATGGGAGGCAGGTACACAGGAGAGTGAAACATTTACTGCTAAGTTCATAGCTACCCTTGCTGAAAAGGGACTCTCACAAGAACCAAAAGGAACAAAAGGAGCTTTGTTAGCTAGGGTATATGAAATAAATACAAAGTTGTATAATAATAAAGGCTTCTTCGATTCCAAAAGAATCATGATGCCCGATGTAACTAAGGAGAAGCCAATTATTACCAAGCAAACGAATGGTTTTGAATTGCCTGAGGTTACACCTACTCATCCATTAGAAGAACAATGCAAAGGCTTCTATCGGTTTAGTGGGTATTTCTATGCAAAAGAGAAGGGAATTTATACGTTTGATGTAAATTCATGTGGCCCCGTGTTGTTTGACATTGGTAAACAAACGGTGATAGAAGCCACAGGTATATTCCACCAAAACCAAGCACACCGCAAGGGAGAAGCATCCTTGAATAAGGGTTGGCATTACCTGAACTTAGTAGTTTGTGACCCCTTATTCTGGAATATTAATAGTGTCGACCCAATGCCATTGGAAGTTACTTATGGCATTAATGGTGGTATATTTCAATCCATTTCCAATGATGATTTGAAAGATGATGAACTTGGGTTTACTAAAGAAGATGAAAAGGTTTTCAATCCTATTCCGAATGATGTTCCGACATTATTGAAATCATTAAATAGTGTTCCTCTATTAGAATCTGGTCTTGATTTAGCTATTTATGACCGCAGTGGTAAGCGTCGGGATAATGACTTCTTAGATATTGAAACTGCAACACCCATTCATAGTGAGCGAACTAATAGTATGGAAGCTACAAGTAGTCGCAATACGGTGAGGGTATATAATGGTTATTTCCATGCCCCAATTAACGGCACTTATACCTTTAAATTGCCTTTGCGTAATGGTGAATCTGGGCCATTGGGAGCATTACAAGCTAGTTGCCAGAATCAGTTAAGAATTGATAATACTATAATAGCTCAAAGAGGAATTTATGGTCGTAACTTAAATGGAAAGGTAGATTTAGGGCAAGGCTGGCATACCATCTCCCTACGTTATGGCCCTAGTGAACCTACTTGTAAAGTGGTATTCCCGGATGGACAGGCTGTTGACTTGAATGGCAATAATCTGTCAAGACCATCTTTGGTTTCTATCCTTCCAGAAGGAAAATCTACGGCACTCACTTTGTATGAAATCTACAATCCAACTAAGTTTAGTTTAGACTTTAAGGGAGATAAGAAGGTAGAGATACACTACACATTAGATGGTTCAGTGCCAAGTGCAAGCTCGCCTACATATACAGCACCATTTACTTTATCAAAAACGACCACCATCAATGCTTCCATATTTGCTAATGGGAAAGCCTTGACACTTCCTGCTAAGATGGACGTTAAGTTAGTGAAGATACCAGAAGCGGGCTTGTTGGGTAAATTCGATTTTAGTAAATGGGATGGTATTAAGGGCGATTATCCTGTAGATGCTTCCTACAAAATATGGGTTGCGCCAACTTCATCTGTAGCTGCGGGCATCAATAGCAATAAGGCGTTGTCTTCTCAATCAATAGAATCAGAAACAGCAAGATTAGTCGATGTAAATGTGTCTCGTCCAGCTATAAAGGCAGCCTTTAAGTTGTACGATTTAAAGATGCGTGAGAATGCATTAACGGTTGCAGTATGGTTTAAAACAGACGAAAAGAGCGGCAAACTGTTTAGTAAAGAAGGATACACTGCCTTTGGTAAGAGCTACAAGACAGTTTCTTGCGAGATAAGCAATGGTACATTGCGTGCAGGACCGAGTAAGATTTCTGGTGGAAAAGTGGAAGTAGGAAAGTGGCAGTTTGTAGTATTTAGTATAAATGAAAATGAATCTGGACTATACCTAAATGGCGAGCAAGTTGCAAAAGGTGTCGGCTCTAAAGACATTGCAACAGATGCCCTCGACTTCTTTGTTGGTCATAAAGCCATAGTAAACAGTTTACAGTTGTTTGATCGTCTTTTGGATGCTAATGAAGTAAAAAGGTTATACGTTTTTGGCAAGGAGTAAGGAAGGATGGGGGTTTGAATGGGGGTTTGAAAGGATTATTACTTTAAGTTTACAAGGGAAAAACAAAGGACACATAGGTTTATTATTTGACCTTGTAGTTTCTAAACAGGAATAACCATACAATCCTTTAATAATTCGTTTTTATTAAGAAAATTAATGGCAAATTAATCTTTAGCTTGTGGATGTTATTTTCTATTTGATAATAAGTTAGTTATACTTTGGCACATTAGATTTCATAATGCTCGTGTGTGATATTTTTAGGTTAAGCATAAGTTATTTATTAAAATCTTTATTACAACAGACAAACCTTTATTTTGTAAGTATAAAATATTTAGGTTGGTTACACTTGTGAAAATTGATTTGACCAAAAGGAATGATTAATTCCCTTGATTTCAAATGAATGACGGTTCTCTCATTTTGCAAACCAAATTCTTTTGAGTATAATCAATAAACCCCTTAAAATCCTTTACTGTCAATGATTACATCATTTACTTTAGCAATTTTAGCATCAAAAAGCGTCAAAGATTCACCTGAGTCAATCCACGACTCAAGTGAGTCGTCGGCTCACTCAAGTGAATCTTTGTCTGACTCAAGTGAATCTTTGTCTGACTCAAGTGAGTCGTCGACTCACTCAGGTGAATCTTTATCTGACTCAGGTGAGTCAGTCCACGACTCACCTGAGTCAGATAAAGATTCAAGTGAATTTAAGCGTGATTTAGTTGAATAAATGGCATAAAGAGGACAAAAGAAAGTGCTTTGGAACGGGTGCATTAAAAGTTTGACGCTTTTTCTCATGAAATAAGTGGTATAGCTCCTGAGGGATAACGATCATTTTAATCAGTAATAGTAGAATTAGCATCTTTTCGTTAATTAAAAAAAGCCTCTTGAAAAATGAGTTTTAATGTTGTAAGTCAAAGAAAATGTTTTGTTTGTCAAAGTACTTATCAACATCGATACTGCAACTGTTAAAAAAAGAATACGTTGCGCATCTTTAATTTTTTGTTTCTTGCGTAATTACTATTTGTAATGGTCATGATCAGAAACATATAGAAGGTAAAAATATAGTTATGGCAACATCAAATTATGACGAAAGTGACATCAGAAGCCTCGATTGGCGGGAACATATTCGCCTAAGACCTGGTATGTATATTGGTAAACTCGGAGACGGCACTATGGCCGATGATGGCATTTATGTACTGATTAAGGAAGTGATTGATAACTGTATTGATGAGCACATGATGGGCTATGGTAAACACATAGACATTACCCTAAAAGACAAAGTGGTTACCATTCGTGATTATGGTCGTGGTATCCCTTTGGGGAAAGTGGTTGATGTGGTGAGCAAAATAAACACAGGGGCTAAATATGATAGTAAGGCATTCCAAAAAAGTGTTGGACTAAACGGTGTGGGTACTAAAGCCGTGAATGCACTGAGTAGCTATTTTAAAGTAACTGCCTTTAGAGAAGGAAGACAAAAATCGGCTGAATTTGAAAGGGGAGTGCTTGTTAAAGAACATAATGAAGAGCCATCTACGGAAGAAAATGGTACACAAGTGGCATTTATTGCTGATGATACCATTTTTAAGAATTATCATTTTCTACATGAGTATATCGATAATCAACTTTGGAATTATTGCTATCTGAATGCGGGTTTAATAATAGATTTTAATAATAAAAAGTATGTAAGTAAAAATGGCTTACATGATTTATTAAAAAGAAAAACCCCAGAAGAGGAGCTTCGTTATCCAATTATTCACCTAAAAGGAGAAGATATTGAAGTAGCCATTAGCCACAACAATGATTATGGTGAGGATATTTTTTCTTTTGTAAACGGACAATATACCACCCAAGGAGGAACGCATCAGCAAGCATTTAGAGAAGCTTATGTGAAAACAATTCGTGACTTTTTCAAGAAAGATTATGAAGCAGCAGACATTAGGCAAAGTATTGTGGCTGCTGTTGCGGTAAGGGTGCAAGAACCTGTGTTTGAAAGTCAGACGAAAACAAAGCTCGGCTCACAAACCGTAAGTGAAGGTGGTAAGAGCATGAAGAACTTTGTACAAGAATTTTTAAGCAAGGAATTAGATAATTTTCTGCACAAAAATACTGCGATTGCCGATTCATTAAAGAAAAGAATTGAACAAAGCGAACGAGAAAGAAAAGAGTTGAGCGGCATCAGAAAGCTAGCAAATGATAGGGCTAAGAAAGCAAACCTACATAACAAAAAGCTACGTGATTGCCGTATGCACCTTAATGATGAACCCCCTGTGAAAAACCGGGAAGATTATGTGTTGACACAGAAGAACACTACGGTATTTATTACGGAAGGTGATAGTGCTAGTGGATCTATTACCAAAGCCAGAAATGTAGATACACAAGCTGTGTTTAGTTTACGGGGTAAACCTTTGAACAGCTTTGGGTTAACCAAAAAAGTAGTTTATGAAAATGAAGAGTTTAATCTTTTGCAACATGCTTTAAACATAGAAGATGGTTTGGAAGGTTTACGTTTTAATAAAGTGGTGATTGCTACAGATGCCGATGTTGATGGTATGCACATCAGGTTGTTATTGATGACCTTCTTTTTGCAATTCTTCCCAGATTTGGTGAAACGTGGACATGTTTATATATTAGAAACTCCATTATTTAGGGTTCGTAATAAGCAAGAAACAATCTATTGCTATGATGAAACGGAAAAGCAAGCTGCCGTTAAAAAGTTAAGCAATAAACCTGAGATAACCCGCTTTAAAGGATTGGGAGAGATTAGTCCGGGAGAGTTTGAACGTTTCATTACGCAGGATATGCGTTTGCAGCCTGTGTTTTTAGATCAGGGGGAACATATTCAGCAGTTGTTAGAATATTATATGGGCAAGAATACCCCACAAAGACAAGATTTTATCATTGAAAACCTTAGATTTGAATTGGACATAGTGGAGGAAGCAGTGTAGATTTAAAAAAATCTCCTAGGTTACTACAATCTTCTCAAGAAATTGAACGTACTCTATCCCAATCAACAGCGTATTCAATTGTTAGAGCATTTTACTTTCTTGCCAAATACGAATGAACTTTTTTCATTAGTCCGAGACCTTATGGCTACCTACAATCTTCTTCTAAATAATGCAATAATTTTTGCAACTTGCAAGTTGAATGATATTGATTAATTGGCTAGCCATGACTGCGACTCCAGTTTTCCTTGTTTTAAAGAGGTAATAGAGGTATTGATAGAAAATTATATCTCTGATTAAATAATAAGAGGGATTAAAATGATTGATTCCACTTATTCTAAATGATTGTAACCATTTATTTTTCGATGATTAAATTGTTTTGAGTTTTATTTGAGCTTATTTATAGAATATGATACATATTGTTTTTAGTGAACCGGATATTGCAGTATTGCAACAAGCAATAGATTTGGATGCTACTTTGGCTGGATCAATTATTCAGATAAAAGATGATTTTGGCGTTGGACCAATCAAAGAAATCTTTGAACCAGAAGGTTATAAATTGAGAAAGCATTGGTGGGAAGAAGCATTGGCTTTTTCTCCATACTCAGATCAGTTGGGACTTGATGATGACAAACTAACTGTTCATAAACTTCTAAAACAACTGACTGAAGAAGCTAACTTAGAAGTGTGGATTTGGATGGGACAAAATCAACATGATGTTTGTGGGTACTATTGGTTGATGGGACAGTTGAAGGATTTTCAGGGACGTATTCAAGTATTATACCTTAACAATCTTCCTTTCATCAATGAAAAAGGAGGAATATTTTATCCTTCTCATCTACATCAAATTCAACCCAAAGAGTTTCTTAAAGCAAAAAAACTAGCTCGCCCCATTACATCAAGTGAGTTTGAAATTGATCCTGATGAATGGACAAAACTTTGTTCGGAAAATGGCTATATAAGATTGCTTGAAGGCGGAAAAAAGATAGTAAGTAAGCCAGCCAACTTTTATGACAAAGAATTGATTGGTTTATTGAATGAAGAAACACAAAAGCTTTCAAAATTTTTGTCAATTACATCCGCAAAAACAATAATCAAGGCTAGTGATGTGTTTATTGTTTGGCGTTTGAGAACGTTGAGTAGTGAAGGGAAAATTGTAGTAGATGGTTCATGGGAAAAGGGCTGGAAGGAAGTTGGTGTTTCTATTGGAAGAGGCTAATGAACTGGTAATAATCTTAAATGAACACTGTCTTAATTAGACAGTATTTGTGACTTTGATAAACGAGGCATCATTGTCAGTGGAAATTTATTCTTTCCACTGATAATGATGCCTCGTTTGATTTTTGCAGAATTCACGATTTATGTTTTTAACAATAATATATTGTAAAATAATATTGCACACAACTTATCTTTATATTTGCATCCTTAATTTATGAATAAAGAATATCAAGATATTGATCAACAGGTTTGTTTTCCTGTTTACTTGCTAGCAAAGGAGATAATAAACCTTTATCGCCCACTGTTGGATTCTATTGATCTAACCTATCCTCAATACTTAGTAATGTTGGTTTTGTGGAAAAACAAAGAACAGACTGTTAACCAGTTGGGAGAGAAGTTAAGGCTAGATAGTGGTACTTTAACCCCTTTACTAAAACGTTTGGAACAAAAAGACTATCTAAGAAGAGTTCGCAGTACATTAGATGAACGTGTAGTAAACATTTCATTAACCCCTACAGGAGAAGCAATAAAGGAAAATGCAAACTGCATACCGCAGCAGTTAATAGAATCTATGCAAGTTTCTGTTGAAGATTTAACTAATTTGAAAGAAATTATTACTAAAATTTTAAAAATAAAAAAATGAAAGTATTGTACAGTACGAGTGCTAGTGCTACAGGAGGAAGAAATGGTCATGTGAAGAGTGAAAACGGTGTAGTTGACTTAGAAGTTAGATTCCCCTAGGCTTTGGGAGGTGCAAATAATGATTATCCAAATCCAGAAATGCTTTTTGCTGCAGGTTATGCTGCTTGTTTTGATAGTGCGCTAAACGTGGTGATTAAAAATGAAAAGGTGGAAACGGGCGAAACAACAGTAACAGCTCACATAAGTCTTGGTCAATTAGAGAATGGTGGCTTTGGATTAGCAGCCGAGTTAAGTGTTAATATTCCTAAGGTAAGTATTGAGGAAGCACAACAATTGGTAGAAAAAGCTCATCAGGTTTGTCCTTATTCTAATGCTACAAGGGGAAATATTGACGTAAAGCTTTCAGTAACTAATAACTAAGGAAGAGGTTTGCAGAAAAAAATCATTTGAGGTTAAAAGGTAGCCCGAAAGGAGAAACATAAATAAAGTTCTCATTCTAGGTAAATCTTTTTCTAATACTGAAATGCTAACCTAAATATAAAACACAAAATTTAAAGTTTAAAACATAATAAAATGTCATTAATAGGAGATTTAAATTGGAGACATGCCGTTAAAGCGTATGATCCAACAAAAAAAGTTAGTCAAGAGGATATTGATAAAATAATAGAAGCAGCTCGACTTGCACCTACTTCCTCTGGTTTACAACCCTTTAAATTGATAGTGGTAGAGAATCAGGAAATAAAAGAAAAGTTAGTGGAAGGGGCTTTGAATCCTGAATGTATGCGCAATTGTTCGCATGTGCTTGTTTTTGCTGCATGGGATAGATACACTGCTGAAAGAATTGATTATATGTATGATTTAACAACCGATGTGAGAGAATTACCAAGAGGACGTTTTAGTCGTTACACCGATTTATTAAAGTCTATCTATTTACCACAACCTGCTGAACAAAATTTTGCTCATGCTGCTAGCCAAACATACATTGCATTAGGCTTGGCATTGGCTCAGGCAGCGGAATTAAAGATAGCAAGTACGCCTATTGAAGGTTTTGATAATGATGTGGTTGATAAAGTGCTCGACTTACAAAAGTTTGGGCTAAAGAGTGTTTCATTAATGTATGTAGGATATCCAGATATTGAAAAGGACTGGTTAGCAACTATGAAAAAAGTTAGGGTTTCCCGAGAAGAATTTACTATTGAATTAAAATAAGAATATCAGAAAGTTGAAAGTGAAAAGTTGGTAGTTTGAAAATTGAAATGTCGTGAATGATTAGTATTAGACTCATACTTTCGACTTTCAAACTTTCAACTTTTCACTAAACAACTAAACATTAACCACTAACCACTAATCATTTACCTAATCAAAACAACCGTTCCTTTATCTTTCAGGTCATCTCCTGTGTCGCAAATACCATCTATCATATACACATAAGTTCCAGATGGCATCTCTTTCCCCCCACATTTACCATCCCATCCATTGCTTGGGTCATTTATGTTAAAATTCTTTCTTTCAAACAATACCTGACCTGTTCTTGCATATATGGCAAAACGGTTTATGGTTCTTACCCCTCTTCCTAAAGGATAAAATCTGTTAAACTCAGACTTATCAGGCGTAAAGGCATTGGGTATTGAAAGAGTGAGGCCTGTACATTTTAATTTAATGCCAAACGTGGCAGAGGCTGCACAACCATAAATGGTTTTGCCAGTAAAAGTATATGGTATGGCCAACCTTGGTGACACAAAAGGGCTTAAACAATTACTGCAACTCAAATTATCAATCGGAATCCACGAATAGTTAACTACATCATTGCTTATCTGCGGATTAAATGTTGTGGAGGTGCCCACAGGTATTTCAACAATCATTCCACCACTAACTATTGGTAATGGTCTCACAAAAACCTGCGTACTATCCATGTCGGTGAAGCAACTGTAATGATCAAAACCTGTTACTTTATACAAAGCATCTGTAAGTGTTTTTGCTTTCGGATTGGCAATGGTGGAATCCGAAAGTGTAGCAGTATTAGTTGTCCATTTGTAGGTTGATGCGCCACTGGCATTCAGTTGAACAGAATCATTAATACATACATTCAATTCTGGCGATAGTTTCAACTTGATTGGATGAGCCACGGTGATGATGGCAGAATCTTTACTCACACAACCATGATTACTTGTTACAGTTACAAAATAGTTTGTACTACTGTCAGGATAGATTGTTGGGGATGCGGAAGTAGTGTCCGAAATAAAAGTAGGCGGATACCAATGATATGTTTGTCCATCATGTGCAGTTAACTGTAAAGATTTGCCCCAACAAAGTAAGTTGTCTTTTTGTGGAAGAAGGTTGATGTGTGGTTTTGGATTAATCGTAACAGGATAGAATGCAGTGTCGGGACATCCATTTAAATTGGTAATCACAAATAGGGTATCTACAGATTCTGATGCTTTAAAAGATTGCAGAGGAGGCTTTTGTGCTGAATCTGTTTTTCCATTATTAAATTGCCAATACCAGCCCACACTATCTGTGGTAACAATGCTTGCAAGGTACTGTGTTGGCACATCCTCGCAAATAACCGAAGCTCCAGTAATAGTAGGTGGCGCAATAGGTTTCACTATCACAGAATCAGTAGCTGTAGCTTCGCAACCAGAGATTGATTTTACATGGAAGGTTAACTTATATCTGCCAGGGGCTTGATAAACAAAGTTGGAGTCCTTTATTGTGGAGGTATCCACATTAGTTGTTCCATAATCCCAGTGATATTGCAATGCAGTATCAATATAATTGACGGCAACATTTTGCACTGTTGCATTAAACTGGGTGGGAGATGTAAGACATTCAACAATAGGATTGTCTTTAAAAGATATGCTCAGAGTGTCTGAAATAATATTTACTGGTAACTGTAATATGGACTGACAGCCTCCTGAAGTATCAGAAATGATGAGGGAAGGATTAAAAGCACCTGAAGTTTTGTACGTATAGGTATAAGTAGAATCTTTTCCATGTAAAAGTATACCATCACCAAAATCCCACAATAAACTATCCGATGTTCTGTTGCGTGCAGTTAGGGTAACAGTTACATTTGGTAAGCATCCAAGCGTTTTATCTGTAGTAATATCTGCATACGGGCCTTTCACCGTAACATAATCATAAACAGTATCAATTTCTCCATTGTAACCATACCCAATGAGTGTTACTGTATATTTTCCTGCGCCATTATAGGTATTGCTAGGATTAAAATTGTTTATTGAACCTTTACCATTACCAAACAACCAAGTAACTTTTTTGATATTGTAGGTATTACTGGTAAAATTTACAATCATTGGTGGGCAGTTATTGTTGTTCACATAGTTTTTGGTATATGTAAACGATAAATGCGCATTCCTTACTGGAACATACTTCACAATTGTATCAATGCAGGTTGAGATTTCACTTTTCGCAATTAAAGTAACGGTATCTGTCAACGGGTTCGTGTAAGAATGGTTTAGGGCATAACTACTAGTTGATGTACTATTGTCGCTACTAAAATGCCAAAAATAACTGTTCGATGAACTTCCAGAAGTAATACTAGTGTTATCAAACTCCACAGTACTGTTTGGGCTAACATTAAATGGATACCAATTAAAGTTTGCCTTCGGGCCAGTAGCAGTTGCTTGATGGTCATAGTTGTAAGTACTTGTGCTAGCAGTACATCCATCCACATCTGTTACTAATAAACTTGTGTAATATCTTCCTGGTGCATCATAAACATGCAGCACACTATCAATATTTGTTTGTTGGGTGGTTCCATCTCCAAAACTCCATTGCCATGTTTTAATGGGTATCACATTCGATGAAGCAGATGTGTCCACCAAATGTATTGCTTTCTTAAAGCATTCACTACCCCCCACCTCATAGTTTACTTTAGGCCCTTTAATTTTTAGTGTTTCAAACTTAGTTGTGTCGTAACAGTTGAAAGGATAGGATTTTGTAATTAAGCGTAGGTCGTTTTCTCCATTTTGCAACTTCGAAAAAGTTACATTACTATATTGGTTGGTGTACCAATTTTCGCCATAATCGAAGGAGTAGGGAGAAATATTGCCTGTAAACCTACTACCATCTCCATACTCCACTTTATATAGTGTGTTATAAACGCCAGTAATGCCATAAACATAGTTTGTAGCGTTTACAATTACTTTATCGCTTCCACAGGTCTCTGTTCTATCCAGTTTCAGTATAGGGCTTTGTTTTAAAAGTACTAGTGTTTGAACAGAATCCCTAACAGAACAACTACCATTGATGGCAGTATGCACCACTTTGTAATTGCCGCTTTTTAGGTAAGTATGTGTTACAGTTTTTTGATCTGTTTTAAGTGTGTCGTAGGTATTATCACCATAATCCCATAACCATCCCGTTGCCAGTCTGGTGCTTTGCGTAAAAACAACTTCTCCTCTTGTTCCTACACAAGTGTGTGCCACATCGGAAATCAACGGAAAGGGAGGAAATACTTTAATGTAGTTTTTCTTAACAATTGTGTCATAACAATAGCCATTGTAATCGCCATTCTTTACAATAAAGGTGACGGTATAGGTGCCAGGATAAAAAAATTGGTAACTACCACTTGTTTGGTTGTAGTACATTGATTGTTGTCCATTATTAAAAGCATAAAAGCCATCATTACTGCTTTGGGTGGAAGTATTTGTAAGAAAGATGGGGGTGTTGCCACAAACAAGTGTGTCGCTGGAGTAAAAGTTGGCCGTTGGTTTATTATAAACACTAATAGTATGCGTTGAAGTTCTACCAGCGCATCCGTTAAAAGTGGTATAGTTAAGGGTCACCGTATAATTGCCTGCCTTAGCAAAAGTATGAGTAGGCATCGAGTCGGTTGAGGTGGTGCCATCACCAAAGTTCCACGAATATGAACTCACCGAATTTAGTGGTTGGGCACTAAACTGAAAAGTTAGGCCAACGCAGTCTGAAATATTGTTATTGTTGCTTCCGTTAAGTTTTTTATGCTCAATGGAAACGTTTGGGGGATAGATAGATAGGTACTGTGCTATTTTATCTGATGGGCAACCTTCCTTGTTTTTAGTAACAAGCCAAACATAATAGCTTTTGTTGTCACTGCAAGTATAACTTGGATTCGGAACGGTGGCTGTGTTGAAATAATCGAATGTCCAGAGCCAGCTAGCAGCTTCGCTAGAAGTATCTTTAAAGTTCACCGTTACTGGTGCACCACAAAGGCTTTTATTTTCTACTACAAAACCACTAAGGTGAGGTTTGGGAGAAACGGTAAAAGTGGATCTAGCGGTGTCCGTACAGCCACCAAAATTGTTTACTAGCAAAGCTGTATAGGTGCCAGCATTATAAAAATGTTTGTCGTAAACATTAGTGCCATAGTTGTAGGCAAAGGAATAATTGTTGTCACTAAAATACCATTGAGAGCTTAAAGGGGTAGGGCTAGCAGAACCAGAAAAGCTTAAAGAGGCGCCTTGGCAAATAGGAGAGGCTGGCGGCGTGATAACCGAACTAAAGTTGGCCACATTAATGTAGTCTTTTCTGGTGTTCACATCGGTGCAGCTTTTATCGCTATTGGCAGTAAGTGTAACCGTATAGATTCCCTTAGTGGCATAAATATGAATAGGGCTTTTGTCTGTTGAGCTTGTTCCATCACCAAAGTTCCATGAATAGGAGGTAAGTGTTCCTTCTGTTACTGAACTGTTGTTTGTAAAAGAAACAGTTTCAGCGGTTGTGCATAGTGTTGTTTTTTGTGATAGAAATGAGGCCGTTACCTGCGGATTGGTTGTTACTAAGTCTGTTTTAGTGGTGGGTTTACTTTCGCAGCCAAAGCTGTTGGTAACGGTAAGTTCCACCCCATATTTTCCACTGCTCATGTAAGTGTTGCTAGTGCTGCCTAGGTTGATGTCGTTTTTTGTGTGTCCATCACCAAAGTCCCACAGATACTTGTAGATAGTACCTTCCACAGGATCCGATTTGTCTGTAAAGCTAACGTTCATAGGTACACAGCCTGTAGTTGGCGATGCAGTAAAGTCTGCAATGGGAAGTTTGTGCACAGTGATGGTTGTAGTGGCTGTACTAGTTTTGCCACCATCTGTAACCTTTAATGTTACTGTGTAAACTTTAGGGTCTTTAAACGAAGTACTAGGATCTTTAATAGAAGAATTGTTAACCCCCGTCACACCGCCAAAGTCCCAAGAATAAGATGCAGAAGGGGATGCGTTCTGGGTTGTATTTTTAAAGTTGACAATTAAAGTAGGCGAAACACAACCACTTGTTTTGTCGGCAGTAAAGGATGCTTGCAGTTGTTGTGCAAATACGTTGGATTTGTGTATTAGAAACATCAATGTTATTATGAGCATTCTTTTGATTGTCATAGAACATCTTACTCTTCTCATATTAGATAGGGCCATATCAGACTTTTTGAATTATCTAGCGAAAATAATGAAAAAAGTAGTCGAAAATATTAAGTCGAAAGTATAAAGTTGAAAGTTGAAAGTGTAAAGTCGTAAGTATAAAGTCGAAAGTAAATAGTTACGTTATTAGTTAGTAGAGAATGGAGTGGGGGTGGAGGGTAGGAAGGATTGTGTGTTATAGATATTTACATTGGCGTGAACTGTACTTTGTCATTCGGTAGGAAACTCTTACACACTTAGTACTCTTCATTTTCGGTGAGATTACTTTGGAATGACAGCAACACCTCGCTCCATGTCATTCCCATTTTTTTCTTGTGCGCCATATAATACATTTACAATTACGTGGAATGTTGCCCCCTCAATGCTGTAGAGACGGATATTAATCCGTCTTAAATTGATAATTCAATTTTTCAATTTGCTTTGCAAATAAGACGGATTAATATCCGTCTCTACAATTGAACGTTATTCCCATTCTTTTTTGGCGCACCAGATGAACCATTCGAAATGACAGTGAAAAGTAGAAATTGAGAAGCAATAAGTTGAAATTAGGAGAAAAAAAGTCAACCTATTTTATGAAATCGTATACTGAGGTCTCATGAAATAGGTTGACTCAAAGTTGGTTGATAACTTTTCAGAAAACGTATTTTTATGGAGGTAAAACTTCGAGAGGTGAGACATTTTAGTACCGAGTTTAAGAAAGAGAAAGTAGAGTTGCTAGCTGCGAAAAAGATA
>CANFLL010000096.1 GCA_947447825.1 Chitinophagaceae bacterium | reverse complement strand
TCCTTTGCTGACTCAGGTGAGTCCTTTGCTGACTCAGGTGAGTCCTTTGCTGACTCAGGTGAGTCCTTGTCTGACTCAACTGAGTCCTTGTCTCACTCAAGTGAGTCGTCGACTCACTTGAGTGAATCTTTGTCTGACTCAGGTGAGTCGTGGACTCACTCAAGTGAATATAAGCGTGACTCAGTTGAATAAATGGAAGAAAGAGGACAAAAGAAAGTGTTACGGCTATTCCTTTATTTCCATGAAAAATAGGGAGAACGCAAATCGGCACATCCTAGTATTTGAATGACCAGCGTTAGGAACAAAAATCTCTGTCCAATTAAGTGGGGTATTTAGTTCTTTTGCCTTGGATTTAGTTTGCTGAAAGAAATTCTGCCCACGAGCAAAACGTGTAAGCCCCTGTGCATCGGTTTGTTCTGTTTTGTAAAAGTCGTCATCATCTCTTATCGTGTCTGCAGTGCCCAGCAATAGAAATAGTTTCTCTGAATACATGGTTTTTAAGTTTGATATAGGTAAGGTAGACTTATCTAATCCATAAGGAAATTCAACTTCGTTAGTAGGCATTGTGTACCAACCTGGATTGGCAGCGGCGGCTTTTATAATTCTATTCTTTGGCTCAAACATCAAGAAGCGAGAAACAAACTGTCCACCAGCAGAATGCCCGTATATATAATATCCTTTTGAAACACTTTTTATCTGCCTCACGACCTCATCGAACAAGGGTTCTATCAATTCGAAAGTCCATGTTTCCTTTGGATTAAAGTGTTTTCCTTTCCGGTTGTAAATATTGCCAAAAGTGTACATATCACCTTCTGGATATACATCTTTATTAAACTCTGGTGCTATCACTACACAGTTAAAAACGGCGGCAGCATCTAGTGCCTCATTGAAGTTTGCTTTTGCATTCCGATGTGCCCCATGCATTAAAATAACGATGGGCAAGCTATCAGGATTACCTTTCGGACTAAAATAAAAAACCCTAAGCGGCTTTTTCAGTTTGCCCCCATTGTCAAAATAAAAGGTTTGTTTGCCAACCGCTGCCCTATCTATTCTCATGTTTCCCCCTTGTGCAAACAAATTTTTAGAGGGCAGCAACAGGGTAAACATCATTAGTAGCGTAGTTGTAGTTGCGGTTTTAGTTGTTTGGAAAAACGGGGCTAACGCAAATTTTTTCATGACTATTTCCTCTATTTTCCCAACAGTGCCATCCGCTTGTAAAATGTAATATCCCCTCTTTGTTTTCTGCTTATTTCTGTACACTCAGTGCCTCTGTGGCAATCATTTATGGGCTTTGGTTTGCCACAGAAACACTGAAAATACAGAAAAAAGTCAACAGATTTACATACTAACCACTAATCACTAACCACTATTTTCATCCCTTCGCTATGACTAGTAAACTCGGGTGCATACATACATTGGATGTTGGCAGTGCCAGTACTAAAATTACCAGTATGGGTTATGTAAACTGGATACTCAAACACATAAGTTCCCTTTTGTAGATAGCTGATAAAGAAATTAGTACTAGCATCCTTGGTGGCTTCGTAGTAGCCAAAGCCATCTTGCCATTTGTAGCTACTCAACACATTTTCAGGTTCCATGGTGGCAGCACGGGCATCTTTTAAGTGTAGGTATTCCATGTCCCTATCGCTGCGCAACTCTAATCGTATCACCACCTTATCGCCCACTTTCATTACATCATTCTCATTTACAGGTGTTAACACCTTGCCCTTATCTGTATTCTTTTCAATAAACAATTTCTTTTTGATAGACAAAGGGCTAGCAGCAGGCGTAATCCTATCCATATCTTCAAAGTACTGCCAATATACCGCACCATAACTGATACCCCTATCGGGTTTTGCCACTGGCTTGTTGTTTAGGTCGTATGTGTTGGTAGTTACCGTGATGTTACCCATTGTTGGTGTTACCTTATCGCCACCAATCCTTTCCTTAAAGTAACCCGTACCCACCGCACCCTTTTCGGTAGCAGAACTAAACTGCATATTGCCAAGGGTAATGCTCATGGTTTTGTTTTTATCCATCAAATCATCTTCGCCCATTAGCAAGGCAAAGCAAGCATCTGCAGTGGCAACGGTAGTCTTCCAATTGTTGGTTTGCTTATTAAGGATAAGCCATGTTTTCATATCACTTATGCTCTGACTGATGCCCGCATTGTTTTTATAAGCCAACATCTCATTATAAAAGGCAATCATGGCACTCTCATATTCTATTGGATTCTGATACCAAAAGCAAGTTTGATTGTTTTTCCAATACATGCCAAGGTTATTATGGATGGCATTCTCTGAAATGGAAGGAAGAATGTTTTTTAAGCTAAAGTCCGCTTCTCCATTCCTGCCAAAAGCAATGCCCAACAAAGCTTGGTTGTACAGGTTTTGTTTAACCCAATATTTCTTACCCTGATTGTAATAGTAGTTATACGCCACCTTATCACTCGGCAGGTTATTAGCCCAAAAGCTACGCATAAACAGGTATTGTATCTGCGTAGAGCCAACATGCTGTTCATTCATATCAACCTTTTGTGTCAACAACCACTGATAATCTTCTTTCACCTTATCATCCATAAAACCAATAGCCTTACCAATCAAACCTTCTAGTTTATCATTCAGCTCGGGCGTTAATGCGCCTGCTTTCTTTAGTTTCCCGATGCCTGTAAGTATGTAATTGGTAATGTACCTATCCTCATAGCCACCCTTAAACCATGCAAAGCCACCATTGTCGCTCTGCATTCCTTTTAGTTTATCAATGGCAGAAGCGGTACTATTAGCCATCTTCACCACATCAAACAGTAGGGCAATGTTGTGTTGTTGCTTGGTTTCGTTTTGTGCATCCAATACCCAAGGCGTTTCTTCCAACAGGATTTGTTTCAGCTCCTGATTCTTATACAGATTACTTTTTAGGGACGAGGAATCTTTCATCCATTCATTAAATACGGCCTTTATGCGTGGATGCTTTGCCACAATAAACGCCGCCAAGGCATTGGCATAAAAACGGTTGAAGGTTTGTTCTGCACATTCATAAGGATACTCCATCAGGTAAGGCAATCCCTGCACGGCATACCAAACAGGGTTTGGCGTACACTCCACCGTTACAGATTCATGGCTTAACGATTCGCTGCCGTTATTGCCACTCAAAAGTTTATCAAAAGTAAGGTGCACCGTTGTATCGCCCTTTACCATTATGGGCATACTCTCCGTAACCAATTGCCTATTAGTAACCACAGGAATTATCTTTTCCTCGCCATCGCTATAGTTGCCCGCCCTAGCAACCACCTTCCACAGCAGGGGTTTATTATAGTTGTAAGGAATGTTTATCGGGAACTTGATAGCCGTACTTTGCCCCGCAGCCACCGTAAAGTATTGCGAAGGGAATACATTCTGAAACAACCCATCAACCGGTTTTTCCGTAAGGGCATCCACCAATTCCAAATTAACTTGTCCGGTAAGTTCCTTCTCGCTTAGGTTACTAATCTTGGTACTAAAGTCCAGCTTATCCCCTTCCCGCATAAACCGTGGGGCATTGCTCTGCACCATCAATGTTTTCTGACTAACAATACTCGCACTCTGTGTTCCAAACTGTAGGTCTTTGGTATGGGCAAAGCTTAGCCATTTCCACTCTGTCAGTGCATCGGGCATAGTGAAACTAAAGGTATAGTTGCCCGCCGTATCGGCATGAAGTTCTGGAAAGAAGAAAGCAGTTTCGTTGAAGTTGGTGCGGGGGATGATATTATTATTTTTATACGATTGATTGCCCTTATCCGAATTGAAGGGATCCGTACGTATTCCTGACATCCTTCCTTGCAGGGATTGGTTTATAGTAGCTGAACCTAATTCTTCTAAATCCCTTGCATTTATAAGTGCAGTTGTCCCTGAAACACCTTTCCTTTTTGTACCACTATATCCTAAGACTACTTTTTCATTCATGTCTCTACTAGCCATGCTCATCATTCTTGGAAGTGCATTAAATCTAGATTTGAAGGTATTATCTGTAGTCATCAATTTATCATAAACCTTATCATACCCTTCTACATCATCATCCAAAAAGTTTCCCCTACCACTTGCGTAGCCAAAGCCCAAGCCTTCAGACCATACATTTTCAAAAAAATGTTCCTGCCACCAATAAGGGTCACTGAATGAATGCTCCACAAATTGATCTAAAGAGGCATCGTACATGGTTGCCAATAATTCTGCGGACACCTTGTCTCCCTTGTTATCTTTGATGCTTACAGTCCATTGTTCCTTGTTGCCGGGTTCAGATTTTTTGCGATAAGTGGCATAATTTACTGTTAGTTGTTTGTTTGTCCAAGGTACATGAATCAGATAGGCATTGGTATAAACACGATTATTTTGTACAAAAACTTCCTGAATTTCTAAACCGCCCCTATCTCTTTCGGTTACAGCGTAATCAAAACTCTGTAACCCTTTTTTACGTTTTATGATTTTTAATGGATTATAGATTGATTTTCCTTGTGCATTTTGCCTGATGGTCTGCTGCAAAACTATAACCTCTTTGTAAGAGGTGCCTGCCCAGAATTTAGCTGTCTGTCCAGGCTCTACAATTTGTTTTGCCTTGTAATTAAAGGTACTCTGGGGATAAGACAACTCCTTTCCATCAAATACCTGTATGTATCTAATTACAGTCAGTGGCTCTCCATATTTATCAATCACCTTGGTTTCTATCTTATAATACCCTGCCATTAATACGTCTTTCACAAGCAGGCTTGTATCCGTAGCAGTGTTTATGTTAGAAGAAAGGATGGCAGTTCCCACTTCCCAATTGGTTATATTATTATCATCATCATAGTCATCGTTAGGAAAAGTAGCTTCATAGGCTGCCCTGTCCATCACAAATTGATCTGCCCTATCCCAAAGCCTTTCGCGGATAATCCTAGTAGGACTTTTTAATGGATAGATTTTCACATCCACTCTTGCGGCCTCTTTTTCACCGGAAAGATTGGTGGTATTGATGCCAATAGTTTTCAAATCTTCCTTCATAGAAACTAGCGGAACCTCTACTGCCAGTTGCAATGCCTGATAGCTTACGTTCACAATTGTATTTGCTTTTCTGGTTTCTCCCCCGCCATCTGTTACGGTAGCTTCTATGGCATAAACAAAGGTGGGGTTGGTTGCTTTTACAATATAATTATTAGATAAGGCAACAAACTTAATGGTAAAATCACCTTTAGTATCTGTCGTAATTATACCCTGGGCTATTTCCACAACAGAACTTATTCTGCTCTTACTTCGCCAATTATAATTTTCATAGGGATACTTTATCTCTCTTTTGATACTGTAGGAAACCTTCGCATTATCAATCATATTACCAGCAAAACCCTTGGCTGTTCCTGTAATGGTGATGGTATCATTCAACCGGTAACTACCTCTTGGATTATCCATAGTTACCTGAAAAGTAGGGCGTTTATATTCCTCTACTTTAAAGGAGACCTGTCCAACCATTCCTAATTGAACTGAAATGATAAAATTGCCAGTCAAGCAATTGGCAGGAATTACAAATTTGCCATTGATTGAGCCATAATTGTTTGGTAAACATTTCAGACTATCAATAATTTGACTATTTGCATCTTTCAAAAAAAGGTTAATGCTATCTTTTTCATTATATAAATGGCTTTCACCCGACTTTTCTGTTGTAACAATGATTGCCTTGAAATAAACATTCTGACTCGGACGATAGATTGCTCGATCTGTAAAAAAAGATACCGTATGTATTTTTACTGAGTAATTTCTTTGGCTATAATTATTTACATAGTGTTGTTTCCTTATGTGAAGCACATCCGTTGATGTTTTGAATGATAATTCACACTGATAGTCCCTACTCACAGGTACAATATTCTTTAACGAAAAATACCCGTGATTGTCAGAGGTTTTTGTAACTAAGGTTTTATATTTTACCAATTCCCCGTAGGTGCCACTATTATCTCTCAACAATACTTTCACTTCCACCTTTTCTTTTGGCTTACCGCATTCCCTATCCAATACATAATATCCATTATTACGATCTGTTACATAACTAATATTGGAAACATAGAAATAGAAAACAGTCAAGGCATCTTTGTCTTTGTTAAAACCGTTACCACTACTTGCTACCAACGCATAGGCTCCTGCAGGCAAAGCATCTATCTTTATTTCGGTTGAATGCTCCTGATAGTCTTGGGTTTGGGGCAACCATTGGTTGAATGTTTTTTGGGGAGACAATCCTTTTATATAACTCCAAATATCATTGCTGTAAGTGGATATGTTCCATATCTTATTATCGTTGGTTACATTTATTATCTTACAATAAAGTGTGTCAGTGTTTTTATACTTTACCAATGCCCTAAATGGTTTGCCAATCACATTTACCTGTTCGGTTTCTATGTTTATTTTCTTCTCCTTTATGCTTGCTAGCAGCTTTCGGAGGTTGGTAGCTCCTTCACACTTAGTGCTTGTATCGGGCAGTATTTTCTCTATCATTCCCTTTGCATTTGCATAGCCATACCGATTTTTAGTCTTTCCAAAAGGTTCATAATTGTTGGCATTATCCGCTTCTAATTTGGCAAGCAAGTACCAGGCCTGTAAGGTTTCTTTGTGTTGAGGATATTGTGCGGTGATGGCTTCCAATGTGTTCTTGTATAAAATATAATAAAAAGAACCTTTTTGCTTCACCCATTCTATCCTTTCCAAATCGACATCTATCAGGGCTGGAATATTGTTTTTGGATTGATGAAAGGCTATCAGTTGTTGAAACAGGTGCAGCGAAATCAACTGATGGGAAGCAGAATCTCGCGAAGCAAAGACTGCCTTTACAAAATCGGCCGAAGGCAATAAAGCCTTACTATCCTCCAGCACAAAAGCATAAGTAGGCTTGGTTACGTACGCTTCGCTCGATTTAAAATAATCTAATGCCTCATGTGCCAACAAATCGAACAATGTTGGTCGCAATTCCCTCGTATTTCCTTTGGTAATGATGGCATCGAATGCAGGCAGACTGGTCTGCTGCAAAACCGTGGGGGCTTGTAGCGACAAGAGATAGTGCTGCGAAATAGCCGCATTAAAATCGTCGGCAGTCCAAGTGTTTATGTCTTCCTTTTTAAAGTTGATAGTATTGCTTCGGTTATAAAACCGCCACCTGTTATTATCAAAATAACTCTTGTATTCAAAAGCTATCAATCCTTCCAGCAGGCATTGCACCGTCACATCGGTTGTTTTGTGCAGCACAGAATCTAGTATGCCAATGCTTTTACTCGGATCGTTTTCGGCAGTACTTGCCTCCAAGTTAATTCTGTACACCAAACATTTTATCTGTTGTGCCGCCAGCTTTTTCTGCGCCGCCACTTCGTACAAACCATTTACTTTTTGTAAGGCACTCTGCGGTAAGTTTTGTTGATTGATTAATGAATCTATCTCCTTCCATTGCTTATTGAAAGTAGTATCGGCATCCTGCGAAAAGGAGAAAAGACTGGCAAGTAGCAAGATGGCAATAGCGGTAATTTGTTTAGTGAACATAGTATCTGTTTTATATTTAACCACGAAGGGCATTTTACGACAAAGAACACAAAGTTTTTCACAAAGAACACAAGGAAAAATAAAGTAAGAGATTATTGTACCCTTGTGTTTTTTGTAGTTTAACTGTAATGAAAAGTAAAAATAAGGGACTTACGAAGTCATATAATTCAAAGGGTAGTAAATTTATTGTTATTACTCATTGGCATTTACTAGTAAGAACTAATGGGGGAGTACAACATTCATTACACTTACTGGAAGAAGGAGATTAGATGTAAGCTGCTTAGTTTTTTAAGAAGTGTAAGCAGTTTAGACGGTGTGAGGCAATTTATTATCATGGTATGCTTGAATAGTAAATTACTTCAACTCACTTATTATTTTGTTCCAACGTTCCTTGTGTTCAAATTTCAATGCTGTATCATTTTCTAATAAGTTCACATACTTGTCTATGAATTCAAAAGTGTTATCTAATAATCGTAAATAGTATTTTAAAGAAGGCATTATTCCATTTACAATTAGTTGGCAACCGTGAACATTCTTTATACGTTGAATTTCTGCTTGAATTTTATCCCACTCTTCTTTTTCAGGCTGAGGGGCAGTTGAAAGTATGTAGTATCTATTTACAGGTGTAGTTTGAAATTTAGTGTAGGCATCCAAAACCAGTTGTAAAGAAATTGCAATTCCATGCTTCACTTCCACAGCTTCAAAAGCCCTTTTATTTTCATCAATTATTTCAATATCTCCAATTCTCCCACTTCTAGAGTCGGCTGATGTATGGCTTTCTATTGGCAATAATACTTTCTTTTCAAAACGTTTTAACTCTGATATCAAACATCCATAAGTAGCATAAAAAGCCAAAACTGGAAGTCTGGAAGCACCTTCTGCTTTATAGGATGAATGAAAATGCTGGTCTAAAATTCCCAAAATTGTATTGATTGAAAGCGTGGTTGGTTTTGCTAAATCTATTGTGTGTTGATTACGCTTTATAATAAGTCCCTGAAAAATGAAGCTCAAGTATTCTTTGCAGTTACCCCCGTTCTGAACATTGTCTAACATTAATAGGAATGAAACTTTTAATGTTAGAGGGTTAATTGCACCTGTATAATTCTTATCATAAGGTACTTTTTGTTCTAATGAACGAGTCAACCATCCGCTTTCTGCCATTGCCGGAAACTTGCATCGCTTTAAAAAAGGTGTGATATTTTTAGTATCAAAAGTCCTTCCAGAATATCCATTTGGAATGCCGTCTTGATGGTTTCTTATGTCTTGCTCTGGATGTAATATTTTGTAAACGATACTTGTTATAAATACCGTTAAAACCCCTTTGGCGGATTCCGAATACTGAAGTATCATTTCTAATAATTCCTTTTCTTCCTCATTTAAACGACTTGTAATAGTTCCATTTGACCCTACAATAGACATCGCCTCATTGTATTGATCCTCTAAAAATGCTGATACTGACTGTGACATTTATAAAAGTTGGGATTTAATTTCTCTAGCAATTTCTTTAATCATTGGCACACAAACAGAATTACCTATTTGCCTGTACAACTCAGAAAGGTTATTAATTTTAGCAAACTTGTCTGGAAAGCCCATAATCTTGTAGCACTCATTTATAGTTAATTTTCTCACCTTTCCCTTGTCATAAATCCAAAATCTGCCAGAAGTTTCTTGCGATGGCAAGGCGGGATGAATCCCTTCTGTTGAATAGATCCTATTTGGTTGTTTATGAACCCTTGAAAGGTTTTCGGTTCCAGGTCTTACCCCTGCCTTTCTTATTGTTTTATTACGATAGCCAATGAATATGAGACCTGAATCTTGCACTTTATAATCATCTATCAATGTGTATGGTTCATCAAGATATTCAAATGATACATCCTTGTCCAATATGTTTTTTAAAGTAGTTTTTGGTTTAGTTTTTAGCTTAGAAAAATCAAACAATTCATTTTGATGACCGATGATAATAATTCGTTCCCTATTTTGAGGTACGCCAAAATCAGATGCATTCAATACTTTCCACGATACTTTATAACCCAATAATTCAAGATCTTTGATTATTGTCCTAAGTGTATTCCCACTGTCGTGATGCACCAAATGCTTTACATTCTCGAGAAAAACAACCTTGGGTTTGCGCATTTCAATTATCTGAAAAACGTTGTAAATTAATGTGCCCCTTGTGTCCTCAAATCCTTTCATCTTTCCCGAGATACTAAAAGGTTGGCAAGGAAATCCTGCTGTAAGTACCTCATGTTTTGGAACAATATTCAAATTGAGTTTAGTTATATCTCCGAAGGGTATCTCGCCAAAATTCAGCTCATAAGTTCTTTGTGCATGAAAATTAAATTCAGAAGTAAAAACACATTTACCTTTTAATTCTTGCATTGGAATCCTAAAGCCCCCAATTCCAGCAAAAAGGTCGATAAAAGTAAAGTCATAGGTGCTAGGAGGGGGAAATGGAACATCAAACTTAATGGGAAGGTATGCCTGCATTTGCGGCTCTTCGGCAAGATTTAATTGATTTAGATAATCTAAAGCAGGTTGTTCATAATGTTGAGAAACACCATTAACACTATTTTGAAAATAATGTGTAAGATGCGCTAAACCATTATCAGTGGCTTTATCTACTTCTATTTGTAATATTTTCTTAACAGCTGAATACTTAACCATCCTTATTGTTTGTAACCAATCATCCCCAAAAAGTAAAGATAAGGGTCTAATACGGAAAGGTATTTCTATTGTTCATTAGATGTTAGTAAAGAATGAATCTGTCAAATACAATAAAGGCCAAAAGCATTCAGTTTTTCAACCCTCTGCCTTTGACCTTTTACTTTCTAACTTTTCACTTTCAATTCAAACTCTACAGTTTCACCAACGCAAAATCCTTTACGCCAATTTCTCCATTTAGTATGTGGAAGATGACAATTTGAGACACATATCCTGGCGCAGTAACTTCTAGCTGATACAGTTTTGTGGCAACAGGACTAATCACGTACTGTCCTAAAAGATTGGTGACACCATGTTTGGCTCCTCCTACAATTTTGATGGTTGCTCCAAAAATGGGTTGGCTAGTTTCAGAATCTGTTACGGCTCCTTTCACTCCGGTATGGTGAATGCCTATGTGTTGTGCCTCGGCATTTAGGTGATAACCAGCCACAAAATTGGGATTGGCCACTTCAAATTCATCTATCAATAAATCGAAAGTATGCAAGCTTGTCTGCAACAATTTAATGGTGTTATTGATGTTTTTATTGGCAATATCACTCGTTTTAATGATGCCTCCAGCCACACCAATAGTAGCATTATAGGTAGTGGCATTGGCCAACTGTGTAGCCAACTTTGCAGAAGTTATGCCATACGGAACAAACAATGTGTTGGTTAAAAATGGGGTTATTGCCGCAATAGTATTTACAACAAAAGGTAAAATGTCGGCTTCTTTTTTATGTATTATTTCGCTCGAAGTAACATTCACCGCTTTTTCTAAAACGGTATTGCCCGTTTTTATGGCAAAGGCTTTTGCTTTTTTGCAAATCAATGCCATACCAGTGGCAATGGTTTCTTTATCTACTCCTTTGTCGGTAGTTATGCCAGAGGAAAGAACACCTTTATCGGGTAAAAGCAAATCGAGTTTTGTGAAATTACCCTCATAAATAATCACCTCTTCCTTAAAAGGAGGATAGGTGGCCATGATAACTATATTGGCTGGAACCTTGAAATAATCATTTAGACTTTTAAACCGCCTGTATTCATTTGATTGACCTAAATTCAACATAACCTTAAAATTAAAAATTAGAAAAAAAGAATTTGTTAGTAGTTAGTTGTCAGTTATTATTGGTTAGAAAATTCTAATCAACTTTTGACTTACGACTTTTGACTTTTAACTTACTCTAACGACTTTTGGCTAAACAAAATGATAGGAGGCCTTTGCTCGATTGCAACGTGAACAGTCCGAGGAGGACTAGCGTTTGGGTTAATATTGAGAGGGATGTAGTATGTTGTTTAAATCAAAATCAATACTTTCTTTTAGATTACCATATATGTGTCGACACATACCAAATATGTCTTTACGTATACCAAATACGAATCGACACATACCAAATATGCCTTCACATATACCAAATATGTCTTCACATATACCAAATACGAATTGACATATACCAAATATCTCTTCACAGATACCAAATATGTCTTCACGTTTGCCAAATATGCCTCGACATATTCAAAATACGATTTCACCTTGACCAAAAAAAGATCTGAAAGTGCGTAAGCTAGCATTTTATAACGAAATGAGGAATTATCTTTATAATATTATGAAATGGAGAATGAGTAGTTGCTTGCTTTTCTGTGGCAAGACACATCAGTAAAAGTAAAAAATCAACGTTACGATTTAAGACTCATAATTTCCTTTGCAGCCTTTCGGGCTGGTACCCAAGCAGCCAATAGTGCAATTACCAAAACAGTTAAACAGACAAGGATATAGTCGGACAGAAGAAGTTTTACGGGATAATAATCAATTAAAAACGTGCCGCCCGACAAGGCAATTAGGTGAAATTTTATCTGTAATAGGCAAATGATTGTTGAAATTACGATTCCGAAGCCGCCGCCCACCACCGAAAGCAACACACCTTCTAGCAAAAAGATGTGTTGAATGGTGGCATCTGTTGCGCCCATTGCTTTTAGCACCGTAATGTCTTTTTGTTTTTCCAAAACCAGCATGGTCAAAGCACCAATAATATTGAAGGCTGCCACCATCAATATTAAACAGGTTACTCCATAAATAACCCATTTTTCAATTTGCATGGCCGTATATAAACTTTGGTTCTGTTGATACCTTGTTTTAAGCAGATATTTATTGCCTAAAATACTTTGTAAGTTTTGAAGAATATGCTGTTGATTAATGGTTGAATCGAGTTTTATTTCACAAAAAGAATATTCTTCTGGCTTCATATCAAGCATATATTTCACAAACTCTAGGTTAGTGAAAACATATTTATTGTCGAAGTCTTCCTGTATCATAAACGTACCCACCGGATTAACGGCAAAGGAATTCATGCCCTCTATAGACCCCAAATGTTCGGTCGATTTTCTGTTTGGCAGGTATAAAGTGATAGGATAAATGCTTTTTTCCACGTCAACACCCACTGCGTTTTCAATCCCTACACCTATAATAATATTCGGTTTATCCGATGAACCTAAAGAATAGCTGCCCCGCACAATGCGAGCTGCAACATTGCTAACCAAGGTTTGGCATTGATCAACACCCTTAATAGTAACAATGCTTTGGTTGTCGCCATTTACCAACACAGCTTTTTCTTCGGCAGTTAAACTAACGGCTAAAACCCCTTTTGTATGTTTAATTTGGTCTATTTGCGCATTGGTAAGGTTGAGTATTTTGCCACTTTTGGCAGATATGCTTACATCGGCATAGAAGTCGGTGTACAATCCTTTTACTAAATCTTCAAACCCATTGAACACACTAAATATAATTACCAATGCAGCCACAACAACCGCAATAGCCAAAACGCTAATCCAAGAAATTATATTGATAGCGTTTACAGATTTCTCTGATTTAAAATAACGCCATGCGAAAAGAAGTTTCAACGTAAGTAAGTTAGTTGTATTCTAAAAAATAAGAATCCTCCATACAGAAAATAAGAACATTCTATTACTTATAATTAGTAAAGCAGGGAGAAATATTTTTTAAGTTGCCTTCTCCCCACATTCAATTCTACTTTATAAAGAGGTGTGTTTTGTTTGAAAATACAAATAAACTATTCAGGCGATGTTGATCCACCAGAATTGATTGATTTAAATATCTCCTCCATTTTAAATACATATTCAAGGGTGTCGTCCAGAAAATAGTGCATCACGGGTATTCTTCTTAGTTGGCTTTTTACTTTATCTGCCAAAAGTTTCTTCACTTCCCAAGCCCTATCAGACACTTTTTTCATGGCTAGTTCCTTATCCTCTACTTGAAACATGCTTAAATAAACTCTAGCTTCCAACAAATCTGGAGTCACCTTTACCGATGCGATACTGATCATGCCACCGCCAATCATGTTGAGTCCTAATTTGGTAAATATTTCATTTATTTCTGCTTGTAAAACTGATGCCACTTGCTTCTGCCTTTTTCCTTCTGTCATTTCAGATAATTTAATTTGGCGGTAAAAATAACTACTTTACATTGTTTGAAACAATAAGAGTTGAACCACTTATTGCCGTTTGTTTGCCCCATGCCAACATTTAAAAATCATTAAATTTAGACAGAAAACATCCAAACTATTGTTTTTCACTATTGAAACAATAGATTTGCCAAACCCACAATTAAACAAACTCAATAATGCTAGACAACCTTTTTTTAGTTTTCTACACTTATGGAACGTATGTTCTTGTTGCGTTAATAGCAATAAAATTTATTATTCTACTTTGGTATAAACCACATAAACCAAACTATGCATTCAAGAATTTTTTTAATATTTATAGTAAATATGCCGTTCGTGATGAGAAATTTGAACGATGGAAAAAGTTTAAAGATGCGCATAACCCTATAACTGTTTTATTCTATATAGTCCTTTTACTTTGGACAATCTCCAACGGTATTATGCGATTTTTATCCACCACAAACAATCTTCCTCATTCACCCTACATGAAATAGAAATGGGATAATTTTATTTACAATCCACTTACCCTAATAATTGCAACTGCCTATAATTAATAATATTTCACCTTATTGGTTGATTCCTATATTCTGTTGCCTTATTTTTACTAAAAACGTGTATATGACAACCCCAAATAGATTCATTTTTAAAATCCATTTAGAAAGGATAATCTTCTTTTTTTTATGTTTTTTAATTTCTATTGAGGGATTTAGTCAAGTTGTTCAAGCCAGTTTTAGCGCACCAGATACTGTTTGTGTAAATTCGAAAGTAAGCATTAAGAATACTACTTTAAATGCTAATGCAAAAAACAGGAGCTATTGGAATTTTTGCACAGGTAATTTGAATAATAATCCAGTTTGTTCTAATCTGGGCAATATAGGCAACTACTTTTCTCAGCCAGTTTTTATGGACTATGCAGAAGACAATGGAAACTACTATGGTTTTGTTGTCAATTTTAATCCTGGAGGCATTACTCGGTTAGATTTTGGCAATAGTTTACTTAACAATAATCCTACACCAGTCTTTCTAGGAAATGTAGGAGGAAAGATGAACGACCAAACTGGAAGTGAAGGCATTCAAATTGTAAAAAACAATGGCAAGTGGTTTGGCTTTGTAGTTGGTGGTTCAAAATTGCAAGGGGGAAGCACACCCAAGCTTTTAAAACTTAGCTTTGGATCTAGCCTTACCAACACAAATCCGCAAGTGGATGATTATGGAAATATTGGTGATATGAGCCAATCCATAAAACTGAATATGCAGAACGTTGATGGGCATTGGTATGGATTTTCTGTAAATGCTGACAATAATACCGTTACTCAATTTGATTTTACTAGCGACTTAAACAATCAGCCCTCTGCTAAAAACTTGGGAAGTTTTGATGGTATTTTAAAGTACCCAACAGGCATAAACTTATTTGAAACCAATGGCAAATGGCATGCTTTCGTTACCAATGATAGCGCTGGAATACCCAATTCTCCTAACTCATTTTTAGTACGACTTGATTTTGGAACGTCTTTATTAAATACTCCAACTGCGGTGAGATTTGAAAATAAGAATGGAGCTTTAAGTAGTCCAAGGGATTTATATATTTTTAGACAATGCGAAGCAACGATAGGTTTTGCGGTGAATTATGACAACAATAATGACATAGTCCGTTTTAATATTGATGACAATTTGAATATATCCAATGCCGTCTCGTTGGGTAATATTGGAAATTTCTCGTTTCCACATTCTATTAATAGAATATTTAGGGTTGATGCAGATATTTACAGTTTTGTAACTAATGTTTCTAATAACACCATCACCCGTTTACAATTTCCCGGTTGCGCCAATGCTAGCATTCCTAATTCAACACTTACCGATCCTCCTTCTATTACCTACAATACCCCCGGGACATATAATATTGATCTTACCGTAGATGAGGGATTAGCTACACAGAGTTCTTACTGTAAGCCAATAGTAGTTCGTCCACCTTCTACCAACTTGGATTTTAGCTTTGTACAGGACAGGTGTAATCCATTGTTGGTTACATTTCAAAATATGTCATCAGACACTACTTTTAGACTCAACTATTTATGGAACTTGGGAGATGGAACTATTATTAATCAAAAGGAAACAGTTTACCAAAATTATGGTTCCCTTAGAAACTACACAGTCTCACTTACCAATACAACAGGTTGCCCAGATACAATAACCAAAATAATTCCAGTACAAGATTATTTTGACAACAATATTATCCTTAACCACGATACTACTGTTTGCAAAAGCAGCCAGATTAACTTAAAAGCTATTAGCGGATATGATTCTTACTGTTGGCTACCTACTTTAGTATTGTCTAATTCTAATATTCAGAATCCTATCGCTACCACAGATTCTTCCACAACTTATACTTTACATGTAAAATCAATTGGAAGTAATCTTGTTTACAATGGTGACTTTTCTTTTGGGGATATTGGGTTTACAAACGCTTATAATGACTTTACTAATGGGCGTTCTGTTTATAGTGTAGGCTCATTCACGGTTGACACTACCGCAACCATTTGGCATCCATTTATAGCTAGATGTCATGACCATACTTCTGGCAATGGAAAAATGCTTATTGCTAATGGAGCTCCATTACAAGGAAAGGCTGTTTGGCAACAGACAATTAATAAAATCGAACAGAACACGAACTACATTTTTTCTGCTTGGCTACAGTCTATGTCTATAGAGAATCCTGCACGGCTTCGGTTCTACGTAAATGGAAAACCCATTAGTGACACTTTCACGGCAATGTTGGATACTTGCTATTGGCAACAACCCTTAACTACATGGAATTCTGGCAGTAACACCTCAGTCATTCTTTCCATTGTGGATGAGGATACAATCGGTAATGGAAATGATTTTGCCATTGATGATATTTCATTTTATTCAAGCATCGTTAAAACTGATACTGTTAGAATAAACATAAGTTCTCCATCCATTTCCCCTACCATCGATACCACTATTTGCAATGGTCAAACGATAACCCTGAATGCTACTGCTGCCGATAGTTACACTTGGTCAACTTCACCTTATATCAATAATCAAAATCTACATCAATCAAGTCAAATCGTTGCTCCAACAAGCAATACG
>CANFLL010000095.1 GCA_947447825.1 Chitinophagaceae bacterium | reverse complement strand
TGTTGAACTAAACCTACGGTAGCCCTTCCGCGACTAATCCTTAGTTTAGCATTTTAATAAAATTAAATTTATGACAATGAAAAAAAATCGCCGGAAGAACTGAGGTCTGATTCATACATCAGTCGTGCCTGCCGTGAAGTTAGCGGATTTCAGGTTTTGTTAGCACGTTTGGAAAGAAATATTTCCCTCAATGGTCTCAGTCCCCTCACTTTCACACATTACAGCCGTCAAGTGGCAGCGACGGCTTTACATTTCCAATGTCTTCCTACGGAGCTTAATCCTGAACAGGTGAAGGATTATCTGTTTTTTCTCCAAAAACAAAGTAAGACCCCCTCTCAGACCTTTTTCAAGCATACGGTCTATGGTCTCAGATTCTTATTAAGAGCAGAAGGACTCCCTTACGAACACCTTCATCTACCGGATATTCCTTGTGAACAAAAGCTACCTGTCATTCTTAGCAGGCAGGAGATATGGGCGATGATGCAAACCGCCAAACGCTTAAAACATAAATTGCTCATTGGTCTGTTGTATGGTTGCGGACTTCGTTGTATGGAAGTGCGTAATCTTCGGTTAAGGGATTTGGACTTTGACCGAAAGTTATTGCACGTCGTTCAGGGCAAGGGGAAAAAGGATCGCTATGTTCCCTTGAGTGACCATCTTATCCGAGGCATCAAAAAATACATTGCCGATGAAAAGCCACAGGATTATCTGTTCAATGGTCAGATGGTGGAGAGAGAAAGTGGTGTCCATTCCCCCAATTACAGCAAACGGGGCATACAATGGGTGGTGAATCATGTTGCAAAGGAGGCTGGTATCCTCAAGAATGTTCATACACATACATTGCGCCACAGTTATGCCACCCATCTTTTGGAAGATGGGGTTAACATCGTGGCTGTGCAAAAGCTGTTGGGGCATGAAAACATCCAAACAACGATGATCTATCTGCACGTATGCCAATTGCCAGAACAATTACCTCAAAGTCCATTGGACAAGATGTTTGAGTTATGCAGGCGAAGTGGGAAGTAGCTGATGTGCTGCACAAGACCGACATTACCGCCTATTCCATTCATCAACAAAAGACACTCAGGGCAATAAGGGATTGCAGAACGGCTGCATTGGGTGGTCATGTGGATGCGTGTGATGAATGTGGCACGGTACATATCAGCTACAACAGTTGCCGAAATCGTCATTGCCCCAAATGTCAGGGTCATAAGCGGGAGGAGTGGATTCACAAGCGTGAAGGGGAATTATTGCCTTGTACCTACTATCATGTGGTATTCACCCTGCCACAGGAACTCAATCCATTGGCACTGCATGAACCCAAGTTGGTGTACAATGCCTTGTTTGCCAGCGCCTGGAAGACGATGAATCAATTTAGTAGACAGGCAGGGGTGCAGTTGGGAATGGTCTGTGTACTGCATACATGGGGACAGAACCTGAGCCTGCATCCTCACCTGCATTGCATTGTGCCAGGAGGTGGACTTGATAAAAAGGGTTGTTGGCGAAAACAGATGCGCAGCAACAAATATCTTTTTTGCACCGAGTCACTCAGCAAGGTCTTCCGTGCAAAATATGTGAGCTATCTGCGAGAGAATGGCAATGTTGACAAGGCATTGATAGAAACCCTGTTTGAAAAGGATTGGGTGGTGTATGCCAAGCGACCCTTTGGAGGTCCGGCGCAGGTAATTGAATATCTGGGACGCTACACCCACAAGGTGGCCATCAGTAACCACCGTATTGAAAAGGTAACGGAAGAAAAGACTTTCTTTCAGTACAAGGACTATAAGGATGGGGGAAAGAAAAAGCCAATGGAGCTGACCAATGGGGAGTTTGTGCGGCGGTTTTCCATGCACATACTTCCAGAGAGGTTTATCAGGATACGGCATTACGGTATACTTAGCAGTACTTGGAAACGTAAGAAACTACCTGCATTAAGGCAACAGTTGAAGGTGAGCCCGATTGTAAAGGAGCTGAAAACCCGTTTACGCAAATGTCCCTGCTGCAAAACGGGCAACCTGATAACGATAGAGACCTTCGACAAGCGAGGACCTCCTGCAAAATATCTTATGGCAACACCAACTTGCGCTCGTTAGTGATTAATGGGTAGGGGAATTTATGTGGCAAACCAAACAAAAACACGGCAGTAAGCAACCAAAAATGAAGACCAAACCAACCAGTCAAAAAAGCAGCAGCCAAAACTGCCTACTAAACCAAGAGTAACACAAACGACAACTCCATAATAAATAGAAGATTGGAAGGGCTACCGTAGGTGTCGTTCAACAGGTTTTCATTGCATGCCCCTAAGGGGCGCAACGAAAACCTAGTTGTTATTTGCAGTTATAACCAAAGCACCATTTGCCTGTGTACTTGTACCATTAAAAACATAATTGGCAGTAGTACTAAGTGCTGGCGATGCAGTTAAAATACTTCCATTTATACCACCTGTATTTGCAGTTTGAAGCGTTGCCCCTGAACTTAATGTAAACGGTATGTTTGCAGGAACAGTAGAAGTTCCAACATCCAAGGTTGAACTAGATGCAACAATAAAGCTAGTACCAGTCAATGTAGCAGTGATTACACCTGTGTTTGAATAGGTTTGTACACCGCTACCAGTGAAATTCAACGTATTGGCATCTCCAGCATTATTCGATGTCAATGTACCAGCATTGGTAAAGTTCCCTTTAATATTAAGTGTATTGGTTTGCGCTAATGTTGCCGCATGGAAAGAATACGATGAACCAGAACCTATAGAAAGATTTCCATTAATGGTAATACCTAAAATTAAACCAGCAGTACTAGAAGCATTACTTGATAGCATAGAGTTTCCTGAAATGGTAACATTACCTGCAATTGTATAATTTGAAGTTGTGGACAAGCCATCTGTTAACCCAATAGTTTTTATACTTCCAGAACTTGCTCCTGTAGCCAATATCTGAATATTGCCAGAAATAGAAATTGCTGTATTCCTCCAAGTCCAATTCGCATTTGAAATTTGATTAGGACAATTCCAAGTAATATTTGAAAAATTTTGATTCATTTGTCCCACATTGGTACTAATCATACCAGTAACATTTAATATAGAACCAGCATTCCATGTAGCAGTAGGCACAGAACCTCCATCAACATTGTGTTGATAAGTACCATTCACAATAAATTTAGCAGCTGTGGTGCTACTTGTTACTGTTCCACTGTTTACTAATATACCAGTAATGGTTAATGCCCCCCCATTCACAATAGTCATAGTTGCTGTACTGATAGTCAAAGTTGTGGCTGCATTTATAGTAAGTCCAGACGTAGCAGAAATATTGAAAATAGTGCCAGTACCTGAAATAATAGTGCTACTCCCTAAAGTGTTTGTAGTGCCATTGTTTATGTTATAGGTTACATTAGGGTTGGTAAAGTTGGGTGGGTTTGTACCACTTCCATCCGTATTCGTCCCCCATTTACTTAAATTGGAAATATCACTGTTAGTTACATTGTAGTAAGTTGGATAAACAATGGTTTGTGTACCACCTGTCGCTACCAAACCTGAGCTTGATACAGTAGCATTAAACGTTAGGTTGCTTGGACTGATTGTACCTCCCGCAACAGTATGTGTGGAGGTTGCAGCACTGGCCACATCTACTGTTACCCAAAAATAACCTGTTGAACCACTGTTTATGGATTGCGAGAAAGATGGAAAAACAACAGGGGTAGTGGCTAATGCACTTGTTGCACTTGCCAACAAAGTTGATGTATTGAAAGTACTTGTATAGTATAATTTGTAGTTCGATAAATCAGAAGATACTAATCCTCCACCCACAGTAATTGGTAGGCTAAAGCCAGTAACAGTAGTATTTGCAGTTGTGACTGCTAATGAAAAATTAGTAAGCTGGTATCCTGTAAAGCCATTATACATATTGCTGGCAGAAATAGAACTGATAGCCGACAAAGAAACAACTGGAGTAGCCACAATAGTAATAGAACCTGTGAGATTAACCGCAGGTGTCCCGCCCACCGTAGTTACAGTATAGCCATAAGTTCCTGCAGCAGTTGCAGTACCAGAAATGGTAACACTACCACTTGTGCTCACCGTAATGCCAGTTGGTGGTGTATTGCTACTACTAGTACCCGTCCATGTAACACTAGCACCAGTTGCAGCACCGCCCCAAGCATAGGTAATTGAGGTAATTGCAGTAGCAGTATTAGTGCTTTGCGCATTTGTACCTATCGCGCTTGTAAGGCTAAGCGTAGGGGTGGAATTTGGGCCTATACCGAAAGTAGAAGGATTAGAAATAGTTATACCAGCTATACTAGTTGTATAAGAAGGTGATGATCCACTGGTATTGCTGGAACTTATAAGACTCCAAGTACCACCAGAAAGGTTGGAAAGCACCATGCCAGCTTGGAATGTACCAGTAATATCGGTTGTACTATTCCAAGGGAAAGCTAATGTTGTAGCAGAAGATGTCACTCCACCAACAGTCCACATGGCTTTAGAACTTACTGTTGCTGATAAAATAGGACTAATTGTATTTACCAATACCGTCGGGATTTGGCTGCTAGGTGTAATGGTAAGGGGGTTGTAGTTGCTTGCATCGTAACCAACCGGGAACGTATATGCAGCACTGAAAGCAGCAGTTGAGGTAACATAACCAGTGCTATTGGTAATAATATGGCTGCTCGTACTTAAAGAACCTGTAGCAGCATTGGCAGGATTTAAACTAAGGTTATTGGCACCCAAGGTAAGATTACCACTATTCAATGCCAATATGCCGTTTACGGTAACTGCTGCACCTAGTGTTACACCATTTGTATTATTAATAGAGAGGTTATTCAAAACACTTGTACTTGCAGGCATTTCAACCCCCGATGTCAATGCAGAGGAAGTAGAGAAGTAGATACTTGCACCACTGGCAATACTTGCAGTCAGTGCATTGGATAAGATTACAGAAGTAGGCGTGATGGCAGCCACGGTTGTACTGGATGGTATGCCTGTACCTGTAACTACTTGCCCAACTGCAACGCCCTGAGTATTTGCAAAATACAGTGTCTTACTGCTAAAACCTATACTTGAAGAGCTAGTAACACCCGTTGATGTTACTGGCGTAGATAACCCTATGCTTGTAGGAGTTACAAAAGTAACAGTATCGCCAGAAGGAATATTCGTGCCAGTAACAGTTTGACCAACAACAATACCACTTGTACTTGCGAAGGACAAAGAGGAAGACCCAAAAGCAATTGTGGCACCACTTGCAACTGCCCCAGTAATAGCTGCAGATAATGAAACAGTATTGGCAGAACTATTTACCGCCATTACAATTGTACCTGGGGTAATATTTGTTCCTGTAACTGACTGCCCAAAAGACACACCAGAAACACTCGCAAACGACAAAGCCGTACCATTAAACGTAACAACAGTGCTACTTGCGATGATTGTAGTAGGTGCGGCAGAAATAGTTACAGTAGTACTTGTAGTAGAAACAACTGCGGCACCACTTGGCACATTTGTACCTGATACGATTTGTCCCACAAATACAGTGGCAGGTACACTAGCAAAATTTAAAACAAAGTTACCTATACCGGTTGAGCTATTAGTAGTAACCGTGAAAGAGGTAGAACTTGCGGCATTGGTTGTTAGGCTTACTGCCGAAGTAGCCGCATTTGTTGTTAATGAAGAGCTTGTAGGTATAGTACTCGCTGCAATGGTTGTTAATTTTTGCCCATACGCAACATTGGCAGAAGTGCCAAAGCTAGGTGCAGCAGAAATTGAACCACCCAAACGGCTAACATTTGCTGAATTAGCCAGTGTTAAACCTGGAGTGGTAGTAAATGTACCATCCGCTAAAGCCAAAGTGCCGTTAAGTGTGGTTGCATTACTTAATGTAAGCCCCGTGCTATTATTGGCAATTAAATTATTTACCGTGGCAGGCATGTTAGTACCTGTAACAGCTGAAGCAGCGGTTCCATCAAATTCATAGTTTGCCGCAACATCAAAAGTTTTAGTACCAGTAACCGTTACTGCCCCATTAACACCAGTTGCCAAAGAAGTTTTGAGCGTACCTCCTGGACTCAGCGTAAACAAGCAGCTTGTTCCACTAACAACAAAAGCACCACAATCCAAAGTACCAGATACGGTATAAGTTGTGAAAGGGGAGGTTGTGTAGCCAGCCAAGTTAGATGCCAATCTATAGTTACCACTTATGTTTACAGCAGTTGCTTTGAATGTACCTAATGCAGACGATGTAAGGTTTATTGTACCATTTCCCGTAAGGTTTACTGTAGTAGGGCCGCCTGTTCCTAATATTCCGCTTACACTACCTCCCACATTTAATGTAAACGCATTGACGGTAGGTACCCACTGGGCGTTGTTTACAGTAGGGGCTATATAGTAATTACCTGCCACTGTTAAAACTTGGCTTGCACCACCATTACTCATTTTAAGTTTGCCATTAGAACCGGCACCTGTACATAATATAGAAAAGTTCCCAGCAAAATTGAGTGAACCAATCCCACCACTATTAACCAATAGAGGCGATACTATTTGACTATTGGGAACATTGTAAACAAAATTTCCATAAGTTGTGGTAAGTACGCTGGCCGTGCTACCAAAAACTACAGTATTAGTAAACGAGCCGTTAATCCAAATGGTGGAATTGGGCGCCCAGTTTACACCAGCTGTAACTGAAGCTCCTAGCGAAGCAACTGTAGTTGCAGGCACCACTGGACTTACGGAGGAAGTTGTATTATTGAACTCATAAATTGAACCGTTAGCCATTGTTAGGATAAATGAACTTGGTGTAACAGATGTAACGGAACCACGAATGTGAATAGTGCCATTAATTGTGAAATTTGAAGACAAGGTAAATGTGTAGGTACTTGTCATTGTAATAACACTGGTGGCATCGCCCAAATGGGTTATGTCTGTAGCAGACCCCGTAGCAGCAGGGGTTGACCAATGGGAACTATCGGTACTTACTTGCCAGTTAGTTACAGCACCAGTTGTAACATTTCCTACTGCATTATAATAATTTGTTGCAGATGCGGTATTGACCATACCACACAATAATACCAACAAAAGCAACGGTAGCATTTTTAGCCAACCATAGTTTGTATTTTTGTTATTTACTTGGGTTGTGGGATACCGATTGCCATCAGAGGCAATTGGAAATTGCAACTGTGTTGTTGTCTTTTTCATATAGTTTGTGTTGTTTGTGAAAGCAAGTGGTTTGATGCACAATTTGTGCATCGGAAAAGAGTGTATTATTTTTTTCATATCAGCAACCATTTTTATTTATTATATAACAGGAACCTAAAAGAAACAGGTTTTGAAACAATCAACTTTTCTGAACAAGCAACATCATTTTAATATTAAAAGTCGTTATACGTCTTTGAATAATTCGCTGAGACCATGTACCTAACTTGCCTTAGCCTGAAACTCTGTTTGCCTTAGCTTGATAATTCCTTTGCCTAAAATTTGGAAACAAAACTAGATTTGTGGTACTGAAAAAGGGCTCTATAATTGGTCGTTTAGGTTTAAAAAATGACTTTTTGAACTTAAACGACGCTTTAGGGAATGTTTGTAGGCTTAATTTGACGAAACCATGGTTTCCTTAATCCTTGGAAATAGTTATAATTTTCTCAATACAATTTCCATTTGTAGGGTTCTACTCATCAGGCTGATTGCTACCTACAAATATTTTCACCTTACCAATGAAGGGTTGGCTTTGTCCAAATTGATCTACATAAGAAAGGTCGTCTTGGGAAAGTACAAAGTGTATGACCTTACTTTCGGAAGCCATTAAACTGATTCTTTGGAAACACTTCAATGATTTAAAAGGAGTCTTTATTCTACCGTCCATATTCTCAACATATAATTGTGCTACTTCATCCCCATCCATTTTGCCTGTATTGGTAATGCGGGTATTTATATTCAGGTTCTGACCTTTTTTTATAGTTGCTGGGATGTTTTCTGGTTTGTATTGGAAAGTTGTATAACTCAACCCATAACCAAAACCATACAAAGGTTTGCAGTTAAAATAGCGATATGTTCTGTTAAACATTGAGTAATCCAAGAATGGAGGGGGCGCTATCGCTCTTGTAGAAAGTAATAGGCAGTTTACCTTATGGGTTGTAATCACCAAAGTGGATATCGGCTATTTTGTCAATGTTGATCAAAAACAGAACATAGTGGGGGGCGTCGTTTATAGGTCAACTGCAAAGTCTGCCACAAGGTTGCTAAAAGTAAAAGCCACACTGCCTTTAGAGCAATGTGTGGCTTTTGGGTAGTTCAATATCAAATTAGACAAAACCTATTGCTTAATAAACTTAAAACTATAAGTTTTCGCTTCACTTGTATAGGCTAAGATATACGTTCCTGTAACTAACCTGCTTATATCAATAGCACTTTTGGCAGAACCTTGATTTACTACAAAGTGTATCAGTTTTTTACCATTGACGTTGTAAATATCAATATTATCCTTTGTACTTGATTTAGGATAAGTTATGTTTATTGAACTACTTGCAACAGCAGGATATATGGAAATTTTATTGCCATTAACAGCTTTTACACTAACTATATAACTAATACTATAGCTATTGTCAACATCAAAAGCTTTTATCCTGTAATAGGTCGCATCAGCCGAAGCATTGTTATCGATGAATGAGTAAGTACCTATACTTCTACCACTTGTAGCATTAACTTGACCAATGGCGGTAAAGTCGGTTCCATTACTACTCTTCTCTACTAGATAATGAGAAGTGTTTATTTCTGTACGGATTGTCCAGTTTAAGGATACCACACCATTCTTTCTTTCGGCTGACAATGTGAGGCCAATTACTGGCAATGCAGATGATGCTGTGGATTTAAGGCTTAAAGTGCCATATTCACCCACTGCTTGAACCTTATATATATAGCCTAAGCCTGCAACAGCCGAGCTGTCTGTAAAGCTAGTTGCCGTACTAAAGCCCACAACGGAATCGTTACGGAAAACGATATATAGCCTTGCATATTGTACACTATCCCAGCTTAAAGTGGAAGTGCTTAGTTTAAGATTGGAAGGTGCATCAGGAGCAATTACCATAAACCTTGGATCCCAAGTATCTGTGCTTCTTAATGTTACATTCTCGTAGGTATAACTAGCTGCTTCAGCATCTGTTAAACTATTTTTTGCAGTGCCTTTAACCACAATAGGTTTACCAGCAGAGTCAGTAGAATTGTATTGATACGCTGAAATACGTTGCGACAAATCAACAGGATTGCCTAAACTGTCCATTGTATTGTAATCGGCAAAGATTGCAGGAATGGTACCAAAGGTGTACCACCAACCAGCAGGTTTGATACCTGTTTTTAATGTAGTGTTTATGAAAACAGTCTTTGGTGCATTGTTCCAAGGGCGGCCAAAGTAATTGCTTCCGTTATGGATTCTTGGAGACTCGTCAATTATACAATTCCTAAATACATATCCCCAAGCAGTGCCTTTACCATGACTTGGTGCCACAATATAACCACCATCTGGTCGGTTAACTGTAATGTTGCAAGTATCGAAGAACACATCACCGCCGCCATATATGAAGTCAACCGCACCTTCAATTTTAGACTTATGGTGGTATTGCCTGTCGCTGATGCTATTGTAGGCACTTAAATAAGTATCTTGATAACTCCTTAACCAAACATTGTTCGTAGTAAAATGATTGGTCAGTGCATACAAAGCAAGTGCTTGGGGGCCTTTTAAACTATCGTAACCGAAGTTGTTCTCCAAAGTAAGATTTTCAAAGTATACATCTGTTGAGTTAACCACCATTGTTGCACCCAGGTTAACATTTACTGCTGTAGGCCCACCTGACAACCTATTATCAGATATAACTACACTATCCCTTGATTGGCCAATTAAGTGTATGAATGGTTTAGTAGCAGGGATATCATGATGGCCAAGGTACTTGCCATTTTTAATATAAATAAGCCAAGGTGTTGTTCTGCCAGAAGGTGCGGCATTTATGGCATCTATGACAGAAGTATAATTGCCAGAGCCATCTTTTGCAACCACTGCATCAAACAGTTTCATGGCAGGCTGAGGGCGTTTTGCTGTCCTGAATTTAAAGGAAAGGCCATGGAATGGATTTCCAAACAAATCAGTTAATGCACCATCTGGTATGGTGAATGTATATTCTTGATCATACTTCAACTTTTGGTATTTGAAATTGGCGGTTGTAGTGCCGTAAGTTCCTACAAGGACTGTGGTATCCAATGTAATGTTACTTGCATTTGCTTTTATTACCCGCTCGTTGAAAGTAACCACAATGGAACCCGTGGTAGGTGCAATTGCAGAGTTGGCAGCAGGCACCGCAGAAATAAATACAGGTGAAGAAGTGTCTGCCGTTGTGAACTTATCTGCATACACATATATGTTGGTAATAGCCGTTCCATCGTTGCCCGTACCAGGGTTAATAATGGCACTTGTGGTATCCCCAATCCATTTCAAATACACGGTTGGTTTATTTTCGGCTGCGGCGGGAAGCGAAACATTCAAGTCTTTCCAAGTGCTGCCAAATGTTTGTGTAAGATCTACCTGGGCTAAATCAGTATAGGTAGTGTCGTTCAAAGAATATTGCAATTTCACTACGGAATAAGCTTGATAATTTCCTGCTACCATCGACTTCACTTGTATATTCTTGTAGCCTGTTGTTGCAAAATTTGCCTTTAGGTGCCTACGTGTTGTTTTAAAGTTAGCCCCTAGCGACCAAAAACGTATATTGGGATAAGATGGTGAAAAACTACCCACATTGGCCAACCAATTAACTGAGGTTGCTGCAGCACCGTTTACCATTTGATACAAGTTGATAAAGCCCTTGTTGGAAGCATCCGAATAGTAGTCACCAGTACGTGCTGACCGAGGCGTTTGTGCTTTGAAGTTCCAGCCAACAATAAAAGGTATTTCATCAAAAGTAGCAGCAATGGCAATATTAGTATTCACCGTAAAAGAACGCTGAAGCACTGTACTATTATCTTCCCAATAACTGAAAGAAGTAACCGGGTTAGTGACAACACTTACTGATACCAACGTACCTGCTTCATACTTACCACTTACGGGTGAAGGGGATAATAGCACTTCGCCTGAATTGGAGCCGTTTATTGCTACTGAGAAGCTATAGGTAGGGATTGAATCGAATACGGCTGTCAACTTCAAATCGGTGTTTAAGACCATTTTGTATACAGAGTCTTTGGAAACAAAATTTCCAAGGCTATCCTGCCACTGTTTAAATTTATACCCAAAATTCCTTTTGGCGGTAACAGATACTGAATCCCCTTTGTTTACTATTTGTGAAAGTGGGGATGTGATGCCTGCTGCCACTGGCGAAGCCATAGTAGTAATTGACACTGGTGTTACCTGAGCAGTTGTGCCTTTAGAAACAAAGAAAATTAGGGCAAAGAATGCAAATAAAGAATAAAGTCTTTTCATAATTAGTGCTTGTCGATTAGAAATATTTTTAGAATGAGAGCAAAATTGGTTTCAAGACTGCACAATAAGGTTCAATAATTGGTCTTTAAAGTTTAAGAAATAGTTTGGTGAAGGAAAATATGTTGCTGAGTTTAGTGATTTTCTACATATTGGCTGATTGGGTTTGAGAAATGCTTTTTGTGAGATCGGGTAGGAAGACCTAATATGTACTTAAAACTTGTATTATCGTTGTTGCGAAATTAGGAGAGGAGCCTCCACTAGTACGCACTACAAGCCTTTATTACAAAATAACTTTGCCATTTGCCTTTATATAATCGGATGGGCTTTGACCAAAGCGTTGTTTGAAGCAGGTACTGAAATATTTGGCATTGCTAAAGCCCGCTTCGTAGGCAATGGTAGCAATATTATGCTCTCCAGCATCTAAATACTGGATACTGCGTTTTAGCCTTATTTCTTTTACAAACTCCACAGGACTTAAGCCAGTAAGGCTTTTTAGTTTCTTGTAGAATGGTGATCGGCTCATGTTCATGGCATCGGCAACCACATCTATATTAAACTGAACGTCTCCCATTTTCTCCTCCACCGTCAATATTACTTTTTGCAGGAATTGCTCATCGTTAGACGTGATAGTAATAGGTGAAGGGGATATATCTATTTCTTTATCTGCTTCTTTTTTGCCTTTCAGTATGGATTCAAACAACCTTTTGCGTTGCAGAATTAGGTTGTCCAGCGAGGCTAACAGGTATTCGTTCTGGAATGGCTTGGCTATATAATGGTCTGCCCCATACTTCAAACCTTCAATCTGGCTCTCAACAGAAAACTTAGCAGAAAGCAGCACTACCGGGATATGGCTGGTAGTAATATTGTTCTTTAACCTGTCCAACATTTGTATTCCATCCATCACAGGCATCATCACATCACTTAAAATAACATCGGGCATTAGTTTTAGCGCCTTGTCCAAGCCTTCTTTGCCATTTTTCGCCGCTTCTACTCTATATTTACTACTCAGCTGTGCTTTTAAGAATGAACGCAAGTCTGAATTGTCTTCCACCAACAACAACAATGGCAATTGGCTATTCTGTATATAATCCGTTTCCGCTACATCTTGAGACACAATGGGCAAAGTAGTAACCGCTTTATCAAATTCAGGTTCGGAAGTAGCAAAGTTTACCTTATCCTTCTCAAAATGTGCCTTGCCTTCCTTCAATTCTATTTTTACAGACAAACCAGAGCCATTGACCGTATTATTTCTGGCAGAAATTTTTCCGTGGTGCAGTTGCACTATCTCCCTAGACAAAGCCAACCCTATACCCGTTCCTTTTAAAGCATTGCCACCTTTATATTGGCTTTGGTAGTACAAATTGAAAATATCTTCTAATTCATTATCGGCCACGCCAATACCTTCATCTATTATTTCCAATTCTATTGCCGAGTTTGCTTGGCTATGCCTTAACTTAATACAAATCTTCTTTCCATCGGGGGTGAACTTAAATGCATTGCCGAGGATATTGTAAATAACAATGTCTAGCTTCTCAGCATCTACCCAAGCGAACAATTGCTCTTCGCTTGGTTCTATAAGCAAGGTAATTTCCTTTTGCTGCGCAATTTCCTCGAAATATGTGGCTATCCTTTTTACAAAGGCAACCAACTCTACATTGTTGAGTGTAAGGGTAGATTTTCCGTTTTCTATCTTCCGCAAGTCTAACAGCTGGTTGATAAACTGCTTCATCCTTTGGGCATTTTTACGTGCCAGGTTCAAGTTTTGGCTTCCACGAGAAGAAAGGTTTTCTTTTTTGGCTATTTCTTCAAGAGGGTTCAATATCAATGTAAGCGGCGTACGCAATTCGTGGGATATATTGGTAAAGAAAGCCAGCCTTACATCGGCCAGTTTCTTCTCTAAGGTAACACGTTGACGCAAATTCAACATTGCTAAGGTATACCTTCTAACCAATATCAATAGCACCACAGACAGTGTAAAATAAATAAGGTAGGCCCACCATGTTTTCCATGGTGGTGGCAGTATTTTTATGGAGATAGATCTTACCGGGGCATTGCTGTAAACTTCCTGGTTATTTGTTTTTACCTGAAAGGTATAATCCCCAGGTTCAAGATTGGTATAAGTTACCCTTCTTTCCGATTTGTTGTTTCTCCATGTGGCATCCAAGCCCAGCAAGCGGAAAGAATAGGATTCCTTGGCTTCGAAACGATAGTCCAAAACAGCGTAATCAATACTTACCGTATTTTGGTTGTATTCAAGCGTTATTTTATTTGTATTGTTTACAGTGTATTTTAAAGGTGAGGATTCCTCACCGGGAACAACATCTTGATTATTTACCTGCAAATTGGTTAATGCAATGTTTGCGTCAATTTTATAATCTATTATATGCAATGGATCAAACTGCAAATAGCCGTTTGTTGTACCAAAAACAAGTTCGCCAGAGGTTGTTATTGCGCAAGAAGACTCGGAAAAAGTTACCTGCGGCAATACATCAGCCGCATCAAAGTTTCGGAAAGTAGCGTTAGCAGGATTAAAACGAGAAAGTCCATTTAAAGTAGCTATCCAAATAAAGCCTTTCTTGTCTTCAATACAGCTTAACAAATAATCGCTAGGCAACCCATCTTTTATAGAGTAATTTATAAAATCTAAAGTCTTCATAGGGTTTTTACTTACTGCTTTGTTCAAGCCACCTGCTGATGTAAGCACCCACATTGAATTTTGATGGTCGCGATAAATAAACTGTATATCATTGCCGCCCAAACTATTTTTTTTGCCCGGCATTTTATTGTACTGAACAAACGGGGAGTTAAAGAAATCAGGTTTTGTAGGGTCGAAAATGAGAAGCCCTTCGGTAGTGCCTATCCAAATAAGACCATTGGCATCGCAAGCCAAACGCCTTACCCTATAGCAGGCATTGGCAGGATATTGGGTAAATACATTGTCTTTATTATAAAACTTGGCACCCGTTGCTGTTTCTTCAACCAAGTTAATGCCACCACCATAGGTACCTATCCAAATCCTTCCGATATTATCTTCTATTACGGAGTAAATCAAATTACTACTAATGGAGTAGGGGTCTTTTGGATTTGTTGTAAAATGTTTGACTTTATAGTTTGACCTTGCTTTGTCAATTGGCTCTGCTTTAAAAAGGCCCGACCCTTTTGTGCCAAACCATATATTACCTTTTCTGTCTTCTAAAATTGTGTACACACCACCAACTGTATAATAGACTCCACCATTAGAATGTATTGTCTCATACCCTGTTTCATTTATTAACTCATCAAGAATATTCCATCTTTTGGTTATACCATTTTCTGTAACATATATCTCCTTCGACTTTACAGCAGTCCACAAGCACCCCTCTCTATCGCCACATATACCCCTTACTTCGTTTTCGGCTTTTCTTACAGCATCTGAAGCAAGCCTTATTTGCTTGAAATCGTTTGAGGGGAATACAATCTTCTCCAGTCCACCCTCATCACTAGTCAGCCATAATATGCCTGAGGGGTCAAAATAGTCTGTAACCACCATGTTTGAAAACCTTTTAAATGGTGAGCCCGATTCATTATAGAATGGCTTAAAATCCTTGGTGGATGAATCGTAGTAACCAAAGCCGCTACCTTTCATATTTACCCACACAACGCCTTTCGCATCTTCAAAAACATGGTATTTGTCGTCTTCTTGAAAGTAGTAGGAATAATTGTGCTGGATAAAATGCTTGAATGATTTTTGTTGTGGGTCAAACAAAACCACACCTTCTTTTTTGGGTTCTACCCAAAGCATACCATTGTGGTCTTCGAATATGGAGAGCAATTCCTCATCTGGCAAAAGCGCACTTGTAAAAAGCTTGGAAGAGGTGTAACTAAAAGTGATTAACTCCCCAGCAGTAGTTGTCAGATAGAGAACACCTTTTTTTGCCGTTGAAAACTTTAGTGTATTGATTTGTGCATGGCTGACAGCGAAAGAAACAACTTGCCCAGAATTTTTGTTGAAGCTAATCAAACGACCATCTTTTGTGCCGAACCAAACATCGCCAACGTTTTCGTTAATACAAGTTACATTGGCGTTTTTTAACGTAATGGGTAGTGCTACTTTTTTATAATCTCCATTCTCGTCCCGCTGAAAACAGGCAAGCCCAAGTGTTGTTGCCAACCATAAACGAGAACGACTATCTTGAAAGAAACAGGAAATACTATCAGAAGCTATACTTGTTTCTGACATCTGTTTTTTAGAAAACCATTTACAAGCTAAGCTATCTGACGGCAGGGAAGAAACAATATAAAAGCCATGTTTTTTTGTTGTAATGGCAATTTCGTTTTTTTGCAGCGACACTATTTTATCGGCACTTACATCTGCATTGCTGATAGCTTCCATCCGTTTAGAAACAGAAAGAAAGACTCCTGTCCTTTTATCAAACCTGTACACTTGCTTATCGTAAGCTTTTGTCCAAAGGAAGCCTGCCTTGTCTTCAACTATAAAATCTATCCTATTGCTTTTCAGTTCCGATTTATCACCCGGATAAGACTTGTAGACTGTAAAGTTTTGACCATCGAATTTATTGATGCCTGCCCAAGTACCTATCCACATAAAACCTTCATGGTCTTTGATAATATACATTACCCTGTTATCTGAAAGACCGTTGGTTGTAGAAAAATGTTTGATATTGCATTGTGGCTGCGCGCTCGCTCTGCTAAGAAAAAAACAAATAAATGAAACAAGAATAATCGTTAGGTACTTATGCATTGCCAGTTATAAAAATATATAATACTAAAAAAGGAAGATATCTTCATCCTCATCAAACCCAACCATTTTTTGTATCAAAAAAACAATGCAATTTCGATATTTTTTGACTTATTGAATGGTAAAGTTATATTGATTAAATAAAAAATATTACCAGAAGCCGATTTAAAAGAAATAACCTCTTTTATTTACACCCATATTTAGCATGAGTTCGGGTTAAGCTGCAAGTTAAGTTGGGTAGAATGTTCCATCTTTTATGTTTATGGAAGACTTCTTTTGTAAGAAGAAATAGGCAGAGAGAGCAGACATGACATTAAACAGGAAGCCATTTACTAATCTGTGCCTTGTGTGTTGCAGTTTACAAATATTCTTTAGTTCATCATTTACAGCAAGTCTCCGAAGAGTCTGTTCTTCAATATGGCAAAATCATTTTATTGTTAAATAATACTATATTAATTCAAAAAACAAAACAATTAGTTTGTATTTATTAATATAGTCGCAAATCTATTTATTATGCACCACTAGCTATCCTGCACTATCCTGTACAATATTTGGCAGAAGGCAGAAGATGTTTTCAAATGGATACAAACAAAAAGAGACCACCCAATTGGGCAGTCTCACTTCCTTTACCTACGTGGTCTTTCCTTTTAATCCAAGACTATCAACACTAGGTTTGAGGTCTCATGAAATAGGTTGACTCAAAGTTGGTTGATAACTTTTCAGAAAACGTATTTTTATGGAGGTAAAACTTCGAGAGGTGAGACATTTTAGTACCGAGTTTAAGAAAGAGAAAGTAGAGTTGCTAGCTGCGAAAAAGATAAC
>CANFLL010000094.1 GCA_947447825.1 Chitinophagaceae bacterium | reverse complement strand
GCTACCATGACTGTTGATGGCACTGTTCACTTTTTTGGTGGCATGGTTCACTTTTTTGGTGGCATGGTTCATTATTTTGATGGTAGCTACCATGACTGTTGATGGTGCGGTTCACTTTTTTGGTGGCATGGTTCATTATTTTGATGGTAGCTACCATGACTGTTGGTGGTACTATTCACTTTTTTTGTGGCATGGTTCATTTTTTTTGATGGTAGCTACCATAACAGTTGATGGCACAGATCATTATTTTATGGCAGCTTCCATAACTAAATAGGGCACTTTTGGGTTCAACCAGTATGTTATAGACTTAAAAAGGGACAATTCATTAAAGAATCAACTCTATTAACAACCATTATCATCGCTTATTCATTTATTGGAATTTGCCAATTCATTTTTGCTGCTTTCAAAACTAGGTCTACAGTTGAGGTGCAATTGGCTTTTTTAAGCATATTCTTTCGATGTCCGTCTACGGTAAGTTTGCTTATAAAGAGTATTTCAGCAATCTTTTTACTAGAATATCCCTTCAAAAGCTGATCTAAAACCTTTTGTTCCATCTTACTAAATATGTTTTTCTCAATCTGATATGTGGCAATACCTGTGTAAACATCTAGGTAGCTAGGTTCGCCCTCCAAGCCTATAAAGGAGAGGGTAGATCCATTTGTTTTCTTTAGTTTGCTAATATCCGTATGTACACCCAAAGTTCTAATTACTGCACCTTCCTCATTAGTTTGTATGGTTACGTTTTGTTGTAAAATGCGTATGTAAGTACCATCTTTTCGCTTAATTCTAAAGTCGTAATTTGTTTTGTACTTCAATATTTTATCGGGTGGCAGGTCACTAAAAAACTGGGTTATCTTTGTTTCAAAGTCATAAAAATAAGTTAGGTCTTCAGGGTGGATAATACTCAAAGCAAAATCAACCGTGAAATCAGAAGTGTCTGTAATTCCCAAAATATTCTTCACAGATTCACTTGCAAACTCTATCTCAACACCAGTACAGTTAAAGATGTAGTAATAATAATTGCCTAAGTGAAAGATGTCAAGCAGCTTTTTATTTATTTCAATTTCGAATGTAGGGTCGTTATTGGTTGCTTTTTTGCCTATTTCCCGCCATGTTTTCTTCAATTCATCAAACCTAATAATAGACATCTCCCTTCTGTTTCGTTCAAATGTATAGTAGGAACCATTTGTTAGAAATTGGTTTTATATAATCACCTACTAATAGGTATTAATTTTAGTAGGAATGAAGGTGACATTCGTAATGCGACTCTGAATGATTTTGATACTTTTCATACACATGGTTTCAACTTTGATATTGGAGATTTAGTCTTATTTTATTTTTATTGGCTAGAATTAGAGAGTTCACCCAAATAAAGAATAATCAGCGTAGACTGTTATAATAAACAAACCAATTAGCCTATTAATCCACACAAGTTTTTCCATTCTGACTGAAATAGACCGAAAAATGAGTAATTATTGTCATAATCGCCTACTAGTAGGTATTCTTTTTCATAATAAAGTGGGATATGTTTGAAAAATGAATAGGCAATAAGTTAATTCTATTTATAAACAATCCGTTCAGAATAGTTTATAATGCTTTGATTGAATTTTTTTGGTCAATGAATTAACGGTACAGTCAATTTGTGATTAGTTTATTTCAATGAGTAAGAATGGAAAAAGGAATATTTATATTATTGGTAATTTGTATGGTGTCGGTGTCGTGTGTTTCAAATTTCGACTACCCAATAAATGTAAAGTTTATTCAATTATGCCCAGATTCTACCTCATTCAATATAGTTTTAGTGAACTCTATTACTCCAGAAATACTTTATTCTGGATTGCAATATCCAAACAGTAGTAAATTGATTCAGAAAACAGTCAATATTGTCCAAGAAGAACAATTAAGATTTCATTTGGAAAAGGTTAGTGATAAAACTGAATTATTAAATTGGCAACGTGTTTGGGGTACTATTATTGTTGGTGGAAGAATAGATAGCCTTCAATCAATAACTTTAAATCCAAATTCCAATATTCATCTCGGTGATACCACCTCTTTGTATTTTATCAATGCAGTACGCAATTCTGACAATTACGATTTATGGTTCGGTAAGCAATTGTTATTTAAGAATATGACTTACTTTTTATCTGACACATACTATGATACCTGCCATCTGACAACAAAGTTAAATAAATCTGATACCTTTTTTGTTTATAGGGCAGGGACTAACCAGATGATTAGTTATCTGCCATATTCACCTTTTTCCTCAAAAGGAAACCTAATAATTGCTATAAGTGGTATGGAAGGGGCTACTGACCTTAAAAAACTGAGAATGAATATATACCCCGTTAATGAATAATAGTATTGACTGATATAATAAATAGACCAATTATCTAATTTACCCGCACAATTCTTTCCTTTCTGATTGAAATAGACTGCAAAATGAGTAATTATTGCCATAATCACCTACTAGTAGGTATTTTCTGCAAGCACAAAGGCGGATATGTTTGTAATACGAAAATTAACAAGGTATATTCCCTAAATTAACATTGATTGTAACTCTTGAAAATTAAAACGCACACCACTAGCAGAACAAATAAATTAATCATACGCTCAACAATAATCCCCACAGATTTTTCAGGTAATAATAGTGCTGCTATCATTTTAATAGAAATAATTAATGTATGCAGATACAGAAATTCACAGGAAATCAATTTAAAATAAATAAACATTTCAACGGGCAAAAAAAACGTTTAACGAACAAAACTTTACAGATTATGAAAAAAACAGTAAGCACACTTTTTATGGTAATGATGGCAGTAGTCATTTTCTCTTGCAGCAAGAGTAGTGATTCGGTAGCAGTAGGCACAAATCAGGCAACAATAGATGGGGCTGTAACAGACTTTTCTAAAGTAACTACTGCTACAAAATCTTCCGATAGTAAAACATTGACTATTATGGGAACTAATGGGTCTACAACTGCTACAAACAGTTTATACCTTTCAGTAAAATCGAAAAGTGCACTAAGAATTGGGAGTTATTCATCAACAGATTCTTCTACAACTAGCTACATAGATTTGGCAGTATCATTGAGTGGTAAGAATTATGGGGCAATTAATTCTACAGTTACCATTACAAAACTAGATTCATTAGTTGCGGGTACTTATAGTGCTACCGTTTATGATTCTTCATTACATGCTAAAGCCGTTTCAGGAAATTTCTCCTCTAGGTTTTAGTACATCCCTTTAAATAATTTCATCACGCCCGTTGGAATTTCTTAAATAAAACTAGAGTTATTGGATGAATCATTCAAATCATTTAAATCAACCTTAATAATCAATAAAGTTTTGCAATACTTCACTAAAAGTAGCTACGGAAAATGCTGAAACCGCAAAAAGTAGGCTAAACAATTAAAAAACAAGTATGAAGAAGTTAGTAATCCTCTTTTCGTTCCTTTTCCCTCTATTTATCCATGCCCAAACTACTGATACTGGTATTGGGTTTGAATACGGTAAAAGCTGGGAAAGTATTTTGGCGCAGGCAAAAGCAACCCATAAATATGTATTTGCAGATTGCTATGCCACATGGTGTGGTCCTTGTAAGTTTATGGCAGCAAATGTGTTTACCAATGACACCGTTGGGCAGTTTTTTAAAGAGCATTTTGTTTGTGCCAAGGTTCAGATAGACACTGCTACAAATGATAATGAAGAAGCTAAAAGTTTTTATGCCGATGCCTCTGCCATAAATAGTAAATACCATATAAAGGTCTTTCCAACCTACCTTGTTTTCTCTCCCGAAGGAGCGTTGGTACATAGGTTTATAGGGTCGATGGGAGTGACTAGTTTTTTAAGAAAAGCTAAGGAATCATTATCCCCTTCTACACAGTATTATGTAATGCAGAAGAATTTCTCCAAGTATTTAACTGATTCTTCGTTTTTAAGGAGATTAACCCAAGCTGCATCAGATGTTGGTGATGACTGCTCCCTATATTTTAAGGCTTATGTTGCCACTCAAAGTTCGATGTTTACAAAGGCAAATGCAGAACTTATAAATAAGGTTACCAAAAAATCGAAGGATACTGGTTTTGTGATGGTATTAAACAATGAGGCAGCATACGATAAAGTTATGGGCAATGGTAATGCGAGTTCATTTATTATTAACATGATTGTAAATGAGGAACTCCAAAATATATTCTCTAAAGATGGGGTTAAAACACTTACAAAATCTATAGAAACCCGACTTGTAAAAGCCTACCCTAAACAGGCAAAAGAAGTAATTGCTAGTATAAAAGTTACACTATATACAGAAATGAAGGACTGGAAAAATTATGCGACTGCCATTAATAGGTATATGAAAGGTTATGGTTATAAAGTAATAAATAATTCTGTATTGAATGAATATGCTTGGAATGTATTTGATCATATTGATGATAAGTCGGTTCTTCAAGCTGCATTGGGATGGAGCAAGAGATCGATAAGTGGTAAGGATATGCAAGATGCGGCCATAATAGACACTTATGGAAACCTTTTATACAAATTAGGGAAGGTTAAAGAGGCAATAGAAATGGAAACGAAAGCATTGAAACTAGCACCCGATAATGATAAAACATCCTATATAGAAACGATAGCGAAAATGAAGAAAGGCGAAAAGACGTGGACAGAATAGGAGAGTAGCAATAAATAGTTTAGCTACTCTTTACAACAAGTAGCAGCGGAATGCCGACACCGGATTAAGGAGGCAAATAAATAAACACAATATATGAATCGTTTACACTTTATTACCAAGGCAGTAGTCTTTATTATTATTGTTTGTTTCCTTGCTACAGGTTTTGTAAAGGGACAATTAGTTACAAAGTTTGCAGGAGGTGGTGTTGATGAAGGTGTGCTTGCAACTTCTACTTCAACCACTTTAGGTGGAAGTAGTATGACAAAGGATGCTGCGGGTAATATTTACGTCTCAGATTGGAACAGGATAAGAAAAATATCTACATCGGGCATAATAACTACTTACGCAGGAAATGGATTTGCTAATTTAAGTGGCACAGATGGTGATGGTGGATTAGCTACTTCTGCAAGTATTTCTTCTTATAATTGGGGAAACCACGCTTGTTTGACTACAATGGATGCTTTAGGAAATTTTTATATTTATGAAGAAAATAAATATCGAATCAGGAAAGTAAATACGTCTGGAATTATTACAACAATTGCGGGTACCGGTTCCTCCTCTTTTAGTGGAGATGGAGGGTTAGCTATTAATGCAGGGTTAAGTAATATTGTAGATATGGCTGTTGATAATGCGGGGAATCTTTATTTTATAGATAATGGGCGAATACGCAAGATTGACTCAAATGGGATTATTACAACCTTTGCAGGAAATGGAATTACTGGACAACCAACTTATGGCTTACCGCTGACATCACAAAGCTTTAAAAGTCTTCAAGCAATAACTTTCGACCCTACAGGGAATATGTACTTAGCTGATTATATAAGTGTACTAAAAATAAGTTCTAATGGAGTACTTAGCGGTATTTCAGGATTAATGAACAGTTTTGGATCTTATGGTGACGGGGATGGAGATTCAGCTCGTTTTGCTAAACTAGGTTATGTAATAGATTTAGCTTTTGACGCTACTGGCAATCTTTTTATTGCAGATATTGGAAATTATAGTGTACGAAAAATAAATACTGCCGGAATTATTAGCACAGTAGCAGGAAATGGAATTGGGTATGGTCAATTTACTGCTGATGGAATACCCGCAACAACTGAACAGGTTTATCCAAATAATATTTTATTGGATGCTACAGGAAATCTTTATATCAATGACGTTGTAGGTAGTCGGGTTAGAAAAGTAAATACATCGGGTATCATTTCTACAATTGCGGGAAATGGCAAGTTTAATTATAGCGGTGATGGAGGTAGTGCAACCTCTGCGGCAATTCAAACGCCAAAACATCTTGTATTTGATGCTTCAGGAAACCTTTATATTGCAGATTACGATAATCATCGTATTCGAAAAGTATCTACTACTGGAGTTATTACCACTTATGCAGGTAATGGCATAGGCGGATTTAGCGGAGACGGTTCCGCAGCTACTTCCGCTAATCTGAATAAGCCTAGTGGTATTGCAATAGATGCATCGGGTAATTTATTAATAGTAGATTCTTACAACAATCGTATTAGAAAAGTTACAAAGTCAGGAATAATCTCTACAATTGCTGGAATTGGGACAAGTGGTTTTAGCGGTGATGGAGGATTGGCAACAGCAGCAAAACTTAATAGTCCCACTAGCGTTGCAATAGATGCATCAGGTAATATTTATATTAATGATGGAGGAAACTATAGAATTAGAAAAATTAATACTTCTGGTATAATATCAACAATTGTTGGAAACGGAACTAAAGGATTTGGTGGAGATGGCGGTAATGCCACTTTAGCAAATATTTATGGAGGTAATATTGCAATTGATGGTTCTGGTAATCTATACCTCGCAGATATCAGTAATTCTCGAATACGAAAAGTTACATCAGCAGGTATCATATCTACAGTTGCAGGAAATGGAACAAACGTTTATAGTGGTGATAATGGTTCCGCAACTTCAGCAGGATTTAATTATCTAACTGATATATGTTTGGATGCTTCAGGAAATTTATTGATATCAGACAATAATAGAATAAGAAAAGTTACAACAAGTCTTGGAATTATCAGTACTGTAGTAGGTAATGGAGGCACATCATTTAATGGAGATGGACAGGTTGCAACTTCTACTGCTATATATTATGCAGGTTCTGTTGCTGTAGATGCCTCTCAGAATATTTACTTTTCTGATGGAAACTTTATCATACATAAAGTAGGTATTGCACCAATTCCATCAATCACTTCATATTCCCCTACTACTGCTACTGTTGGGGCAACGGTTACAATAACTGGTAGCAATTTCACGCCTGTAACATCAGTTAAATTTGGAAGTCAAGCAGCAACTTCATTTATAATTGTTAATGCTACAACAATTAAAGCAGTTGTTGGCATAGGAGCAAGTGGTAGTGTGAGTGTCACCACTAGCGGTGGTACTGCAAACCTTGGTGGTTTTACTTATATTGCAACACCTTCTCCTGTTTTCACTTCTTTTAATCCAGTAAATATAACTAATGGTTCTATAGTCACATTGTATGGCTCACATTTTACGGGTGCTACACAAGTGAAGTTTGGTGGAAAGAATGCCACTTCTTATACTGTGTTAAATGACACTACGATTAGGGCGATAGTTGGCGTAGCAGTTAGCGGAAATGTTAGTGTGACTACGGTTGGAGGAACTGTCACATCTGTAGGTCTAGCAAATTATATAGCACAACCAATACTTAGCTTTACAAATAATAAGGTTACACTTACTAAGGGTGTAGATGCGACTTCTTTAGGCATATATCCCAATAATGACGGTAATCAATTCCCAATAGATTACCATTATTCATATTTAGATGTCGATGTTTTGGCTAAAGGGAACACTGTTACAAGCTCTCAAAGTTCATATTATAACTCCTTTCCTATAGTTATTGATTCAAAAGGGAATTATTTTATCGCTGATTCGATTGGTGGTTCCATTCTGAAAATTACCTCATTAGGAAGTTCCTATAAAACTGATTCGTATGGAAATATTGTTCGAGTAGATACTGGTTATGGTGTTGTCTCAACTTTTGTAGGTAATGGTACAGCCAACTCGATTGATGGTACAGGTACTGAAGCTGGGTTTACTTCTATTACTTCTATGGCCTTAGATCAAAATGGAAATATATATGTGGTGGATGCCAATTCAATCAGAAAAGTAACTGAAACAGGTATTGTTACAACAGTTGCAACAGGATTAGGAGGAACAAGTGTTAATGGAATAGCTATTGATCATTCTGGAAATATTTTTTACACTACATTGGGAGCTATTGGAAAAATTAGTTCAGATGGTACGATTACTACTTTTGCTGGTAAAGGTAATAATGATGTTCCAATAGATAGTGTTGGTATGGATGCAGCATTTAGAGAACCTAAAGGAATAACTATAGATAAATTTGACAACTTGTTTGTTGTTGACGGTACTCTAATACGAAAAATTACACCTTTTGCAGAAGTGTCAACTTTAGCAGGTAATGACACCTTGTCTAGCGAGATTGATGGAATAGGTCAAAATGCAGGTTTTAATAATCCTCAATTGATAACTATTGATAGTTCAGGGAATTTATGGGTTAAAGGAAACTACAGTAGTATAAGAAGGGTTTCTCAATCAGGTAATGTGACATCTATTTATCCTTCAGTTGGAGTAGACAATGGAGTAATGGGCTTGGCTATCAGTAGTGAAGGGAATTTGGTAATAGCTTCAGGTGGTACAGCAACTTATCCGACTGTTGATGGAGTAGAACCTTTTATATGGAGTATTCAAAAAGTGCAATTGTGGGGATATGATATAACTCCTTCATTGCCTTCAGATTTAAGGTTTGATCCTTTTACAGGAGCAATTTCCGGTACACCTTCAGAATCTTCCGGTTTAATTACTTACACGGTTACAGGTCATAATATTGCGGGTAGTGGAAGTGCAACTATTACAATTGGAGTAATTAGTAATGATGCAAATCTTTCTGGTCTATCAGTAAATACAGGTCAACTTACACCATTATTTAGTACATCAACTCTACAATATACCGATAGTATTGGCAGTACTTTGTCAGTTACTCCAACTTTAGAAGATACGACTGCTACAATTCAATTGAGTTTGAATGGAGGGAGTTTTACTCCTCTTGCTTATGATTCGACAAGTTCTTTGTTGTCACTGAATATTGGAAACAATACGATTCGTGTGAAAGTAACATCATCCGATTCTACTGTAACGAATATTTATACTATTAATGCGGTTAGAATAACCGCACCCTCTATTAGTTATGCAGGGTCTAAATCCTATCCAATTGGTACTCCAATTACACCTTTTATACCTACAAATACAGGTGGTTCAACTACATCACCTATTTATGCCAATGCCACCATTTTGGCCGGAGGCTGTGCAAGTGACTCAATAAATGGACAAGGTACTGCAGCTAGTTTTAAAGTTCCATTGGGTGTTGTAACAGATGCTTCTGGTAATTTGTTTGTGGCAGATTATGGTAATAGCCTCATAAGAAAGATCACCACTACTGGGCTAGTTTCCACTTTTGCAGGAAGCGGAACTAGAGGTTCTACTGATGGGGTAGGTACGGCTGCAAGTTTTAGTTCTCCTTCAGGTATTGTTATAGATAGTGCTGGCAACTTCATTGTAGCAGATAACAGTAATAATTTACTAAGAAAAATAACCCCTTATGGTGTGGTAAGCACTTTTGTAGGAAATGGAACTGCAGCAGATATAGATGGCATCGGAATATCCGCTAGTCTAAATCATCCTTATTCGCTTACGATTGATGCAACAGGAAATATTTATGTTGGCGAAAATAATTCAGGTAATCGGATAAGAAAAGTTACCCCTAATGGAGTTGTTACAACTTATGCGGGTACAGGTTCACAAGGTTCAAACAATGGGCCTGTTAATGTTGCTACTTTTCAGTCAATCAGTGCATTAACATTTGATGCTACAGGTAATTTATTTGTTGCTGATAATACCAATTATCTTATTCGAAAAATTACTCCTGCTGGCATCGTTTCTACTTTTGCTGGGAATGGGGTTGCTGGGTATATGGATGGAAATGATACAAGTGCTAGTTTCTCTGGAGTAAAAGGAATGATAGCCGATGGTGCTGGAAATTTATATGTTTGTGACGGTAATGGAACTATAGGCGGGAATAAATTAATTCGTAAAATTACCCCTGCAGGTGTTGTTTCTACACTACCAAATATTAGTATCGATGGTATCAATAGAATTACCTTAGACGGGTTTGGAAATTTCCTTGTTTCTGCTGGAAATGTTAATACAATGATGAGTACTATCTACAAGGTAGGCCTGTCTTATACTATTAAACCTGCCTTGCCAAAAGGACTTAATATAGACTTAACAGCCGGAAGTATTTTTGGTACGCCAACTGTAACTAGTTCAGCAACAACTTATACGATTACTTCTGTAAATGCTGGTGGTAGCAGTACGGCATCAGTTAGCATTGCAACCACTGCAGCTAATGCAACAACAACTATCACCTCGTTTACACCAACTTCTGCAAGTGCTGGAACTACTGTCACTATAAAGGGTACTAAGTTCACAGGTGCAAACGCAGTTAGTTTTGGAGGAACAGCTGCCTCAAGTTATATTGTGGTCAATGACAGTACAATCACAGCAGTTGTGGGTAATGGTACAAGTGGAAACATTAGTGTCACCACAAGTGGTGGAACCATTACAAAGAGTGGTTTTGTATATACAGCACCACCTACAATCACTTCTTTCACTCCTTTAACGGGTGGTATCGGAACGACTATAACTATCATCGGTACCAAACTAACCGGTGCAACTGCAGTTAGCTTTGGCGGCACTGCTGCTACTAGTTATAGTGTGGTCAATGACAGTACAATAACAGCGGTTGTTGGTGCAGGTACAAGTGGTAGTGTAAGTGTAACCACAAGTGGTGGTACAATCACTAAGGCTGGATTTGTCTATGCAACTCCTCCTACAATTTCTTCATTTACTCCATTAACAGCAAGTACTGGAACAACCGTAACTATTACAGGAACAAACTTTACTGGAGCAACAGCAATTAGTTTTGGAGGAACGGCCGCAACATCATTTACTGTAGTGAGTGCAACCTCGATTACAGCAGTGGTTGGTAATGGTACAAGTGGAAACGTAAGTGTTACTACAAGTGGTGGTACTATTACAAAGAGTGGATTTGTATATACTCCCCCTCCATCAATTACCTCTTTCACCCCCACAACTGCCCCTACAGGTGCAACCATCACTATCAAGGGCAGCAATTTTACAGGAACTACAGCCGTTAAGTTTGGTGGCACAGCAGCCACTTCTTTTGTGGTAGTGAATGATACTATTATTACCGCAGTTGTTGGTGCAGGAACTAGTGGTATTGTGAGTATTACCACTGCAAGCGGTATGGGTAGCTTGGCTGGGTTTACTTATTTAACTGCTCCAACAATAACTTATACAGGAGGTACAAAAACATATACTGTGGGTACTGCTATTACAGCCTTTAGTCCCACTAATACGGGTGGTACAGTAACTGGTAATGGACAGGTTGTTGTCAGCACATTTGCTGGAAGTGGCAGTCAAGGTAGTACTGATGGAGGAAGCAGCGCATCAAGCTTTAATTATTCTACAGGAGTAGCTATTGATGCAATGGGTAATAAGTATGTGGCGGATAGTTATAATCATAAAATCCGCAAGGTTAGTACTTTGGGTGTGGTGACTACGCTTGCGGGAAGTGGAAGTGTTGGTAGTGCAGATGGCACAGGCAGTGCAGCAAGTTTTAATTATCCTTATGGAGTTGCAGTTGATGTAATTGGAAATGTTTATGTGGCGGACTATAATAATAATAAAATCCGCAAGGTTAGTCCTTTGGGTGTAGTGACCACACTTGCAGGTAGTGGAGCACAAGGTAGTGCAGATGGAGCGGGTAGTTCAGCAACTTTCGGAAGTCCTACTGGAGTAGCCGTAGATGCTGTTGGAAATGTTTACGTGGCTGATATATTAAATAACAAAATCAGGAAGGTTAGTCCTTTGGGTGTGGTGACCACACTTGCCGGTAGCGGAGCTGTCGGTAGTGCAGATGGTATAGGAGCCGCAGCATCTTTCAATAGACCTACCGGAGTAGCCGTAGATGCTTTTGGCAATGTTTATGTTTCGGACACTTATAACCAAAAAATTCGCAAGGTTAGTTCTTTGGGTGTTGTTACAACACTTGCAGGTAGTGGAAGTGTGGGTAGTACAGACGGTAGTAGCAGCGTAGCAAGTTTTGGTTATGCTGCTGGATTAACAGTAGATGCCGTTGGCAACGTTTATGTGGCTGATACAGACAATTCTAAAGTCCGAAAAATTAGTCCTTTAGGTGTTGTGACAACGCTTGCAGGTAGCGGAATACAGGGAAGTGCAGATGGCATTGGCAGCACAGCAAGTTTCCATACTCCTTATGGAGTGGCGGTAGATACTTCAGAAAATGTATATCTGGCAGATGCAACTAATAACAAAATTCGCAAAATAACTTCAGGTTACGGCTATACTATCATTCCAACTCTACCAACAGGTTTAAGTTTCGATGGTAGTACAGGTACTATCAGTGGTACAGCAACAGTTTCTAATGCTGCTACCACTTACACAATTACCGCTACTAATTTGGCTGGTAGCAGTAGCACTACGGTTAGTATTGCAACCGTTGCACCGCCGCCAACTATAACCAGTTTCACTCCTTCTACTGCCCCAACAGGTGCTACCATCACTATCAAGGGCAGCAATTTCACAGGCACTACAGCCGTTAAGTTTGGTGGCACAGCAGCCACTTCTTATGTGGTAGTAAATGACACCATCATTACAGCAGTGGTTGGTGCAGGGACAAGTGGTAGTTTGAGTATTACAAATGCAAGCGGTTCGGGTAGCTTGGCAGGGTTTACTTATTTAATTGCCCCAACAATAACTTATACAGGAGGTACAAAAACATATACTGTGGGTACTGCTATTACAGCCTTGAGTCCTACAAATACGGGTGGAGCACTAAGTGGTAATGGACTAAGAATGGTGAGTACTGTTGCAGGTATTGGAACAGCAGGTTCTGCGGATGGAATTGGTACAGCAGCTAGTTTTAATCAATCCTATGGAGTGTCATTAGATGTTTCGGGAAATATATATATAGCAGATGCTTCAAACAATAAAATTCGCAAAATAACTCCTACTGGTGTAGTAAGCACTTTTGCAGGTAGTGGTAGTGCAGGTTCAGCCGATGGATTAGGTAGTGCAGCAAGTTTTAATTCGCCAATTAATGTGGCTCTTGATGTTTCTGGAAATGTTTATGTAGCAGATTTTGTTAATCATAAAATTAGGAAGATAAGCCCATCAGGTTTAGTTAGTACTTTGGCTGGTAGCGGTGTAATCGGGTCGTCAGATGGTGTTGGTACAGCAGCAACCTTTTGGTTTCCTCAAGGAGTTGCTGTAGATATTTCAGGTAATGTATATGTGGCAGACAGATATAATCTTAAAATCAGAAAGATAAGTGCTTCAGGTGTAGTTACAACCTTGGCAGGAAGTGGCAATAAAGGTTCTGTAGATGGTACTGGTAGTGCTGCGAGTTTTACCTGTCCAACAGGTGTTGCTGTAGATGCTGCTGGCAATGTTTATGTAGCAGATGCAGATGGGATTAACCATAAAATAAGAAAGGTTAGCCCTACTGGTGTTGTAACAACATTTGCTGGTAATGGCAGTATTGGAAATACCGATGGGATAGGCTCAAATGCAAGTTTTAATTATCCAAATAATGTTGCAACCGATGGTTACGGAAATGTGTTTGTAACAGATCAAGGCAATAATACCATAAGAAAAATTAGTTCTTCAGGAATTGTTAGTACATGGGCGGGCAATGGTTCTGCTGGGAGTATTGATGGAGCGAGTAATACTTCAAGTTTTAGTGGGCCTTCAAGTGTATGTGTAGATGCTTCAAATAATTTGTATGTAGCAGATGTCAACAACAATAAAATCCGAAAAATAACCCCCGGCTATGGCTTCACGATCACCCCATCGCTACCAACAGGTTTAAGTTTCGATGGTAGTACGGGTACTATCAGTGGTACACCAACAGTAACTACAGCTGCAACTAACTATACAATTACGGCTAATAATTTGGCTGGAAGTAGTAGTACAACTATCAGTTTAGCAACAGGTAATGTTACACCAACTATCACTTCCTTTACCCCAACTACAGCGGCAACAGGAACAACCATTTCCATTAAGGGTACTAAATTTACAGGTGCAACTGCCGTAAGCTTTGGTGGCACTGCTGCAACTAGTTTTAGTGTTATAAACGACAGTACTATTACAGCAGTAGTTGGTGCTGGTACAAGTGGAAACATTAGTGTTACTACAATTGGAGGTACCATTACAAAGAGTGGATTTACCTATTGTACTCCTGTAACACCTTTAGTTACAATAGTTGCTTCTGCAACTAGTATTATTCCAAATAGTGCCATCACCTTTATTGCCACTCCTGTAAACGGAGGGGCTTCTCCAAGCTATCAGTGGGTAAAGAATAAGGTAAATGTGGGTCCAAATAGTGCCACTTATACCGATGCCACGATCAAGACGAACGATAGTGTTTGGGTGGTATTGACAAGTAATGCAACTTGTGCAACAACAACTACCGCAAAGAGTAATAGTCTAACCTTGTATGCCTCTGGTGCTGTTATCAATACGGTTGCTGGCAATGGCGTACAAGCCTTTACAGGTGATAATGTATTGGCAACAACCGCAGGGCTGAATGCACCTTCGGCTGTTGCAATTGATGGTTCGGGTAATGTGTTCGTGGTGGATCAATTCGATAACAGGATACGTAAAATAGATAATAATGGACTGATAACCACAGTGGCAGGTAGTTCTTCCCTAGGTGGTTTTAGCGGAGATGGTGCAGTGGCTACTGCTGCCAAACTGAACAATCCTTCGGGAGTGGCAGTAGATGCAACAGGTGGTCTTTACATTGCTGATACCTATAATAATCGTATCCGTAAGGTAGCAGTAAATGGCGTTATTACTACGATTGCTGGTTCAGCTTCGGCAGGGTATAGTGGCGATGGTAGTGCAGCCACGGCTGCCAAACTAAATGGACCTACGGGAGTTTGGGTAGATGCAGCAGGTAACCTGTTCATTGCCGATAATGTAAATCATGCAGTGAGGAAAGTGAATACAACTGGAATTATCAGTACGGTGGCGGGTAATGGTACTAATGGCTATACCGGCGATGGTGCATTGGCTACAGCAGCCACCTTTAACTATCCTTACAGCGTCATCACCGATGCTTCGGGTAATATATATGTAACAGATACCTACAATAATGTGGTGCGTAAGATTAATACGGCTGGAGTCATCTCTACTATTGTGGGCAATGGTAATGCAGGTTTTGATGGTGATGGGGGCAAGGCAATTGCAGCCACCCTAGATAATCCACAGGGGCTTGCATTGGATACATTGGGTAACCTGTATGTGTCTGATTATAACAACAATGTGGTACGAAAAGTAACAACTACGGGCATCATCAATACGGTTGCAGGCAATAACACTGCGGCATATAGTGGTGATGGAAGTGCGGCAATTGTGGCGAGCATCTTCAATCCAACTGGTTTGGCTATTGACAAGGCAGGTAACTTATTTATTGCCGATCAGGGTAATAATGTGGTGCGTTCAGTATTGTACGCTCCTAGTCCTACAGTCACTTCTTTTACACCTTCAACGGCCAGTACAGGAACAGCAGTTACCATCAAGGGGACTAATTTTACAGGTACTAAGTCTGTAAAATTTGGAGGTACAGTTGCTAATAGTTTTACGGTCGTAAATGCAACTACAATCACTGCGGTTATAGCAGGTGGTGCAACTGGAAAGGTGGCAGTAACTACGGCAGCAGGTGCAGATAGTCTTACTGGGTTCACTTATTGTACCTTATTGACTCCTTCAGTTTCTGTAACACCTTCCACAGCAAGTGTTTGTTTAGGTAGCAATCTTACCTTAACAGCAGTGGCGGTAAACAGTGGTACAACCCCTACTTATCAATGGACAAAAAACAGTGTGGCTATCAATGGTGCGACACTCAGTGCCTATAGTAGTACAGGGTTTGTAAATAATGATACTATCCGTTGTATTGTCACAAGCAATGCCTTGTGTACAACGTCACCTACGGCAACAAGTAATGCGGTAGTGAGAAAAATAAAGACGGCAACAGCCTCAACTACAAATGTTAGTATTTGTAGCACCACCCTTCCTTACACTTGGAATGGTACTGCTTATAGTGTGGCAGGAACTTATACCAAAACACTAGTGAATGCAGTAGGTTGTGATAGTATTGCGACTTTGAAATTAACTGTTAAAGCAACTAGTGCAAGCACTACGAATATAAGTGTTTGTAGCACCGCCCTTCCTTATACTTGGAATGGTACTGCTTACAGTGTGGCAGGAACTTACACCAAGACATTGGTAAATGCAGTAGGTTGTGATAGTGTGGCTACGCTAAATCTTACAGTTAAAGCAACAAGTACAAGTACCACAAATATTAGTGTTTGTAGTACCGCCCTTCCTTTTACATGGAATGGTACGGCTTATAGTGTGGCAGGTACTTATACCAAAACACTCGTCAATGCAGTAGGTTGTGATAGCGTGGCTACTCTTAATCTTACAGTAAAAGCAACAAGTACTAGCACCACAAATGTCAGCGTTTGTAGCACTACCCTTCCTTATACATGGAATGGAAGTGCTTATAGTGTTGCAGGGACTTATACTAAAACATTGGTAAATGCAGTAGGTTGTGATAGCGTTGCTACTCTAAATCTCACAGTAAAAGCAACAAGTACAAGTACTACGAATGTCAGTTTATGTAGCACTGCCCTACCATATACATGGAATGGTACGGCATACAGTGTAGCAGGTATTTATACCAAAACATTGGTAAATGCAGTAGGTTGTGATAGTGTAGCTACCTTGAAATTAACTATTAAGGCAACAAGTACTAGCACCACAAATGTTAGTGTATGTAGCACTACCCTTCCTTATACTTGGAATGGTACTGCTTACAGTGTGGCAGGAACTTACACCAAAACATTGGTGAATGCAGTAGGTTGTGATAGTGTGGCTACGCTAAATCTTAATGTAAAAGCGACAAGTGCAAGCACCACAAATGTTAGTGTATGTAGCACTGCCCTTCCATATACTTGGAATGGAACGGCATACAGTGTAGCAGGAACTTATACCAAGACATTGATAAATGCAGTGGTTTGTGATAGTGTGGCTACCTTGAAATTAACCATCAAGGCAACAAGTACTAGCACTACAAATATTAGCGTATGTAGCACTTCCCTACCTTATACTTGGAATGGAACTGCTTACAATGTGGCAGGAATATACACCAAAACATTGGTGAATGCAGTGGGTTGTGATAGCGTGGCTACGCTAAATCTTACAGTTAAAGCAACAAGTACAAGTACCACAAATATTAGTGTTTGTAGCACTGCCCTTCCATATACTTGGAATGGAACGGCATACAGTGTAGCAGGAACTTATACCAAAACACTAGTGAATGCAGTAGGTTGTGATAGTATTGCGACTTTGAAATTAACTATTAAAGCAACAAGTGCAAGTACTACGAATATTAGTGTATGTAGCACCGCCCTTCCTTATACATGGAATGGCACGGCTTATAGTGTGGCAGGAACTTATACCAAAACACTAGTAAATGCAGTGGGTTGTGATAGCATAGCTACATTGAAATTAACTATTAAGGCAACAAGTGCAAGCACCACAAATGTTAGTGTATGTAGCACTGCCCTTCCATATACTTGGAATGGTACAGCTTATTCTGTGGCAGGAACTTACACCAAGACACTTGCGAATGCAGTCGGTTGTGATAGTGTGGCTACCTTGAAATTAACTATTAAAGCAACAAGTACCAGTAATACAAATGTCATCGTTTGTAGCACCGCCCTTCCTTATACATGGAAT
>CANFLL010000093.1 GCA_947447825.1 Chitinophagaceae bacterium | reverse complement strand
CACAAAAATGTGGATTGTTAAAGAAAAAAAGAAGCAAAAAAAGAAATAGTAATAATAGTAATATGTTTATTAAATAATTATAATGCAAATCTAAAGGACCTAACAGAACCTTTCCCAGAAAACATAAACAGAAAAAACCTAAATCAATGAACTATAAAATAATGTGATGAAATCTCTTAACTTAACGACATTGAAAGTAATATCATAAAAAAGAGGCGTTTATACAGAATTGTACTCATACAACTTAATCAAACTCACTATTACATGTTTAAGCATAATAGAATCATATCTCTTGTTCTTCTTTTATCAATCGTATTAATTGCTTCGTGTCATAGAAAGGTAATCCCCAATGCAGACATTCCTGGTAATGGAACTTTACACACAGAAACAGGCATTGCTTCTTACTACGCAGACAAATTTATTGGGCATGTTACTGCAAGTGGGGAGATATATGTTAGTTCAAAAAATACAGCAGCGCACAAACAACTCTCCTTTGGAACAATCGTTAAAGTAACCAATTTGACAAATAATAAGTCTGTTTTGGTAAAAGTAAATGACAGAGGCCCTTTCGCTGCCGGAAGGATCATAGACCTAAGTAAATCTGCAGCAGCGTCCATCGATATGATTACAACCGGAATTGTTAAGGTTACTATTCAATACAGAAAATAAAAAAAGCCACTTTTAATTAAAAAAGCAGCTTTTTGTCAGTAAATTGAAATTATTAAGGTGCAACTAATCTAAATCCATTTCCATGAATATTTACTATCTCAATCTTAGAGTCTTCTTTTAGATATTTTCTTAGTTTAGCGATGTAAACATCCATGCTGCGACCATTAAAGTAAGTGTCGCTACCCCAAATTCTTTTCAATGCTTTTTCACGAGGCAACAAATCATTTTTATGTTCTGCCAACATTTTAAGCAAATCATTTTCTTTTGGAGATAAAATCTGAGTTTTGCCATCAATAATTAACTCTCTCAATTTTGGATTGAAATGATAAGACCCCATATCAAAGACAATATTTTCGCTGATACGAACTTCTTCTTCGTTCCTTTTTAGGATTGCCATTATTTTCATTAGCAAAACGTCACTATCAAAGGGTTTAGTAATGTAATCATCTGCCCCTAGTTTGTATCCATTGATGATGTCATCCTTCATTGTTTTAGCACTCAAAAAGAATAAAGGCACATCTGGATCAATGTCTCTAATATCTTCTGCCAAAGTAAATCCATCAACATTTGGCATCATTACATCCAATAAGCAAATGTCAAATTTTTCTCTCTGAAAGGCAGCAAAACCTAGTCTTCCATCTCTTTCGAGAACAACTTCATAATCATTTAATTCTAAATAATTTTTCAAAACCATCCCCAAATTGGTGTCATCTTCGCAAAGAAGTACACGATATTTTCTTCCTTCCATAATTTATAATATTATTATTTAAAATTAAAGATATAGAGTTAAAGTAAAATGTACTATTCACCGACAACAAGGTTTTGTTAAAAGCGGTATCCAAAGTGTTTCATCTGCCTAATAGTCTGTTTGAGGAGAAATTGGTTTATTATTTTTATCTGCATCGCCAAAACGCAAAGTGCGCATACGTTGACGTTCCTGTAATTCCTTTTTAATAAAATTGGCAAAATCTCTTTCTGCAAGAAATACTTTATTTGCCCTTTCATCGGATGAAAGAATCTTCTTGAAGTCTGCATTGTATTTCTTTTTTACCATCAAAGATTTTTCTTCACCTGCCAATACATCGTCTTTACAATCTTTTTTAATTTTTTTAAGTTCGTCAGTATAACAGTTATAAACAGGCCAAAACTTTTGGGCTTCATCAGCAGATAAATAAAGGTCTTTTGTAATAAAAGCAACTTTTAATGCTTGAATAGAACTCTGCTTTGCTTGAGGACTTTGCGCTTCGAGCATATTTATTGCAAACGATAAAACTAATATTATAAGTCGGGTTATTCTCATGCTTAAACTGTTGAATTGGTATTAAATTCTCTTCTTTACATTCTTTTTACTTTCACCAACCTCTTTCAAATATTGTTTTAGTTCATTATCGGAAACAGTTTTTATCTCTTGTTTAGGATTTACTTCCTCTGCATCATCGCCTATTATTAAGTCGGTAGATGATGTTACAACATCATTGTTGTTCAAATACTTTTCCAAATCATCATCAGATACCTTTTGTACAGAACCTTGCACATCTACGCTTTTGTAGGAAGCATAAGAGGCGTTAATACTTGATGATTTTTCAAAAATAAAATAGCCCAGTGTGGCAATAAACCCAATTATTGAAGCAGCAATGGCTATTTGATACCATTTCTTATTAACAATCGAAACAACTTTTGTTTCTGAAGAATAAGTTGTTGTTTGTACTTTGGTATTTAAAGTAAAATCGTTGAAATAGTTATCAGGTACTTGGTAAGGAGCTTTTTTAGCTATAGAATTCAACGTTGGGGCAAACGAAGATAGCTCATCTGAAACCTCTTTATTTTGAATATTTTCCAAAATGCTGTTCGACAGATTAGAAAAGTAATTGTTTGGGATAGAATAATTAGGAAACTCAATGTTCTTATTGGGTACATGCTCTCCTTTTTCAATGTCCTTCAGAATATCCATTGAAAGGTTTTTGAAGTAAGCTTCAGAAACAACAAAAGGCATATCAATACCCTTATCAAGGAATTTTGAAGTTGCTTTAAGTTCATTTAATATTGTTTCTCTCCTTTCCATTTGTGTTGCTGTGACTGTTTAGTGAATCTGTTGTTTAATTATTCAAAATATATTGCTCTATTTTTTTTGCCGCATGATGATAGCTTGCTTTTAAAGCACCTTCACTTGTTTCCAAAATTTTACTCATTTTTTCATAAGGCATTGCATCGAAGTAACGCAGATTAAAAACCAATCGTTGTCTTTCTGGAAGTTTTTGAATAGCCAATTGCAGCTTCCATTCTAGTTTATTTCCATCAAAACCTTGATCAGCTTTTATGGTGTTACTCATTCCGTTTTCATCATCCTCTAAACTGAAGGTTGATTTCTTTTTACGTTGTTCTAAAAACGTGAGGCATTCATTTGTGGCAATTCTATATAGCCAAGTATATAATTGACTATCTTCTCTAAAATTGTCTAGCCCCTTCCAAACTTTGATGAACACATTTTGGAGCATGTCATTAGTATCGTCATGGCTTATCACCATTTTACGAATGTGCCAATACAACCTCTCCTGAAATTTCTTGATTATTGCCTCGAAAGCAGACTCTTTTGTGGATATATTCCTAAAAAGATCAAGTAATTCCCTATCATCTAAATGCATGCAATCTTTTTTTGGAATGATGCTAAGATAGACTTTTTCGTTCAAGAAAGTTTAAAACGAGGTGGAGAACATCATTTTTTAGTTATTTTTCACGCGCCCTAGCAAAAAGTGTTTAATTCTTGATGAGATACTCGTTTACGCATTCTATTCAAAAGGGTTACCTCGAAGAACACAAGGAAAAAAACTAAGGACACTAAAATTTAGAGTCCTTATTAGTAAATCTAAAAAAGTAACATTACATAGTCCTCGTTTTCATAGTAACTATTAGTGGCTCTTGTTGTAGAAATACTCCCTGAATAGTTACTTATTCATCACCCTTTTTTTTAATGCCTTTGTACAACCTATTTTGATTTAAATCTTCCGTTAGATGTCTATAATACACGATTAGTTGAGTTGTATACACTGTTTGTAGATTCAAATCCGATGTTTTTACACTTAAATACACCGTTAGTGGATTCGAGGACGGTGTTCGTTGGTTTAAATACAACGTTTGTTGACCTAGATACACCGCCTGAAGACCTAAATACAGCACTTTTAAGGCTTCAATGACATTTTTTATGCTTTTATGATGCATTTTGACGATTTTAAACTTCTATTTATTTCACAGTTTGTATTATTAATAAAGATGCAATTAGTAAGGGTTCTTTTTTATTTCCTTGTGTAGTAATAAAAAATAAATTTATAGGAAAGCGTTTCATACACTAAGAAGTAAGATTCCTATGTAACCTATTTTATCTTTTAAAATAAATCTATGTTAATAAGTGGCATTTTTCTACTGCACACATTAAAATGCCAGAAACACGAACTCTTTTGTTTCTAAATTTGTGGATAAGCTTCTGTATAGTAGCCACATTTCTTATTTAATATTTAACAACTTTCCCTTTATTTTGCTGCAAATTCCTCGGGGTGCTAATTTGCAGGGTGAGAGCTCCACACTGCAAAAGCTGAGATAATACCCGTTGAACCTGAACAGGGTAATGCCTGCGAAGGGAAGGCGTAATTCTATTTATTGAACGTTCTCTCCACTTAGCGACTTTATTTCTGTTCCCACAATTTTTCTAACTTTTAAAACAAAAAGAAATGAAACAATTCTTGGGAACATTGGCTGGATGTATCATCAGCCTTTATTCCATTGCACAAACAAGTAAAGTGTCCGTTAGCGGATCAGTAATTGACGCAGCAACGAAGAAACCACTATCGTCTGCAAGTATAAAACTAGGAAACACGGTAGCCATTGCCGATGAGGATGGACTGTTTACGTTTAATAAAGTAATTAAAGGCAGCTACCATCTCGTGGCTACAAGCATTGGCTATAGTGAAACATCCGAAGAGGTGGAAGTAACAGATGGCAAAGCAAATCTGGTAATTCAACTAAAAAATTCTCCTTTTTTCCTACAATCACTGGAAGTAAAAGCATTACGTGCTAGTGATAAAGCTCCTTTTACTAAAACTAATCTGGCAAAAGAAGAATTGGCAAAAACAAATCTTGGTCAGGATTTGCCTTTTATGCTAAAACAAACGCCTTCTGTAGTTATTAATTCGGATGCGGGCAATGGCGTAGGCTATACCAACATCTACATTCGAGGTGTGGATGCAAGCCGAATAAATGTTACCCTTAATGGTATTCCGTATAACGATGCAGAAAGCCAAGGCTCTTATTTTGTGGATTTGCCCGACTTTACTTCTTCTTTAAATTCCATTCAAATACAACGTGGTGTGGGTACATCATCCAACGGTACTGGTGCATTTGGGGCAGGCATTAATTTGCAGACAAATGAGTTTAATGAAAAAGCGTATGCTGAAATAAACAACAGCTACGGATCATTTAACACCATAAAAAATACCGCAAAGTTTGGTACAGGTTTGTTTAATGAACACTTCACAGTTGATGGTAGACTGAGCAGAATATTGAGTGATGGATATGTAGACCGTGCATCCAGTAATTTGCAATCTTTTTCAGTAAGTGCGGCCTATATTGATAAGAACTCTTCATTGAGATTGAATATATTCTCAGGAAAAGAAAAAACTTATCAGGCTTGGTATGGTGTACCCGAAGATATTTTACCAGTAAATAGAACCTACAATTACTGTACTTATGCTAATCAGACAGACAACTATCAGCAGAACCATTATCAGTTATTTTACAATCATTCGTTCAATAGTAAATGGTCTTTTAGTACTGCTTTATTCTTAACAAAAGGAAAAGGTTATTATGAAGAATACAGAAAAGATGATTATTACTCCAGCTACGGATTACCAGACCATATAGTTGGTACAGACACCTTGACAACAACAGATTTAATTAGGCAACGTTGGTTGGATAATCAGTTTTATGGGCAAATACTTTCTTTTCAATATAAAAAAGATAAAGACCAATTGATAGTAGGTGGAGGCTGGAACAGGTACGAAGGCAATCATTTTGGGACTGTTTTGTGGGCAAAGAATGGTGGTGTAGATAATAACTATCAGTACTATTTTAACCAAGCACTAAAAACGGATGAGAACATTTACGCCAAATGGGAACACCAACAAACAAAACATTTATTGTTTTATGCAGACCTACAATACAAACATGTAATGCATAAAATGGATGGATTTGATGGCAATCCAACACGTAAAATACAGAAAGAGTTTTCTTTCTTCAATCCTAAATTGGGTATTACTTACAGCGTCAATGGATGGCAAGTGTATGGTAGCTGGGCTGTGGCAAACAAAGAGCCTAACCGTACCGATTTTGAGTATGCAACTGACAACAACCCAAAACCAGAGCAATTAAATGACTTTGAATTGGGAGTGGAAAAACGCACAAGTGCCTACAGTTATGGCGTAACGGTTTATTACATGGATTATAAAAATCAGTTGGTGTTGACAGGAAAATTGAATGATGCGGGTTATGCAATCCGCACAAATACGCCACACAGTTACCGTGCAGGTCTTGAATTACAAGGAAGTGTAATTATCTCAAATTGGTTGAATGCGGTAGGTAATGTAACTTTTAGCAGTAATAAAATAAAGCAGTTTACAGAACATTTATATGTTTATGATAGTGCCACTTACGAGATATTGGGTGATACAATTAGGCAGCATAATAAATCTGATATTTCCTTTTCGCCCAATACTATCGCAGCAGCAACAATTAATTTATTGCCTTGCAAATACGTAGAAATTAGTTTGATAAGCAAATATGTAAGCAGACAATATCTTGATAATACACAAGATAAAAAACGAAGTGTAAGCGATTATTTTACGCAAGACGTTAGAGCTTCAATTAACCTAAAAGGAAAGCTTTTTAAAGAAATTAGCATTATCGGTCAGGTTAATAATATGTTTAACAGACTTTATGAATCTTATGGTTCAACTTATCCAAGCTTCACGTACAATGGAGGGTCTAAAACACAAGTTTTTACTAATGGAGTTTCTTATTTTCCAATGTCAGGCACTAACTATATGGTTGGTCTGAATGTGAAATTGTAAAATCCTCCACTGCTGAAGTGGAGCTTTGGAGAAATCTTAATAAATACAAGTCGGGTAAAAGGGGCTTCGCAATATGCGAGGCTTCTTTTGTTTAAATCAAATTCCTTCAAACGGGATCATACGCAAAAACTTAATAGGTAGAGTGAAATAAATGCCCATATGTGTTTTAATAAATGTAGTTCCACTAACAATATGGAAAGCTGTTAAACTGTATGTTAGATTGAGTCAACATACTCAAAACAATATTTCCCACATCGTGTTATTAGCCAAGGTATTGCTGATGTTAAGCAAATCGTTACTTTTACAAAAATCTGTTTTAATGGATATTGTTCCCGGCGCATTTTTAAGAGAAATCAACTCCCCAGATGATTTAAAGAAATTAGAAAAGAAGCAGTTGCATAAAGTGTGCAATGAACTTCGTCAATATATAATTGATGTTGTAAGTGTTCATGGTGGTCACTTCGCTGCAAGCCTTGGCGTAGTGGAATTATCTGTGGCACTTCATTATGTTTATAATACCCCCTACGATCAACTAGTGTGGGATGTGGGTCATCAAGCTTATGGTCATAAAATATTAACTGGCAGACGCGATTCTTTTATAACTAATAGAAAACTAGGCGGATTAAGTGGATTCCCCAAAAGAAGCGAAAGTGTTTATGACACCTTTGGCGTAGGACATTCTTCTACTTCCATTTCAGCAGCTTTGGGAATGGCAATGGCTGCAAAATATAAAGGAGAAAACAGAAAAAGTGTAGCCATTATTGGTGATGGAAGCATGACTGCTGGCATGGCTTTCGAAGCCATGAATCATGCTGGTGTTGCCAACAGTGATGTGCTGATTATTTTGAATGACAATTGCATGAGCATCGACCCGAATGTCGGTGCTTTAAAAGAATACCTTACAGATATTTCTACTTCCCCTACCTACAATAAAATGAAGGATGATGTTTGGAAAGTAATGGGAAAATTACCTGTTGGCAGAAGAATTAGCCGAACAATGGCTCATAAAGTTGCAGATAGTGTGAAAGGCATGGTGAGCAGTAGTAGCAACTTATTTGAAGCATTGAAGCTTAGGTATTTTGGCCCAATTGATGGAAACAACATTACCAAACTGGTGGATACTTTAAGAGATTTGAAGAATATTCCTGGACCTAAAATACTTCATATCATTACCACCAAAGGCAAAGGATATGACCTTGCTGAACAAGACCAAACAAAATGGCATGCGCCAGGATTGTTTGATAAGATTACTGGTGAAATAATAAAGAAGACATACAATTCTCCACAGCCACCAAAATACCAAGATGTTTTTGGGCATACAATTATTGAATTGGCAGAAATGAACGACAAAATAATGGGTGTAACGCCTGCTATGCCTAGTGGTTCGTCGCTAAAATTCATGATGGAAAAGATGCCACACCGAGCATTTGATGTGGGTATATGTGAGCAACATGCAGTAACGCTTAGTGCAGGATTGGCTACGCAAGGTATGAGGGTTTTCTGCAACATATACTCCTCTTTCATGCAGCGTTCCTTTGACCAAGTGGTACATGATGTTGCCATTCAGAAACTACCTGTAGTTTTCTGTTTAGATAGAGCAGGATTGGTGGGTGAAGATGGACCAACCCATCATGGTTGTTATGACATTGCTTATTTCCGTTGTATTCCTAACCTCATTTTATCGGCTCCTATGAACGAAAAGGAATTGAGAAACCTGATGTACACGGCTCAACTAGAAAGTACGGAACTTCCTTTTGTTATCCGTTATCCAAGAGGTAATGGTGTGATGCCAGAATGGAAAACGCCGCTGGAAGAAATACGAATTGGTAAAGGACGAAAACTTAAAGATGGCGAGGAAGTGGCAATACTTAGCTATGGGCATCCTGGCAACTTCGCTCAAGCTGCTATCAGAACACTAAGAACAGAAGGTATTAATCCTGCTCACTATGACATTCGCTTTGTGAAACCTTTGGATGAAGAATTATTGCATGAAGTATTTGCTAAGTATAGTAAAATAGTAACAGTAGAAGATGGCACAGTGATTGGTGGTTTTGGTAGTGCGGTACTAGAATTCATGGCAATGCACGACTATAATTCTACCGTTAAAATATTGGGCATTCCTGATAGATTAGTGGAACATGGCACACTTAAAGAACTTTACACAGAATGTGCTTATGACGCAACAGCAATAGCAGAAACAGTAAGAGGATTGGTTGGGGCTAGCATTAAAGCTAATACTCTCATTGCAGGATAAAATGTTTATTGGCTATTATGATTAAATGCCTTGGGGCAAATACATTTTTATGAAGCAATTTACCATTCCCAATATTTATCGTAGTTCATTGATTAGCGCAATAAAGCAAAAGCGCAAACAAGATGATAAATTCAAGAAAGATTTTACACCTACTCTATTAGATTTTGGTCGTCTTAAAATTTATTTAGCTCGCCATTTTGGCTTTTGTTATGGTGTTGAAAATGCAATAGAAATTGCATTCAAAACCATTGAAGAGAATCCTGCTAAAAGAATTTTTCTTTTAAGCGAAATGATTCATAACCCTCAAGTAAATGCCGATTTGCAAGCATTAGGGGTTCAATTTTTGCAAGATACTTACGGTAAACAACTCATTAGTTTCGAATCTATTACCCAAGATGATGTGGTGCTCATTCCTGCTTTTGGCACTACCCTTAGCATTGAATCAATGTTGAAAGAAAAGGGAATTCCTACCGAAAAATACAATACAACATGCCCTTTTGTGGAAAAGGTTTGGAATAGAAGTGAACAAATTGCTCAAAAGGGTTATAGCATCATTATTCATGGCAAACCGAAGCACGAAGAAACAAGGGCTACTTTTTCGCATGTATCCAAAAATACGCCTAGTGTTGTGGTGAACGACATGAAAGAAACCATTCAATTAGCAAAATATATTACTGGAGAAAAAAATGCTTCTGAATTTTACTTAGAATTTAAAGGACGTTTCTCAAAAGGATTTGATGTTACAAAAGATTTACAATTAATCGGTGTTGTAAACCAGACTACACAACTAGCAACTGACACACAAGCGATTTCAGATTATCTAAAGCAAACCGTGAAACAACATTATCAACTTACAGATGCCAATATTTCTGAACGGTTTGCAGATACAAGAGACACTTTGTGTTATGCAACAAACGATAACCAAACTGCCGTAAGTGGATTGTTGTCTACAGAAGCCGACATTGCCTTAGTGATTGGCGGATATAACAGCAGTAATACATCGCATTTGGTTGAACTATGCGAACAAAAACTCCCTACTTATTTTATTGATAATGCTGATAGAATCATCAGCAAAAATGAGATTAAACATTGCAATTGGTCTACAAAAGAAGAGTTGTTCAGCACTTATTTTCTTCCAGAAAAAGAAGAGGTGAAGATATTGATTACAAGTGGTGCTAGCTGCCCAGATGCGATGGTTGAAAAAGTGATAAGCAAATTGGCAGGACTGTACAATTCATATCATTTACTTGAAGGCATGGTCGATTCATTTCAATAGGCTTCGTTTAAATAAATAATTATTGTGAAAAACTGGTTAATTAGCAGCTTTTTATACTTTAGTGGTATAGATTTAGTCTAATTTCTCTAAAATAATAAAATGAAAAATAACATAATCATTGCCCTTTTAGCTGTAGCAGCTCTTACATCTTGCAGTAGTTCTAAAACCTATTTTAGCACGGCAATAAGAGAAAAGGTTGAAAACATTGGAACGCCTGTAACTCAACTTCAGTTTTATGTTGACAGAGATGTGGAGCTTTCTAGAGAGTTATTAAAAGATGAAACAAAAGTTACTTCTGGTGAAGTACGCTTCGAGAATGGAAAGAACCTAAATATTATTACCCTTAAAAAGAACACCCCGGGAGTATGCACTAAAGTGCTTCCGGACAAGGTTATTATTTCATTTGAGGTAGGTGATGATAAGTTTTTAACTTTTGGAAAAACCAAATATGCATCTGATAATGACCCTTATAAGATACTAGCGAACAGTTGGATTGGCAATTATGGCTCTATCAACTATGAAGGAAAAAAATATTTCATTCATAGAGGAGGGAATGCGAGTGTACTCATTAAAACAAGCGAGATAAATAATGTGGAGATAAACAAAAGAAAAATGAAGGGCAGAGTTATCGCTCCAAATACGCCAAGTACGCCAACTGTTCCTGCCCAAACGCCACAATAGATCCCGTTTGAAAACGGATTGTAAGTAATCAGATCTAGGTTTTTACACAAGAGAAACTGGTTTGTGAATTTTGAATGCTACAGTTTTTATAATCAAAAAAATCAATCACCTCTTTATTCAAATCATTTAATCATTGGTACTGTTTCAAAACGAAGAATACTATACTCCTGTTACTTTCTTTCATTTATTCAACAGAGTCACGCTTATATTCACTTGAGTCAGTCCACGACTCACCTGAGTCATACAAAGATTCAGCTGAGTTAGTCGACGACTCACCTGAGTCAGACAAAGATTCAGTTGAGCGAGTCGACGACTCAGTTGGGTCAGTCCATGACTCACCTGAGTCGTCGACTGACTCAGGTGAATAAATGACGCTTTTTAATGCTAAAATTGCTAAATTAAATGATGTATTCATTGACAGTAAAGGGTTTTAAGGATCTTATAGATTATACTCAGCAGAATTTGGTTTGCGAAATGGGAGAAGCTTCATTCCTTTCGGTATAAGCAATTTTCAAAAGTGTAACCAACCTCAATATTCTATTCTTACAATACACGGATTTGCCTGTTGTAATAATGATTTAAAAAAAACGAATGCTTAACCTCAAAATAATAGATACTAACGTTATGAAATCTAATGTGTCAAAGTATAATTAGGTTAAATTCAATTTTAACTCTATTACTCAGGAGAAATAGTATGGTTTTAGAATGACTATTTGTGTATTGCCTCTTCGTAATTTACTTTTCATTTTATATTTCTTTGGGTAGAAGATATTAGTGCAGATGGATCGATTATAGAAATTAAAAGGGTGAACAAGCTTTGAATACTATTTTTTAAAGCTTGTTCACCTTTTTTTAGGAAGGCTCATCCATTATCCTTTGCTTTGCCAACAAACGATAATGTATGATAATTATTCGCCGAGCTGAACGAAACGATTGTGCAAGATTATTGGAGCTAGTAAACGAATTAGCTCTATATGAAAAAGCACCACACGAGGTAACCATTTCCTTAGACTCATTTACAGAAAGTGGCTTTGGTGATAATCCTGTTTGGTGGGCATTTGTGGCAACGAGCAAAACAGATTTGGGGGAGGAGTATATCGTTGGTTTTGCATTATACTATATCCGTTTTAGTACTTGGAAAGGACAATGCCTTTATCTTGAAGATCTTTTAGTTACAGAAGAGATGCGTGGCAAAGGGATTGGCAAACTTTTGTTTGAAACAATCATTTACGAATGCAAACAGAAAGGATTTGTCCGTATGTGTTGGCAAGTGCTAGATTGGAACGAACCAGCGATTAGCTTCTACAAAAAATATAATGCCTCATTAGATGGAGAATGGATGAATGGGGCAATTGACTTTTAAAATAGGTGTTTGTTTGAAGTCTCATAATATTTGTCATTATTGTTGACGAGTCCGCTTATAATAAATTTGAGAAACACAGAGTTGTATACTTGATAGGATAATTAAAAAAATTCCATGCTTTGCTTTATCCAGTTTAATCATTCAAAATAATTATCCAACATTCGTAGAACTGTAAGTTCAAACAACTTGTGTAAATATTGTTATTCGCACAAACTAACCAATTATTGTGTTACGATAAATGTAATTCATATAATATTAGCACACCTTTTAAAGCCTCGTATCATACTTTTACAAAAAATAGATAATGTTAAACAAGATAGAAGAAGGAATAGAAGCGATAAGAAGGGGAGAAATGGTGATTGTAGTGGATGATGAAGACCGTGAAAACGAAGGCGATTTTGTGATGGCAGCACGCTTTGCATCGCCAGAGGCAATTAACTTTATGAGCAAAGAGGGAAGAGGGCTAATATGTATTGCACTAACTGAAGATAGATGTATGGAACTAAATCTTGCACCAATGGTTAGTTCTAACACCTCTTTGCACGAAACAGCTTTTACCGTTTCTGTTGATTTGATTTCGCCTGAAACAACTACTGGCATTTCAGCATCTGATAGATCCAAAACGGTACTTGCACTTATCGACACAGAAACTAAACCATCCGACTTGGGCAGACCTGGACACATCTTTCCTCTTATTGCTAAAACAGGCGGTGTGCTAAGAAGAACAGGACACACGGAAGCAACCGTAGATTTGGCAAGATTGGCTGGCTATGAACCTGCAGGAGTGTTGGTGGAAGTAATGAATGAAGATGGTACAATGGCAAGATTGCCCGAGCTGAAGAAGATTGCTGATAAGTTCAACTTGAAAATAATTTCCATAAAAGACCTGATTGAACATCGTTTGGCTATTGACAGTTTGGTTGAAGAGCAGGTTAGAGTGGAAATGCCTACTAAATATGGTCATTTTAAACTGGTTGCTTATAAAGATAAAAGCAGTAATGCGGAGCATTTGGCAATGATTAAAGGAGAATGGACTATTGATGAGCCTGTTTTGACTCGTGTGCATAGCAGTTGTTTTACGGGTGATATATTGGCTAGTTTTAGGTGCGATTGTGGTGAACAATTACACAAGGCAATGCAGATGATTGAAGAAGAAGGAAAGGGTATCATTTTATATATGAACCAAGAAGGTAGGGGGATTGGTTTATTGAATAAACTGAAAGCGTATAAACTTCAAGAAGAAGGCATGGACACTGTAGAAGCTAACTTGCATCTGGGTTTTGCTATGGACGAAAGAGATTATGGGGTAGGCGCACAAATGCTTAAATTATTGGGTGTTTCGAAGCTTAAACTGATGAGCAATAATCCTAAAAAGAGAGCTGCTTTGAAAGGATATGGATTGGAAATTGTGGAAATTGTGCCCATAGAAATTAAGCCTAACCAATATAATGAGAAGTATTTAAAGACAAAGAGGGATAAAATGGGGCATGAAATATTAGGGCAGTAAAAAAATAGAATTATTTATACACAATGAGAAGTATTAATACGCCTTCATGTTGTATTTTTTTGCACCTTTACAATATTAAATGAATGAGATATGGCGTCAAATCTAAATGATGAAAAGATGAAGAGTGATAAGGCTAAAGGATATTTTATTAGGCCAACCGGAAAGGGTGCTCTTAAAATATATCAATTAATAAGTATTGAAGACTTTGAAATGCTATATGTATTCTTCGATACTGAAGAGGAAGCAAAAGAGTATGCTCACAAAAACGCATTAAACTTGGTTTCTTTTTAATCAATTTCAATCGAATTTAAACTAACGATTGTCCTTTCCTTAATTATTCAGAAGAGCAATTGATACTTTGTAGTGTCAATTGCTCTTTTGTTTTTTTATTGATAATTGAAATAATAGATTAGTTATGCGTAAGATTATTCTATGCTTCGTATTTACACTTTTTGAGATAATAACCTTTGCTCAAATTGATACTTCAAATAGGTTTAATGCCAATAGATTTATCGACAAAGCATTTAAAACAATCATAACTCACGAAGAAATCATTTCAAATTATGGCAGATCCCTTTCCGCTTTGTTAAACGAACAATCTGGCATAGTTGTTAATGGAGCTTATCAGCCAATGGGTAGCTTTATTAATGTTTATATGGAAGGATTTGTGGGCGGAAAAGTACTTATTGAAATAGATGGTCTCCCTGTTTTTGATCCTTCTAGTATTGCCGAAAACTATTTTGACTTGAATTTTATTCCTTTAAATACAATCGAAGAAATTATTATTGAACGAGGTAGCAATTCAACAACTGATGGTAGCGGCGCAGTTGCTGGCCTAATAAACATTATTACTAGAAAAAAGGAAATCGATAAAAAAGTAAATCTACTCGGACAAGTTGGCGTTGGCAACGAACGCACAATCGCTAACAATGTTCAACTTTGTGGAAAACTGAAAAAACTTAATTATCAAATGAACTATTCTGGCTATAAAACTGCTGGCTTTTCGTATGCACAAGATAGTACTCGAAAAAGTGGATTTGATAATGACGGATTCAAGTGTAAGGTTTTGAATGCACAACTTGAATACCAACTTAACCAAAATGTAAGTTTCCTAGGCTATTATTTAAAAAGTAAGTATCGTGCAGATTCTGATGAAGATGGCTTTAATGATGATAAGAACTTCTGGTATAAAAATTCATTTACAAACACAGGTATTGGCTTTAAGTATTCAAAAAAAGACTTTCTTATTCAAGGTAACTACAAGTATAGTGAAGCAGCAAGGTCTTACAGAGAAGCAAACGTAGAATCAGAAAAACTAAACGGAATAAGTCAATTAGTAAACCTTACTGTAGAAAAGCCTTTAACTAAGCGGTTTTTTTTTGGAAGTGGGATCGATTGCAGGTATAATCAGTTTAAAGATCAATTTACAGATGTTACTGTTGGGATTATAAAAAATGCCTATCCCACAACATTTCAGGTTGGTGGTTATGTATCCTTAAAATATTATAGCCTAGATAATAAAAACATAGTAACCTTTGGATACAGAATTAATCACCACAATCAAGCGGGGATAGATAATGCTTACTTTTTTGCTGATTCCTATTTAATTTCAAGGAGTATTGCCCTATTCTCCAAAATTAGCACTGGGTTCACCACGCCATCCATTTATTCATCTAGCGATAGTTCTTTGGGTAATCGAAATATAGCTTCAGAAAAATCTATTGATTATCGCTTAGGTATGCAACTTATTAAATCCAATTTCAACCATAAACTAAGCGTGTTCTATCATCATTTGCCCAATGGAATAGATTACAATAATAATACAAATGCTTATTCAAACATAAATGGGTTTAAGGTTTTTGGCATTGAATACGAATCAGGAATTGTACTTACAAACTGCTTGAAACTACAATTAAATTATTGTTTTAACACTGGCAGTGAAAATGCTTTAAGTAGGGAGAATTCAGTTGATACGGTCAGTTATAATTATCTTATCAGAATCCCACAGCACACTGTTAACAGTTCATTGAGGTACGAAATAAAGCCAGATAGAATGATAGGCTTTTCATTAAAGTGTGTTAGCCAATATAAAGATGTGGGTACAAATGGTGATTATCTGATGAATGGTTTTTTATTAGTCAATCTAAATTCTTCTTACAAAATCAATAAGCAAATTTCAATCAATGGCAATATTCAGAACTTAATGAATAGTAATTTCCATGACACCAGAGGTTATAATAGCACTCCTTTTCTTGCCCATCTTTCTGTTATTTTTAAAGTGTAAAAAAAGAAGGCTTCGTTTTTAGCGAAGCCTTCCTAAACTGAATTTATTTAATTTATACACAAAGCTCTATTGCACTACCTCACCATCTATAGTAATGGTAGAGTTAGTATGTGCCACCTTATTTTTACCTTCTTTGGTATTGATATTACAATTGATCAGAGTGACATTATTAGCAAAAAATATCCCAAAAGCTTTGTCCGCAGTAATGTTTACATCTTGCAAAGTGATATTCGATACAGCCGCTTCTGGTAATCCCCAAATTAATCCAGCTCGTTTTCCACTTACAGTAGTTGCATTAATGTGCTGAAACATAATGTTTTTGTAGTAGGGTGTTTTGTCCGTAATGCTTGCAGATGGGTAAGTTGCAGCCACTTCGGGAGTTATATTTTCCAAATTTCTAAAAGCTTTTTCTTTAGCATTGTATGCTTCATAAATTAGTATAGGAAAGCCCACATTATTCATCTGTAAATTTCTATAGGTAATATTTTCTACTACTCCACCTCTGTCTCTATCTGTTTTAATGCGTATGCCACAATCGGTATTGGTGAATGTACAGTTTTCAACAGTAAAATTTTTCACGCCATTTTTTGTTCCACTACCTATTGATACTCCATGACCATTGCCATAAGTGCAATTGGTTATGAGCACATCCGACGTGCCTCCACCACAAGTGTAGTCGTCATCACCAACACTAATGTCGCAGTTTTTAATCAAAATTGTGCTTCCCGTCACATCACAAGCGTCCGTATTATGGCTAGGATTAACAGGATCTTTAGAAGAAGGCGCACGCACCACCACATCTTGAACGGTTACGTTTGTTGTTTTTCCGCCAATGGCAATGTGAAACATTGGAGAGTTCACCAATTTAACTTGTTCAATCAATATCCTATTACAATTTTTAAAAGTTATCATTCTTGGGCGTTTGGCTCCTTCTGTTTTGGCAAATTTCCACCATGGGCTTCCTTGTCCATCAATTATGCCTTTTCCTGAAATGGCAATGTCGTGCAAATCTGCCCCAGAAATAAAGTTGTTCCCATCGGTTGTTCCTCCTGGATATTTATCTATTGGCAACATCTTCAATATTGCACCTGAATCTAAGTGTAGGTTTAAATTGCTTCCAAATTGAAGTGGGCCACACAGATATTCTCCTTTTGGAATGATTACTTTTCCGCCACCAGCATTCAAAGCTGCATTAATAGTCGACTGAATAAAAGTGGTGTTGTCTGTGACACCATCAGATACTGCTCCATAATTATTGATGGGAAATTGTTTGTCTGGAATTATTGGCAATTCAGGATTTATGGGTTTATTCTGTGCAAACACCACATGAACATTAATAGTAGTTATAATGGTAAATGACAGTAGAAATGTTAAAAGCGTGTTGTTTAATTTCATAATTTAAGTTTATTTGTTTTTTACATTTTTCAAACTAAAACTTCCTAATTGACCAATTACCTTGTTGAAAGTTAAAAGGGGAAGAAAGATAATTAGTTGATAAAAAATAATGGTAACTATTCAGGGGGTATTTAACCAGAACGGTCACTAAGGCTTTCACCAAGAACACAAGGATTGTGTTGTATTATCTCTTCAGAACTACTATTTGGGGACTCTAAACTTTAGTGTCCTT
>CANFLL010000092.1 GCA_947447825.1 Chitinophagaceae bacterium | reverse complement strand
TCCCATTCCATAAAGGTTAACTCGCCCTGCTTTCCCTTTTGCAAAAGTGACATTATATACCCAATCTTGGTATTTAGGCACAGCCGTTGTTCCAATATTAACACCAAGAGACTGCCCAATTTGAGCAAACGAATAACGATAACCAACTAGATAGGAACTACCATTTTTCTTTTTACTCAAAGGTCCTTCAAGCATCAATTCAGTACCACTAAAAAAGTTAAGCTGTACTGTTGCTTCATGCTTATCAGCATTTCCAGAACGAAGGTTTATGTCAAAAACCGCTGCGGTTGCATTACCAAACTCCGAAGGGAAAGCACCAGTAAGAAAGTCTGATGTTTTCAGCGCATTAGAGTTGAGCGCAGATACAGGTCCACCTGTGGTACCCGGAGTACTATAATGATTGGGAGATGGAGAAGGCAATCCTTCAATTCTCCATAAAACCCCTGCTGGAGAATTACCCCTTACCACAATATCATTTCGGCTATCATTGCCAGAAACTACTCCTGCAAAATTGCTAACCAATTTAGAAGGGTCATTTCTGCCCCCAGCAAACCTCGTTACCTCATCAACATTGAAAGATCGATTACTGCCCACTGCATATTCATTGGCTGCTGCTCCTTTCCTAATTTTACCGCCAGTAATAGTAACTTCTTGAAACGTTGCAATCTTTTGATCCATAGGAATTTCCAATATTACTTGTTTACCAGATGTAACCAATACTTCTGGAATCACCACTGTATTATAACCTGCAAAAACAATGGAAATCTTTTGTCTGCCTATGGGTACATTGTACAGTGAAAATTGTCCATTAGCATCAGAGATAGCTGCAACTTTGCTTCCTATTAAACTGATGGTAGCACCTTCCAATGCCTTTTCAGATGTTTTATCAGTTATTGTCCCCTTAACTGTTTGGGTAATATTTTGCGCCATGCCTTTGAGGTTAAAAAATAATACAAGGACAATAATCCATTTGATTGTGTTTGTCATATTTGTTGTTTACTAGTGTTTTCTGTGTGTTTATAATGATTTCCTACCTTAAGTAGACGATTGAAATTGAATATTATTTTAAATGAGATAATCAATTTTAATATATTATAACATTTTCTGCCACAAAAATCCACAGGATACTGCTTTTAGATATTCATCAAACCAAAAGGGGCAAGATGAACTGATAGAGGTAATTTGCAATGCTTTGAGGTGAATGGAATGGCTATTAGTTTGGCTTGTTTTTGAGAGTTGTTAAATTATTCGCTATTTATTTATTTTCTGTGAGAATATTCATTGAAAAATGATATTTAAAGGCTGCTAGATTCAATCTAACAGCAATGGTAGTGACAAAACCTAAAATTAAAGAATTTCATATCAAGCAATGTATTGGGAAAGGGTCTAATTCAAAAGGACTTAGAAGTGAAAGGATAAAAAAACACTAAAACCAGCCATTAGAAAAGCAGTATTAATAGTAAGATCAATTTGAATTAGGTTGCTCGGGTAAGACTGAATTAACATTTTGAACATATAACGGTTGTACTATAATAAATAAGTTTAAAAAATAATGATTGTAGCACAAATACTATCCTTTGAGTTTAAGGAAAAATATCACTGAGATTAAGGGATTAATAAGGATAATGCTTTTTCGGACTAACTCTAATGGTTCATTCATAAAGTAGAAAAAAAATGTTTAATACGTTATTAACCTACTAATTTAGCGTAGTATTTGTCAAAATCGAAAATTAAAACAATAAAATTCAAAAATATATTCGTTACTTAGCATAAACATAAAATTACAATATGTAATTTCTACAACAACATCCCCACAATCAGTACATATTGATAAATCATAATAAAATAACTAATAATGTTTCCTCAGCTCTTCAATTGGAAGGCGAAGTTGAGTTATTGCAGAGAGTTTCTATAGGAGACAGAAATGCTTACGCTCAGTTATATACACATTACCTTCCAAAATTATATCACTACTTATACCGTTTCACCAAACAATCGCATGAAACAACAGAAGAAATAGTTCAAGAAGTTTTTTTAACTATTTGGGAAAAGCGAGAAACGCTAATTGGCATAAACTCTTTTGAACGATATTTATATATTACCTCAAAACACAAAGTATTAAATTTTTTAAAACATGAAGACTATAAAAACAAGCTTCACATAAGCTTTTGTAGAACACAAGATTCTGCACATAGCAATACTGAGAAAGGTATTTTATACGATGAATACCATAAGATAGCATTACAAGCTATTAATAATTTACCCGTTAAAAGAAAGGAAGTGTTTTTATTAAGTACGCAAGAAGAGCTTTCCTTAGATGAAATAGCTAAACATTTGGGCATCTCTAAATCGAGGGTGAAGCAACAGTTATACGAAGGAAAAAACTACATAAAAAAATTTTTACATAAAAATTCTGGCTGGCTAGCCTTATTAATTTGTATTCTAAAACCAAACTTGTAGATACATTAAAATAAAATATATTTATTCAAGGGGGTGTCCTTTAGTTTTCATCAATTGTCTATAAAACCAAAGACAACTGATATGACAATTGATGAAATTAAATTATTAATCCCAAAGCTTGCTAATCAAAAAGCAAGTGTGGAAGCCGTATCCGCCTTTGAAAATTGGCTTTCTGGGGCATCTGCTTCTGATGTTGCTGAAATTTCGGACTTTTATTTCCAATGTATTGATCAAAACGTATTACCAACTTTAAATTATGAGAATTTAAAAAGTAAAATTGAACTAAAACTTGATGAGCATGATAGCTTAGCCTCCAAAAGTCAAACAATAGCTAAGGTTGAATTTAAATACATCACCATACTCAAAAGGGTATCTATTGCAGCAACTTTATTATTGGTTTTAGGAGCAGGCTATTTGTATAAAAATAAATTGGGCTTTGGCAATGATTTGGCATCCATTGAACAACGATATAAAAATGACATTGCCCCAGGCAGCAACAAAGCAATACTTACATTAAGTAATGGTGAATCGATTGTCTTGAATGGCCTCAGAGATGGTACTATTAAAAATAAAGATCAAGTAACGGTTAAAAAGATTGGGAACGAACTAGTTTATGCTAATAATACTGTTTCTAATGAGGCAATTATTTTTAACACTGTAAGTACACCTAAAGGAGGACAATACATGCTAATACTACCCGATGGTAGTAAAGTATGGTTGAATGCTGCTAGCTCAATTCGTTTTCCTGTTTCATTTAATGCTAACACTAGAGAAGTCACCATTGCTGGTGAAGCATATTTTGAGGTGGCAAAGAATCCATTAAAACCATTTATTGTTCATGCTAATGAACTGAATGTGCAAGTGTTAGGTACTCATTTTAATGTTATGGCTTACAATGATGAATCTGCCATAAAAACTACCCTTTTAGAGGGTTCTGTAAAACTTACAAATGGCTGTGCCAGCACATTTTTGATTCCAGGCAAAATAGCTAGCCTGCAACAAAAAAACTTTACAGTGTCAGATGCTGACATTGACAAGGAGCTCGCATGGAAAAACGGCTCGTTTGTGTTTAATAAAGAAGGCATAGAAACCATTATACGGCAAATGGCTAGATGGTATGATGTAAATGTAATCTATGAAGGTGCACCACCTACCAAAGCTTTTGTGGGTGAAATAAAAAGAGATGCCACACTTGCAGAGAGCCTTAAAATAATTGAGCTGAGTGGTGTGCATTTTAAGATAGATGGAAGAAAAGTAATTGTATTGGAATAAAAATAATTGTGTATGACATTATTACAACCCTTTTGGTTTTTGGGTTTAATCAGCTGGCCTTTGCTGATAAATTATATAACTGTATTTTATGCAAACTACCGTTTGATGTTTGGAGTTGACAAGTTTAGGTTTAAGAATAATTATTTATCCTTAGTTATCTTATAGGTTTTTCCGTACACTGCTTTTATGTATTTAAACGTTATTCTTTTAAAGCTGGCAAATGGATATGATCGGAGTGTTATTGCTAATAAGCAGCTTTCTATAAATTGGATTTTTATGAGGTTGATAGTTATATTTTTATTTTTCGTTACAGGTTTACAAATTCCTGCAAAAGCTTTTTCGCAGAAAATTGCCTTATCTGTAATGGATGCTCGTGTAGAACAAGTATTAGAGTCGGTTAAGAGGCAATCTGGGTTTCTTTTATTCTATGATTATAATTTAATTAGGGAAGCAAAGCCAATTAATATCAATATCAAAGACGCTTCATTAGCACAGGCAATGGATTTGTTGGTAGCCAATCAGCCTTTTGATTATGCCATTGAAAACAAGACCATCATTCTAAAGAAACGACCTACATTTTTTGAAGCAGTTACCAACAGCTTTTTTAGCGACCCTGAAATAGTTATATCTGGGCATGTATATAGTGAAACAGGCGATCCTTTATCAGGTGCTTATATTTCTTTGAAAGGCAATGGTAAAAAGATTTCTATTACTAGCTCAAATGGGGAATATAAAATATCCATTACAAAAGAAGAAGCACTCAAAGGAACGTTAGTTTTTACTTTTATTGGATACAACAAATATGAATACCGAATAAGCGGACACAAGAGTGTTGATGTAACATTATCCAAAAACATTCAGGCTTTAAGTGAAGTTGTGGTCACTAATAGCTATAGCAAACCAAAGCGAAAAGAAGAGGTTACGGGGAGTATCTCTGTAGTTTCCTCCAAGGATTTACAGGCAGATAGACCAATTGAAAGCTTTGATAAAATGCTGGAAGGGTTGGTAGCAGGAGTACAAGTGGAAACAAACACAGAACTAGGTACTCCTGTTAAAATTAATATACGGGGACAAAATTCTTTGACTAATCTTAATGGAGCAAACATTACCACTCTCACCACTTCTTCGCAGCCGCTTTACATTGTAGATGGAGTGCCTGTTATGGAGCAACGCAGAAGTGATGAACCGTTAGCGTTTATTAATAACGAACAATTATTGAACCCATTGGCAGGCATTAACCCTGAGGATATAGAAAGTATTTCTGTATTGAAGGATGCTGCCGCTGCCTCAATTTATGGTGCAAATGCAAGCAATGGAGTCATTATTATAACAACAAAGAAAGGGAAGGCTGGCAGAACAAAACTTAATGCTGGGTATAGTAATGGTTGGGCGCAAAGTATAAATGGCATTAAATGGTTGAATGGAAAACAATACCATGACCTGTTGCGTGAAGAATACATAAATGATGGCAAAAGTCCTGCTGATGCAGAATTGCTTGCTGGTTCTAGCACCATGAATACCCCTTGGTTTGAGCTTGCCAACAGATACAGTACTTATAACGATGCAGAATTGGAAGTTTCAGGAGGTAATGATGTTACCCAGTTTAGGCTTTCCGGTTCCTTCCATGACCAGCAAGCCATTCAAAAGGGGAATGATTTTAGGAAAATGTACTTAAGGGCAAGAATTGATCATAAAGTAAATAACCAATTTTCCTTTGGGCTTACCCTTGCACCTTCACTTACAAACAAAAATGCGGTAAATGTCTATGGCATTGTCCCTATCATTCCAAATGTGCCTGTTTATAATGCTGATAGTACTTTCTTTCAGTTTGCTAATTTAGGTGTTGCTAACCCAATGGCAGTATTAGCACAAAACAAAGATTATGCTACAGGAGGTTCTTTTAATGGGAATACTCATTTTGAATATACCCCTTTAAAACAATTAAGATTTTCAACTTTAATCGGTATTGATGCACTACTCAATAAACAAACTATTTTTTACAGTGCTAAAAATGCAACAGGTGCTAGCAAAGGAGGATTTGAGCAAATATTCGATCGTACAAATTTTAGTTGGATTAGTACTTCTCAAGCAAACTGGACACCGACCTTTAAGAAGCATAAAATTGATGTGACAGCAGGTTTTGAAGCAAAAAGTGAAGATACCAAATTGCTTAGTGGTTCTGGAACTGGCTTCACATATAGTAAGTTAATAGAACTTAGTACGGCAACCACACGCAATTCAGCTTCATCTGTAAACACGGCTAAATCATATTCTGTTGTGGGGCAAGCTTTGTACAATTATGATAACAAGTATTTCTTCAGCCTTTCTAGCCGCATGGATGCTGCAAGCATATTTGGCAAAGATGTAAATACTGCAATCAATTCTGGTTTTGGTGTAGGTTGGTTAATCAATAAAGAAAAACTACTTAGCAGATTTAATTGGTTAGATATTTTACGCTTGCGTTTTAGTTATGGACGAACTGGCAATAGCCGTATTGGTAGTTATTCTGCAAGAGGTTTATATAGTTTTGAAACAGGCGGTTATAACGACATAGTATCCTCGTATATCTCTACAGCTCCAAATCCTTATCTGACTTGGGAAATAGGCTACAAGCAAAACATTGGATTTGATATTGGAATTATAAAACGATTTAACATTACCGTGGATGTTTATAAAAATACCACCGTTAATGCAATTAACCCAATTGGTATTCCTCCCGAAAATGGCTTTACCAGTATGCTAGCTAACGTGGCAGACATGCAAAACAAAGGTTTTGATGCTAGTCTTTCTGGGCAAATATTTACTGGTAAGTTTAGGTGGACGAGTACCCTAAACGTTGGTTACAATAAAAATATGGTAACTAAGGTTTATAATAATGTTACTGGATATGCTTCCGACCCTAGCATTGCCGCAGTTTTAAAAGCTGGCGTAAGCACATCTGCAATATGGGGCTTTAGATATGCTGGAGTAAACCCTACAACAGGCTATGAACAATATTATGACAATGGGGGAAAAATTGTATCCTCATTAAATTTAGACCGTAGTTCATCTGGAGCTTACTCTTTAGGGGATAGATTGCCCAAAGCACAAGGAGGATTTATTAATTCGTTTGGTTATCAGGGGGTTTCTTTAACGGTTAACCTTATTTACAATTTTGGCGGGTATTTCTTGGCGGATTATACCAATGAAAACAATGGGCGTAATCTTTCAAACCGTAACCAGAGTGTGAATCTATTGGATAGATGGCAAAAAGCAGGTGATATTGCCAATGTGCCAAGACTAGCTTCGGGCATTTATGGTACAGGAAACCCAATTGTTGCTAACTCATCAAGGTATGTTTACGACAATACTTACATCAAGTTGAGTAACGTTTCTCTGGCTTATACTTTTCCTAATAGTTTAATGAGCAGGGTTAAGGGAATGAACTTAACCATTTATGGAAATATTACAAACTTGGGTTATTGGTACAAGGAGAAATCGCCAGAAGGACGTAATGGTATTAAAGAATACAGGTTTAGTTTTCCCGAAGCACAAACATTTACTTGGGGAGCAAAAGTGGGGATTTAATAGTTGTTAGGGATTAGTTGTTAGTTATTAGTGAAAATGAGAAATATGAGAAAAAATATAGCCTTTTTATCTTTTACAATCATACTGCTTTTCAGTACGGGATGCAAAAAGTTTTTGGAATCTAATTCGCAGAATCAGGTTTCTGTTGCTGAACTTTTTACTGATTATGAAGGGGCAAGAACGGCCATGATTGGCTGTTACAATAAACTAAAATCTTCTTCTTATTACAATAGAGACTTTTACTCCTACCCAGAATTAACAGGTGGCAATATCAAGTATGCAATCAAAAAAGTACCATCCCTTACTAATACTTACAATTTTGTAAACTCAACAACACCCGCATATAATTCAATGTACAATTTCTATAGTCAGGCATATTCTGTTATCTATAGTGCAAATAATGTGTTGGAAAACGTAGATAGAGTAACAAATGCTAAAGTTGAACAACTCAACAGAATAAAAGCTGATGCCTATACTATCAGGGCATTGGCTCACTTCGATTTGGTACGCGTGTTTGCACAAGACTATAGATATTCTCCAGATGCCTACCATATAGGTATTGTGATAAAAATTAAAAATACAGATAGCATCGCCTCTGTAAACTTTCCTAGCAGTGTTAAACAAGTTTATAGTCAAATACTTAACGATTTAGATACTGCACTCATTTTGTATAATGCCAGTACAGCAATTTATCCAGCTGGCAACAATAAAACATGGCTTAGTGCCGACGCTGCCACAGCAATAAAAGCTAGGGTGTGTTTATATAAAGGCGATTATTCACAAGCATATAGTTTGAGTACAAGCATCATAAATAGCGGTAAATATCCCCTAATGAATACTAGTGATTATGTTGCCTCTTGGAGCAAAAAGAATATTAGCTCAGAAAGTATTTTCGAGTTGGCTTTTGGCTCTGGAACCGGTGGTGGATATGGCGACTATTTCAACACTTTCGCTCAATCTCTTTTTGTGCAATTTGCTACTTCAAACGATTTATTAAAACTCTACGACCCTTCGGATATTCGAGGTAAAAAATACCTTTTTCAAGACACAACTGCCAACAACATCACTTCATCTTTTTGTAAAAAATACTTTGGCACAGCTGACAGTTGCAATAACATTAAGGTAATAAGAACTTCTGAAATGTATTTGATAGCTGCTGAGGCAGCTTTGCAATCAGATCCAACTAATGGATTAGTTACGGCTGCCTCTTATTTAAATACCATCAGGCAGAGGGCTAATCCTTCTGCAACTCCATTTTCTGCCACTACAAAAGATGCAATGCTCGATGAAATATTCAATGAAAGAAGAAGAGAATTGTGCTTTGAAGGTCACTTGTTTTTTGATATAGCAAGATTGCATCGCAATTTAGTAAGGATAGATTGCAACAGCGTAAATGCAAGTTTTACCTATCCAAATGAAAATTATGCTTGTCCTAGACCATCAATTTTTTAATTGTAAAACATTTTGAAAATGAAATATTTATTATTCATAGTTATTCCCTTTTTTCTTCTTTCCTGCAAAAAAGAATATAATGTCAAGCCCACTTATGCCACCATTGGAGTGGCTAATGCTTGGGCACAATCACAACCATTTTATTCACCACATCCTCAAATTTACATTGACTCATTGGGTATATGGAAGCCTTTCATCAGTTTCGCTTTTACTTCTGATGGCGAACCCGATAAAATTGGGTTTCAGAACCCAAATGTGGCTGGAAAAGGAACCAATGCTTTGTATATGAATACCATGTATAACACTACGTTTTATACTACTACTTACAAAATAAATACTAGCTCCGATTCGGGCACCTACAACGTAAATATACCTAAATGCTTTCAGTTTATTCCCAAAAGCAAGGACACTACCGATGTGGGCACGGTGGTAGTTTTAACGCAAACGGTTACTTTAACTAGAAAGGATAGAACTAAGTATCAAGTAACCATTGCGCCTAGTACCCAACCGGGTACTTACAATACAAAAACGGGGATATTTGAAATAGAAGTTTTGTTTGATGAGAGCAATTTCGGTGGACCTAAAGAAGTAAGAAGAAAGTATAAGTTTACCTCTTAGTGGTTAGTGGTTAGTTATTAGTGGTTAGTTATTAGTGGTTAGTGAAATGAGTTCTTGATAATGTTTCTTGATAACTCGAAAATGTTCCGAGATATCAAGATAATGTTCCGAGATACCTCGAAAATGTTCCGAGATACCTCAATAATGTTCAGAGATACCTCAATAATGTTTGGAGATACTTCGAAAATGTTTGGAGATACCTCGAAAATGTTTGGAGATACCTCGAAAATGTTTGGAGATACCTCAATAATGTTACGAGATACCTCAATAATGTTCAGAGATACCTCGAAAATGTTCCGAGGTATCAAGATAATGTTTCGTGAGTAAGTTTGATTAAAGGGGAAAATAGAATAAAAAATTATTTATTAAAGTTTAAAGGAGATTATAATGAGGAAAACAAGATTAGTGATGGGATTGATAGTAACACTTGGTGTGGTTACTTGTCTTTCATTTAAAAGTAATGATCCATCGGATGATATTGCCGTGTTGAAGGCATTGTATAGTAGTGGCGATAGTACAAAATGGCCGAAAGCAACAATAGATAGTAACACGGTGGGCTTTCAGGAAATAGGAAGATTGGGGGCTGTCTCCTACCCTGCCGACAATTTGCCCAACCCTGAAAAAGTAAAATTGGGTAAACTCCTATTCTATGATGGTCGTTTGTCGCAATCCAATCAAATTGCCTGTGCTTCTTGCCATGATCCACAATTGGGTTGGGGTGATGGCAAAAAATTAGGATTTGGTCATGACAGAAAATTGGGAAAGAGGAATGTAATGACACTTTTTAACACTGCATTTTATACTAAACTTTTTTGGGATGGACGCGCAAAAAGTTTAGAAGATCAAGCTCGTTTTCCTATTGCAGATCATGTGGAAATGAATATTGATCCACATGAAATGGCAGAAAAGATTCAAGGCTTTAAAGGGTATAAACCTATGTTTAAAGAGGCTTTTGGCGATGATAGTATAAGCTTAGATAGAATATTGAAAGCCATTGCTACGTTTGAAAGAACGATAGTTAGCAAAAAAAGTAGATTCGACATCTTTGTAAAAGGCAATAAAGAAGCACTTACAGATGATGAAATAATGGGATTACACTTGTTCCGCACAAAAGCACGTTGTATCAATTGCCATAATGGACCATTGTTTAGCGATAACCAATTTCATAATGACGGACAAACATTGTGGGGAACAGCCAACGAGGACTTAGGAAGATATAATGTTACTAAGGACAAAAAAGATATAGGCGCATTCAAAACCCCGTCTCTGCGTGAAGTTGCGGCTACTGGGCCATGGTTTCATCATGGAAATTTCACTGAATTAAAAGACATTGTGAGTACATATAATCTGGGTAATCCGGCGAACATCCCCAAGAAATATTTAGGCACACCAAGGGATAGTTTATTGCCTACACCATCTCCATTAATCAAAAAATTAGGGCTTACACCATTAGAGCAGAAGCAAGTAATTGCCTTCCTAGAAGCATTAACAAACTCGCCAATGCGAGTAAAAGTACCTACGGAATTTCCAGAATAGTGATTAGTGGTTAATGGTTAGTGGTTAATGATTAGTGGTTAGTGGTTAATGATTAGTGGTTAGTGGTTAACATAAAGTATTCTGTTAGGAATGGTGTAAAATAAATTTAACAAATTGAAGCTTAATGCAAGGCTTTTTGGCTTATTACCTAACACTTAATACTTACAACTTATGACTTACGACTTACAACTTACAACTTATTACTTACAACTTATTACTTATTACTTATTACTTATTACTTATTACTTATTACTTATTACTTACAACTTACTTAAAAATACAGTTTAGACATATTTTTTTATAATTAAAACAACAGGTACATGAAAAAACAACTACTAGTTATTTTGTTGGTACTCCTCAACTTCGGAGTATGGGCACAGTGGAACAACGGAACAGCAACCAATACTTTGGTGTGCGGCAGCTCCCCTACTACCAGTAAGTCGGGTAATGTAGCCACTAGTGATGGTGAAGGTGGGATGATTATCGCTTGGATAGACTCAAGAGATTCTGCCAGCAAAAGCATCTATGCACAACGTATTCTTGCAGACGGAACATTGAAATTTAGTAAGGAAGTGTTGATTAGTAATGCTACGGGAAGTTATTCATCAGTAAAAGCAAATTTGGCAATTGTAGCCGACAGTTCAGGTGGAGCAATCATAACATGGCAGGATTCCAGAAATATAACTTCCACAAATAGTTACACAGATATCTACGGACAAAGGATAGATGCTAATGGAAACCTATTATGGACAGCAGGCGGCGTAAGGCTTTCATTAACAGACAATACCAAATCGAATAAAGGATCTACACTTCCTGTATTAGTTAATAAGAGTGAGTTTATACTTGTTTTTAATGATAATAGAAATGGCACATTAGACTTTTTTGCGCAGAAAGTTTCTTTAACTGATGGCGTTCTTTTATGGAAAGAAGATGTTAGCCTTCATGGAAGTAAGCCTTATGTGCAAACACAAGCAGTTGCTTTGACTGACGGAAAAGGCGGTGCTTTTGTGGTATGGCAAGATCCTCGTTTGGCCACAACTAATGCCGATATTTATGGACAGTACATTGACAACTCAGGAAAATTATTGTGGGATACAGCTGGTTTGGCAATTTGCTCTGCCATAAACCAACAACTAACACCTCAACTTACAAGTGATGGTACAGGTGGTATTGTAGTGGTGTGGAGTGATCAAAGAGCCAAAGTAGCTGACGGTAATATCTATGCACAAAAAGTTAACGCTGCTGGAATAATTCAGTGGGCAAAAGATGGTGTACTTATTTGCGATTATACAAACAACCAAGCAGTTCCAAATATTATTAAAGGCGGTAATGGTTATATTGTAGCTTGGAGTGATGCCAGAAAAGGGAGTAGTGATAGAAATATTTTTGCCCAAAGTATTGATGAATCTGGTAATCTACAATGGACTACAGCTACTGGCGGAGGTGTTCCGGTTTGCCAAGCAACAGGTTCTCAGCCCATCAATTACACTAGTTCTCAGAATATGAAGATTTTGCCCGATGGAAGTAATGGGGCTTTTATTGTTTGGGATGACAGCAGAAACACCTCCTCAAATATTGACATTTATGCGCAAAGAATTACGAGTGCAGGCGCTGTTTCCAAAGGATGGTTAGCAGATGGCAATGTAATTAGCGATGCAAAAAACAACCAACAATCACCTAGTATTGTCTTGGATAGTGCATATAACGTAATTATTTCTTGGAATGATGGTAGAGATAGTACAAACAATATTTATGCAAGTAAACTTTCTCCAACAGGCTCACTGGTTTTACCAATTCATATTGTTTATGTATCAGCTCAAGCTAATAATAATTCAGTGCTGGTTTCTTGGAAAACGACTAATGAATCTTTGTCTACTAATTATATAGTTGAACACAGTGTTGATGGAGCAAACTTCTCCGCTATTGGTTCAGTGAAAGCAACAACACTTAACAGTTATACTTTTACAGATAATAATCCTACAGACGGTATAAACTATTATCGCATTCATGCCACAGATCAACTTGGTGTTAGTCTATTTTCTGGTGTAATGAAAACCACTGTAACATCTACCACCAAAATAGCAATATCTGTATTTCCTAATCCAGTTGCAAATTCCTTAACACTATCCTTCAACGGTTTAGCTCAAGGACAATATGCAATAAGACTTTATAACTCCATTGGGAATGTAGTAAGCCAACAACAGGTTGACCTATTGGGAACCACTGCCACTAAAAAAATAGCGACAAATAGTTTGGTAAAAGGATTTTATATCATGAAACTTACCGACAGCAACGGCAAAACAATATTTAGCAAACAAATCATTAAGCAATAAACTTTTTTATTCACTTTTTAAACAAACAACATGAGAAAATTTCTCTTACTGATTCTTTTAGTTGCATCGCTGGGGGCGCAAGCAACACAATACACATGGAATGGTGGAGCTTCTGGTTCTTGGAACACTAATAGTAATTGGCTACCAAATACAGGCTTTCCAAGTAGCAACAGCGATGAAGCTATTTTTAGTACAACTAATGCCATAATTACCTTGCCTACAACAAGCTTTTCCTTAGGAAAGTTAACCATCAACAATTCTGTTACCTTACAAAATAGTACTAGTATTACTATCACACTTGGTAATACCTCGCTCAGTTCACCACAGTTTTTTGTAGCAGCAAGTAATTCACTAACATTACAATCTACAGCAAATAGTGTTGGTACTACTATTAGTTTAGTAACAGGATGTAAAGGCTCAATCTCAGGAACAGTAAATTTAAGTGCAGGTACAAGTACTGGGCAAGCTCATAAATTAATTAGCCCTGATGTTAGCGGTATTACTTTTCAGAATGGAAGCTTCTGTAAAACAACATCTGTTTCATCTAGTACGCCTTTTAATATAACCACATCAGGAACAAATGGGAGTGTTGTTTTTGCATCTGGTTCAGAGTTTGACTTTTTAGGAGGTACAACCCCTTTTGGTCCGTCTCCACTAACCATTAGCACATTTCAACCGGGGAGCATTTATTCACACCAAAGTTCATCAACCAACCCAACAGGTTTAGGTGAAACTTATGGAATTTTTGATTTTAATTCAACAGGAACATTAACACTGAGTGCAAGTGGCTCTACTTGCAACATTGGGACGCTAAAAATTTCTAAAGGAACATTATCATTAATAACCTTATCAAGTGGAACAGCAAATTCAACCATTAATATTCAAAATGATATAACGATAGCTGCTAGTGCAACTTTGAATGTAGGAGCATTTAGTGGTACAAATACAAATTCGGCAGGAGTAATTGTAAATTTTTCTGGCACTTCGCAATCATTCACAAATTTGGGAACATTTAATGTAAACTCATACACCAGTAATTCAAATGCTACTTACAAAAATCAAATCAATGTTAATAGTGGTTCAACCCTAACGCTAAACAGTGATTTTGATATGACCTCTAGTACTTATGGTTCAGCAGCGAATAGAACACTTACAATAGCTTCTGGTGGAACTTTATCTATCGCAACAGGCAAAACACTTACCATTCCAGGTACAATAACCAACAATGGTACAATTAGTGGTGCTGGCGTTGTAAACCTAAATGGTTCTTCAGCTCAAACAATTGCTGGCACAGGCTCTGTCACAAACTTAACCCTGAACAATACCAATGGTGCAACAATTTCTAGCACTCAAACCCTTTCTGGCACACTGACTCTTACTAGTGGCACGCTCACCAATGGAGCATCTGGTCTTAGCCTGTCTAGTGGTGCAACTATTGCCCGTGCGGCTGGTGCATTAAGTGCAGCACCCACGTTCAACACTAGTGTAAACCTTAACTATAACAGTGGTGCAGCAACAACAGTTGGTTATGAATATCCATCAGTAAGTACTATCCTTAATGACTTAACTATTGCTAGTAGCACTACGTTGAGTTCATTGCCAAGTACAATTACCCTTAAAGGAAATTTCAGCAACAGTGGTACTGTTTCTGGAACTCCCTCTATTGTATTAAATGGAAGTGCTACCCAACAAACTATTTCAGGAAATACATCCTTTAATAATTTCACGCTTTCTAATTCATTGGGTGCTAATATTAGTTCGGGTACACAAAACGTTGCAGGAACATTTACCAATGGTGCATCAATCATTGGTGTGGGGATTATTAACCTAAATGGTTCTTCGGCTCAAGCCATTTCTGGAACAGGTTCTTTAACGAATCTTACTTTAAACAATGCTGCTGGTGCAACCATAAGTTCAGGAACACAAACCCTTTCTGGCACTTTAACCTTAACTAGTGGTAAGCTTACTAATGGTGCAAGTGGACTCTCTTTATCAAGTGGCGCAACCATCGCTCGTGCAGCAGGTTCTTTAGGCACAGCTCCTACTTTTAATACTAGCGTAAACGTTACTTACAACAGTGGAACAGCAACTACTATTGGGGTAGAATATCCGTCTGTAGCTACTTTGCTCAATAGTTTAACGATTTCTAGCGGTACCATCGTAAATTCATTACCAACCGCCCTTGTTTTAAAAGGCAATTTTAGCAATAGTGGTTCTATCACAGGAACTCATTCAATTACTTTTAATGGCACGTCTGCCCAAACCCTTTCAGGTACTAACACTTTTACAGATTTTACCCTTACTAATGCAGCAGGAGCAACTATTACTAGTGGCAATCAAAACATTACAGGTACGTTGTTAGTTTCTTCTGGCACGCTGAATACGGGAGGATTCCTTACCCTTAAATCAACTTCCATTACTAACACGGCCATTGTTGGAAAAGTAGATGGTAAAATTTCTGGTAATGTAAATATTGAACGTTATATCCCTGCTGGTTATCGGGGTTATCGTGACATTGCACCAGAAGTTTATAATGCTAGCAATACTGTTTACAACACTTGGCAAGAGGGGGGAAGAATGTTGAGCGATTCTGGAATCTTCATTACTGGGCCAACTGCTACTCATGCAGATGATGGTTTTTATGGTTCTACAGCTACTGCTACTCAACCCGCTCCTGCTAGTTCAGGTTTAGATTATAGCATTAACGGTACTTCTTCCGCATATACTTATACAAGTTTAGCTGGATTTGAAGCAATAAAAAACACTACAACAACGAGTCTTGATCCTCTGGCTAGTTACAGAGTATTGATTCGAGGGGACAGAGGCTTCAATTTAGCTAAAACACCAATTGTAAACGTGTATGGTTACGGTTTACTAATGGTAAAAGCTACTACGCTACGTGCATCTGGAAAATTGATTGCTGGCGATGTGACATATAATAATGATGGCGCAACAGCTACCGCTGCCGACGGAACAACGTCTATAACATCCACTTCTGTAAAATTGAACACAACAATAGGCGCAAAGACTGGTTTCAGTATGGTCTCTAATCCGTATGCATGCCCAGTATTTTGGGGCGATCCATCAAATAATGCAAATGATGGAACCAACGTTTTTGGTGTATCAAAAGATATTAATGGTAGCTACTGGTTTTTAGATCCTACACACTCTGCTACAGGAACTTACGGAGCTTATAATGCACTATCTGGTTCTGTATATTCTGGCAATACAACTTCTGCTTATATTCAGCCTGGGCAAGCATTCTTTGTTCAAACTTATGCGGCTAGTCCAAAAGTTGTATTTAAGGAAACGGCTAAAGCAGCTAGTGTTGCTAAGGTTGCAGTGTTTGGAGTTTCTAAACCATTAAGTAAAATTTATATTAGTTTATTATTACAAGATAGCACAAGCAAATATGCTAGCGTTGATGCTGCTGCGGTAGCTTTTGCTACTAGTTTTGGTAACACAACTTATGGCCCTCAAGATGCGTTGAAATTTGGAACATCAAACAATAGTATCGCTATTACTGATAAAGGAACTTCGCTTAGTATTGATGGAAGATTGCCAGCAACCGCTACTGATATATTACCAATTGCATTAAACAAAATGAGTGGTAAAAACTATAAACTAGTCATCGATGCATCTGCTTATGATGCTGCTGGATTATTACCTGTTCTGAAAGATAACTATACAGGTACAGAAAAAACACTTTCAATTGGTATTGATACCATCAATTTTACAGTAGACACTTCTTTGGCTGCTTCTTATGCTAGCCGATTCAGCCTTGCTTTCAAACCAACTACTTTGGCTGTTAACAGCATTATTGCTAGTGCAACTTTAAACAACAAGATAGCTACAATTAGCTGGAATACAGTTGGAGAAAAAGGCGTTTCTAAATTTGAAGTAGAGAAATCTACCGACTCAAAGAGCTTCACTAAAATTGCTCAAGCTATTGCTAAAAACACAGCATCTGCCTCTTACACAACAACTGATAACAGCGCAACCGCTACCACTTATTACCGCATTAAAGCAATCAGCCAAGTAGGTACATTTAGCTACAGTAATGTAGTTAAACTTTTGACTTTCGACTCTAAACTTTCGACTTATTCTTTGTATCCTAATCCATTAAAAGGAAGTAAGGTAGTTAATGTTAGTATGAGTAATGTGGCTGCTGGCAAATACACAGTAATCATCACAAATGTATTAGGTCAAAAGGTACAGGAAGCAGCTATCTGTCACGATGGTGGAAATGGTAGTCATGCATTCATTATCAACAATACATTGGCTGTTGGAACTTATAGTGTAACTATCAGAGAAACTGCAAGTGGAACAATAGTTAATCAATCAAATTTATCAGTAAACTAGTTATTAGTGATTAGTTATTATTGGTTAGTGTAAAATCTAACCACTAATAACTAACAACTAACCACTATTAATTAATCATTATTAAGATGCAAACATTAACAAAGAGTTTCAAGCTAATTGGGTTGGCGATGGTGATAGGATTAACCTTAACCTCAATAAAAGTAAATGCACAAAGTCCTGCCGATGATCCAGGCATCAATGGACCAGGTTCACCTGGCAATGGTCCAACGGGCGATGGTAGCCCTGTTGTTCCTTTTGATGGCGGCATGAGTTTGATGCTAGTTGCAAGCGGAATTAGCTACGCAGTAAAGAAGCTAAAAGGTTTATAAGCATCATTGCTAGATGATAAAGTTTAAGGCCACTTGATATAATTCAAGTGGCCTTTTTTTGGTATCGTTACTTTCAAGCAGTTCTGATCCCTTAAAATTGGTATCTACATCATTTTTTTGATGGTAACTACAATGACTATTGATGGCATGGTTCATTTTTTTGGTGGCACACTTCACTTTTTTGGTGGCATACTTCATTATTTTGATGGTAGCTACCATGACTGTTGATGGTAGCTACCATGAGTGTTGGTGGCAGGGGTCATTATTTTGGTGACACACTTCACTTTTTTGGTGGCATGGTTCATTTTTTTGATGGTAGCTACCATGACTGTTGATGGCACG
>CANFLL010000091.1 GCA_947447825.1 Chitinophagaceae bacterium | reverse complement strand
CCCTTCCGGTTGCCGTTTATGAGTCATTCATTGCCCTTTTTGACTCATAAACGGCAATGCCATGACGATTTGATTGAACATTTTGGAGCAGAATGCCTATAAAACATGCAAGCATTACAATTTGAGTAGCTGCTAAGTAGGACGCGTGAAATAATCGCCCCTTTTATACTTCCATCTCTGCGTTCTTGAAGTACAAAGTTTTATCTTAATTACTAATCCCTTTGCAACTTCTTTGCGAATTAGTTGGGGGACTTTGCAGAAAAATTACCCTCTCTATTTTAATTAATAAAAAGGAGGTTTAGTTCCATTCATCTACTTAAATGGTTGACCTTATTGAGCCAGACCAGATGAAGCCAACAAAAAGAAACCCATAAATAATCGCAATCCAAGTTGCTATTGGCAAACTAAAGCAAGCAGCCAAGCAGCATATAAGGCCAGTAGTTAGTATGATATGGCTAAACAGTTCTCTTCCTTTCACTTTAAAAAGTTTGATGGGAAAATCAATTTCATTGAATAAAAGCGCAAAACTGGCTACAACACCTGCCGCAAAAAGATAATTGCTATTGATGAATTCTACAATTCCTAAAAGCAATAATGAGGTTGCTAAAGCAATGCCCACCATTCTAGCACTCCATTTTTCTTGATGAGTTAAAATATAGTGTCCATGGGGTGTGGTTAAAAGAAATAGATTGGCTAAAGAGCTGCCTATCCAAGAAAAAACAACGATAGAAAAATAGATAATCATGACCATATAGCAGAAATATTGGAAAGGAGAGTTTTCTCCTGCTGTATTAATGCCTGCTACCAATAACCATAATCCAAAAATGATTCCTAGTCTTAATTTTTTGTTTTGTTGGCTCAACCATAAATTACTTTGCAGTAACCATTTATACAAAATAAACTTAGACTTTAAAGCCGATTTATATCCTTGCTTGGCATAAGCATAATTGGGGTTAATGCGTAAGGCTTCTTTAAAATATATTTCTGCATCCTTATGTCTTCCTTTTTCTAGATGATGCCACCCATAGTTGGTATGGGTAATATAGTTTTCTGGATCAATAGATAAAGCCTCATTAATAGTTTCCGTAGCATCATCAATTTTCTTTAGCCTGAATAAGGCAGTGGAACGAGCGTTCAGGCATGACACATTTTCGGCATCTATAGACAATCCAGTGTCCGCCGCATCCAATGCCGATTGGTAATCTTTATCATCTAAATGGATGTGAGCGGCGAGGGCAAAATAACCAGAATTGTATGGGAATATAGAGAGTGCCTCTTTGAGGAAGTTGATGGCATTTTTGGAATCATTTTTTTGATAATAAGTAAATGCTAATAGGTAAAAAACATAATCTTTACTGCTATCATATTGAAGGCATTGTTTTAATATCGTAATTGCCTCATCAAATTGTCTTGCATCTATTTTGCAATGTCCTAAAATTATTAAAGCTTCTACATCTTCAGGGTCAGATTGAAGTACTACTCCCACCTCTCTCTCTGCTTCTTTAAGACGCTTTTGTCTTCTAAGAAACTCAGCTCTTCGTAGTAAATTATCCCGATCTAACATAAACAATTAATAATTAACAAATGACAATTAATAATTGTCAATTATCAATTGTCAATTATTAATTGATAATCCTATTTTTTTATCTTTAAGTAATCTAATATATCATTATACAATCCTGTTTCATTGGAATATAATGCGTAATTACGTGCAGTACTAAACCATTCTGCGGTGGTGTTTTTATGTTCTTTAGCAGCTTTCAACAAATCTTTGGTTGTTATCTTTTCAATAGAGCCTTTTATTAATGACTCTTCTAGTTTATATTCTGTAGCAATATCAACTACTGCTTTCAAATCGGCACCAGAATAATCTTCCGTAACTTTTGCCACTGCTGCCAAATCAATCACTTCGGCAGGTTTTTCTTTAAGGTGCTTTTTTAGAACTTCTATTCTTCCTTCAGTATCAGGCGGAGCTACAAAAATTACTCTATCAAATCTGCCGGGTCTTCTAAATGCACTGTCCACACTCCATGGCGCATTGGTAGCGGCAAGTATTAAAACACCATCATTATTATTTTCTACACCATCCATTTCTGCAAGAAACTGATTGATAACATGGCGCATGCTACTACCTTTCAAATCACTTCGGCTTGCACCAATTGCATCTACCTCATCAAAAAAAAGTACACAAGGAGCATTGTTTCTGGCTTGAGCAAAAACTTCATGTAAGTTCTTTTCGCTATTGCCCATCCACATATCCAATATGTCATGCAGGCCAATGTTGATGAATTTAGCATCTATTTCTCCTGCTGTTGCCTTGGCTAAATAAGTCTTGCCACAGCCTGGAGGGCCATAAAGAAGTATGCCACCACCTGTTTTCTTTCCAAATGCCTTATATAAGTCAGGGTTTTTAAGTGGTTGAATAATCTTTAGTGCAATTTCATTCTTCACTTTCTTCATGCCACCCACGTCCTCAAACTTGAGGTCTGGTTTTTCCATCAAATAGCTAGTGCCATCATCTTCAAATTCTTGTCCACCAAAGATGTCATCAATGTCATCATCCATTTCATCTTCATCAAATAAGCCATTATTACTACGTTTAGCACTCACTGTTGGCATCCTAAGGATTCCGTCTATTTCATCATCTTTAAAGCCAGGTACTTGTTGCAATACCTTTTTGTAAATCTCTACTGCTTCATTATGTGAATTCTCTTTAATCAAGCATTTTACATAAGGCACTAATTCTTCACCAGCTATTTTATTATCAGCCAATAATGCTTCAAAAACCAAAATGGCAGCAGAAAATTTCTTTTGTTTATAAAACACGCTTGCCAAACCCTTGCGAGCCTTGTCATTACCGTAATTTTTATTAAGTATTTCTTGGTATTGAGCAGCCGCATCATCAAGCATAAATCCCTTCACCATCAATTCTGCCAAATGCAATCTCAATGGAATATTATCCGGAGAAACGGCTAGTGCTTCCTTCAATTGTTCTATCCCTTCATTCATAACCTTTCTATTTTTTTCAGTTAATAGTAGAAAGTGAAAAGTTGAAAGTAAAAAGTCTAAAGTTGACCGTCAACTCACAACTCACAATTCACAACTTTCGACTTTCGACTTTCAGCAATCGACTTTCTTAGTACAACATCCTAACCTTAATTGTTTCCTTCACGTTCCTCAAGAGTTCAGCGGCTTGGGCAGAAAGTTTTTTATCTACATCAAGCACCACATAGCCAATCTCTTCGTTTGTTTTTAGGTATTGTCCTAAAATGTTAATGTGGTGACTAGCCAATTCAGTATTGATTGCACTTAAAACGCCAGGAACATTGTTGTGAATATGCAATATTCTGTGTGCACCATCAACGGGTGGTAAACCAATGGCAGGAACAGTATGTGATCCATTGGTAATCCCTTTTTCTAAAAATTGATATAACTTAATACTCACATCTTCGCCAATGTTAGCTTGCGCTTCTTCGGTGCTGCCACCAATGTGGGGAGTAAGAATCACATTACTTAATCCCTGAACTGGTGTTGTAAATTTATCACCATTCTTTTCTGGTTCCCACGGAAAAACATCAATTGCAGCCCCACTAATATGACCATCTTTCAAGAAGTCAGCTAGTGCATCTAAGTCAACCACTTCGCCTCTTGCATAGTTAATTAGTATGGAACCTTTCTTAAAATGCTTTAAAGTGCTTTTATTAATTAGGTTCTTTGTGGCATCAGTTTCTGGCACATGCAAAGAAACAATATCAGATTTGCTTACTAACTCCTTGAGCGATTTTGCTGCTACAGCATTACCTAGTGGCAATTTAGTTTCAGTGTCATAAAACAAAACTTTCATGCCAAGGCTTTCTGCAATAACACTAACCTGAGAGCCTATGTTACCATAGCCAAGTAAGCCGATTGTTTTGCCACGCATTTCGTAACTGCCAGTAGCTACTTTGTTCCAAATACCTTCGTGTGCGGCCTTGTTTTTATCTGGAATTCTTCTTATAAGCATAATTGCCAATCCGATTACCAATTCAGCCACACTTCTAGTGTTGCTATAAGGTGCATTAAAAACAGACACACCAAGTTTGGTAGCTGCTTTTAAATCCACTTGGTTTACGCCAATGCAGAAGCATCCAATTGCTTGTAATTTCTTTGCCGACTCCAGTACTTTTTGCGTTATTTGTGTTTTAGAGCGGATGCCTAGTAAGTGTACATCCTTCACTGCTTTTATTAATTCTTCTTCACTTAATGCGCCATTCAGCTTTGATACGTTTACATATCCTTGATCTTTAAAATACTGAACAGCCTTGTCGCTGATGTTCTCCAAAAACAAGATATTAATTTTATCTTTTGGATAACTTGTTAATTGTTCCTTACTCATGTCTGCGAAAATAGAATATTATTTTTTAATGAACTCTAACTATCCTTTCGCAATGTGTTATTATAGACATTTTGTTATTAAAAAGGTGGTTATCCGCCTATGAGAAGTGCTTATTAATTTCTATAGATTCATTGTATTTCTTTCTAAACAGAGAATGATGGGGGTAATTATGCTTAATCTTTTTTCAATGAAACACTTATTTCATTCACTTTAAGAGGTTTAATTTTAATGACAACCGATTGTTCCTTGTATCCATTAAATGAAAAGTTGGCTATGCCTCTGCCAGATAATATGTTTGTAAATACGCATTTACCATTTAGATCACTAATTAATTTTTCGGAGGATTTAGAGATTGAAATAGTTACTCCTTGCAGTGGGATTGCTTCGTCTGCATCAAAAACAGTGATTGAGAGGGTTGTGTCTTTTAATTCGAGGGTTTCTGAGTTCAAATTGCATTGAAGCAGTCCTTGGTAGAACTGTTCGTTTAATTTTTTATATTTTTCTGCATAGACATAAATGTAATGAACATCTTTTTCAATTATTTTCAAGTCAGCTTTAAGCCTAGCCGTTACTTCTAATGGTGGCCTATCATTGAAGGAAGAAGAGCCTTTTGTTTCAATGAATGTTTTTATTTTCAGTTTAAAGTCTTCAAGGTTTTGTTCTGTAATATGTTCGGGTGATAAGCTTTTAATATGGTTGTTAAGTAATTTATGCAGTTCCTTTATGCGTTCTTCTGTGTAAAAGTCATTGCTTCGGAAAAAGTGTAAATAACCAACTTTTGTTTTTCTGAAAAGATCTTTATCTCCCCATGATAAAAAAGCTTCTTTTGCCTTGTCACAAAGCAGCTTCGCCATTTCGCACACTTCTTTTTTTGCAATAAGTTTTTCTGTACTAAAGGATGTTTCATCAGCATTTAAATCTTCTGCTGAAACCAATGATTGGGCATGATCTGACATTAATTTTTTATAAAATCGTTTCAGTTCGCTATCGTTATCAAATATGGCAAAATTGTCCTCAAGGAATTTTAAAAGGCAAGTATTTCTTTTTATTTTAGCCTTTTGTAAGTCAGTCATTTTCTACTTTTTATAAATCTAAGCAAATAATTGTTACGAATCGATTAAACATTTATTTAAACATAATTTCCAGATGTATAATTCATAGAGAATCAGCTCAATTTACTCAAAGAAACAAAAGGATTGTAGTTTGTAATTTGGTTTATGTGATAATGGTATTTAAGACGAGTTTTAGGGAGTTAGAATTAATAAGTTGAAGGTGTTAAGTTAAAAAGGCAATGTATAAAACGTAAATCTGCTCAATTTGATTTTGCAGCATTCATTTTATCTTTGTTTTTATTGTTCTTTTGTGTAAAAAGATTATTCATTGTTCGCCGCATCATAAATCATCCTGATTATTTCAACCGTCTTTAGAGCATCGAAAGCACTAGTGGTCATGGTGGCATCGTTTTGCAATACGTCTATTACATTTTCATACACTTTGTCGTGGTTGCTCATGCTGCCAACGTAGGTTCCGTAGTTGTTTGCAGTATTTCCTTTGGGCAAATTCTCAAACTTAAAACCTTCAATACTTTGGTATTCTAATTCGTTTAAATATTGTCCTCCAATTTTGACGGTACCCTTTTCTGCAAAAATGGTTAAGGAGCCTTCCATATTTTTTGCATGACTATTTACTGTGTAATTGATAGTGGCAATCGACCCATTTTTAAATGATAAGGCAACCACTCCCGTGTCTTCAAACTCAATAATACCCTTGTGCGAAAAGTTATCTGTAATGGCAAACGCTTTTTCTACATCCCCATTAAGCCAATATAATAAATCGATGAAATGACTGAATTGAGTAAACAAAGTGCCGCCATCCAAATTAGCCGTTCCTTTCCAAGAGTTGGTATAATAGTCGGCATCCCTATTCCAGAAACAGCTTAGTTGTAAACTATATATTTTGCCAAAGATGCCATTATCTATTGCCTGTTTCACAGCTGCAACCGGTGGATTATATCTGTTTTGTTTAATGGGAAATAGGCGTTTGTTGTTGGCTTTGGCAGATTCAATCATCGCCTCACAATCTTCCACATTAATTGCCATTGGTTTTTCTACCAATACATTAAAGCCTGCATTTAAGGCTTTAATACTATGTTCTGCATGAAGTCCATTTGGCGTGCAGATGGATACTACATCTAAATCTTTTTCTGTGGATAGCAATGCTTCAATTGAGGAATAGGCGGTACAGTTATATTGTTGAGAAAGTGAATCAGATTTTGATTTGTCAATATCACAAACTGCCACCAAAGTTCCCAGCCTATTAATGTGTTTGGCATGGCGTTGGGCAATTCTACCGCAACCAATAATGGCAAATTTTATCTTATTCATACATCTTTATCATTAAGTGTATAGAATGAATGAAATGATAATTCAAACCAACTTTCGACTCTCCACTTTCAACTCTTGACTTTTAAAAAGTTAGTCAAACTGCCCGTCTAATATCATCTCAATAAATTCTCTAACAGCACCTTCTCCTCCACTTTTGGTAAGGTGAATGATGCCTTCAATTGCTTTAACTTTAGGAGTTGCATTTGCAGGGCAAGCTGCTAAACCAACGGATTTCAACAATTCAATACAGTTTACATCATCGCCAATGTAGGCAACTTCTTTCAGGGTGATATTTTCTTTTGCACAAACATCCAAGGCGGCCGCTAGTTTTCCGCCAAACCCTTTACCTTGGTATAGGTAATCCATTTTTAGTTTAGCAGCACGCCTCTCTACCATCTTAGTATTTTCTGTAGTGATGATGCCAATCTTTACACCAGTTTGCTGAATCAGGTTAAAACCCATACCATCATGTGTGTTGAATTTTTTAAATTCATCGCCACTTTCAGTATAATACATGCCAGCATCTGTCATTACACCGTCAACATCACTCAAAAAAACTTTTATTTTACTCATTATTTAGCCTATTACCTCAAGGTGTGCAACAGAAAATTCTACTATCATCACTTGCCCAATACTTTCCAATTGAACATACACTTTCTTTTTCCCTTCACGAAGTATCGTTCCTTCTTTATCCATAAATACTCCATGGGTTATTTTTACTTTGCTTTCGACCTTGAAACCTTCTATAGATGTTAATTCAATTTTAGCATCTTTTTCATTCAGATAACGTTGGATATTCTCAATTTCTTCGGTTCTAATGATGGCTGGCTTTCGGAGCCAATACACAAAGTTCAACACTCCATCCACCATGGTTACTGGTAACCTTTCTTTTACATAATCTATGTGCACAAACACATACGATTTAAACAACGGTTCTTCGACAATTTTCTTTCTATCGCTCCACTGTTTTTGAATTTTTTGTATTGGACACCAACTTTCTATTCCTCTTTGTAAAAGTCGTTCGTGAACTTTCTTCTCCCAGCGTGGTTTTGTGTAGATTGCGTACCAACTCTTCTCGTTAATAATTTCTTTAAGGTCATTCGATTCCATGTCTCTCATTTCTTTCTAGACTGTAAAAAAATAAATACAGTATTTGTTTCACAAAAACCTGCGTTATGATATTGCTCGCAAATTAAAGCAGTTAGAGTTGAAATATAAAATAAACTTAAAGTAAACTTTTTTTCAGAAGTGCTATTTGGTTGCTTTAGCATACCCAAACTTAGCTATTGGAGTGGCGGTGTAATAGGTGTCTAACCCAAGGCAAGCCATGCTTTCAGCCTTATCTATGTTGATAAAGCCGTCTGTGGTTATCCATTCTTTAGCAACAATAATATCTGTAATTTCTCCTATCACTAGGAAGGTGTTGTTGTGTTTAATGGGAACAATTTCTACTAGTTTTAATGCATATTTCAGGTTGCTTTCAGCAACAAAAGGAGCAATGAAGTTATCAATATACTGCTCTGTAAGTTCAACGGCTTCAAATTCATTAACATCAACAGGATACTTTGCACTTGTTTGGTGTGCTTTTTCTACAAAGGATGGATTTATATGATTGATGGTGTAAACGCCAGTTGTTTCTATGTTATTAATGGTATGAGGAGCAGCGGCAAGTGGACGATTGATGAAACCAATCAACGCAGGATCAGACCCCAAATGAACAACACTACTAAACACTGCCAAATTGGGTTGCCCATCTTTATTTACAGTGCCAATTAGGTTGGCAGACTTAAAGCCAGAGAGGCAATTAATGAAGTTTGCACGATAAAATCTCTCCCATGTTTTGATGGTGTCAATTGATAAATGTTCCATATACTAATTAAGGATTCAGGGATAAAAAAGTTTAATTAATCAGTTGCTTTTTGTTTTATAATCAGGCTTATTGGTCAAGTTATTATGCCTAACACTAATTCTTAATAATCAAAATCTAACTTCAAAAACACATAAATTAACCCCGAAGTCTTAAAAGTGTTGACTTTAAGGCTTCGGACGGAAGATTTAGGTCTATTGACGGAAGATTTATATCCACTAACAGACGTTTTAAATCCACTAACATTGAAATTGAATCTATAGACAGACGTATAAAGTCTTCGGGCGTTCGTTTTATATCCACTAGCGTTCAAATTAAGTCTACTGCCGTTGGTTTTAGGTTTTCGGGCATTCAATTTATATAATCAAGCGATAATTTAAAAGCATATTAATTAATTGATGAAGAGGACAAGAGGACTATTATATTTGCAATCTGCATTTTTTTTAGTATCAAGTAACATATATGTATAAATTAAAATTTCTCCTTCCTTTATTCTGTATTATTTTAATATCATTAGCAAATACCGCTTTGGGGCAAGTTGCTGTAAATATGGCTATTCAGCCCAATAATACTTATAAAGAAACCTTCTCAGACATTGCAAACTGGGTTTTTACCGCTTCTCCTGCAAATGGAACTTTTAGTAGTGGTATAGGTGCTGCTGCCTGGAAAGGTTGCGACATTAATGCTACTGGCACTGTTCCTTCTGCCACCAAACTTACTGTTGCTAGTAATAGTTTTCAAACTGTATCGGGTACAAATTCTTTTTCTGGACTTTATAAAGGCACACAAAACATTCAACTAATTAGCACTGGAACAACAGACAACACCACCTCGGTAGCCATAGACTTTTTTATGGATTTTACTGGATTAAATGCTGGAACTTTAAGCTTTGATTGGGCAGAAGTAAGAAATTTTACGGGCAATCGAACAGGCTCCATCAGAGTATATGCCTCTGTTGATGGTACTAACTTTACGGAGTTAACTACAGCTTCCGTTCTTAATGTTGTTAATAATGTTGCCACAAGTGGCAGCATAAGTTTTGCAGCACTACCTGCTATTTTTAATAATTCTACTTCAGCAAGACTTCGTTTCTATTATTCAAATGGCTCAGGAGGAACTTCTGGCTCTCGACCAAAAATAAGCATAGATAATGTTCAAGTAACGGCTATTCCTCCCGTTGCTTGCACTGCACCTACCAGCCAGCCAACTAATTTTACTGTTACCAATACTGCTTTTAGTACAGTACAAGCGGCGTTTACTTCTGCCTCAACTTCTCCGCAAGGCTATTTGGTAGTGGCAACTGTAAACGCCGCTTTGAGTAGTGCTCCAGTTAATGGAAAAAATTATGCAATAGGAGACAACCTTGGGGATGGCACAGTGGTAGCAACAACAACTTCTAATAGTTTTACTGCCCAATCATTGAATGCTAATACGGCCTTTAATTTCTTTGTTTTTAGTATGAATCACTTGTGTTCTGGTGGACCACTTTATGATACTTCTTCCCCTTTGCAAGGTACTGCAACCACCCTTACTGGTAGCGAGCCTTGTTCAGTTCCCATTGCACAGCCTACTCAATTATTATTTAGTGGCATTACATCATCTGCTGTGTATGGAAGTTTCACTCACACTTTAGCAGACAACTATTTAGTGATTAAAAGCAAGAGCAGTACCTTAAATAGTTTGCCTGTAAACGGAACAACCTACAAAGCAAATGCTTCTATTGGCAATGATACTGTTGTTGCTTTTACGCCTGTTAATACATTTACCTCAAGTGGACTAGCATCTGGGACTACTTATTACTATTTTATTTTTTCGGCTAACAACCTAAATTGTACAGGCAGTATTGTCTACAACACCGTTGCTCCACTCACTAAACAAGTTACTACTCTAGCAGTCACTACTTGTACTAACCCTACCACGCCTGCAAGTAGTTTGCAACTAAAAGCAGATAGTAAAATTATTAATGGTTATTTTAAGGCAAGTGCAACAGCAGATAGTTATTTAGTTCTTTACAGTAAAAATGCAACGTTAAGTTCCATACCAGTAGATGGCACTAATTATACTGTTGGTAGCACTATTGGAAATGCAACTGTTTTAGCAAACGGCAAAGCCACTTCTTTTATTGCAGCCAACCTAACGGCGGGTACTGATTACTATTTTTATATTATACCGCAAAACAAAGCGTGTTCAGGTACCGCAAAGTACCTTACAACTAACATACTAAAAGGGAATATTACTACAAAATTATCACCACTTACAAACACATATTTTGGTAATCTCCATGCACATTCTAGTTATTCTGATGGTAATAAGGATAGTACCACATTTACACCAGCCGATAATTACAATTATGCAAAGAATAGTTTGTGTTTAGATTATTTAGGCATTTCTGAACACAATCATTCAGGGGCAGGAATGAATGTTTCCAATTGGAAACCGGGTTTGGCCCAAGCATCTGCAGCTACAACAGCTAATTTTTTGGCTTTATACGGTATGGAGTGGGGCGTTATAAGTGGTGGTGGACATGTTTTGGTTTATGGTAGTGATCAATTGCTTGGTTGGGAATCTAACAACTACAATCTTTATGTTCCTAAAAACGATTACATCGGTACCCATTCTACTACCGGAACCACTGGTTTGTTTGCTACCATCAATTCATTAGGCAATAATGTTGTTGCTTTATTAGCTCACCCCTCTAACAGTGATTTTGACAATTTAGCCAATATTCCATTTAACGCCACTGCTGATAGTGCCATTGTGGGTGCAGCTATTTCTAGTGGTCCTGCATTTTCAACCAATACTACTTATACAGACCCTTCTTCATTGTCTTATTATTCCTATTATAAAACTCTTTTGGCAGATGGTTACCACATAGGTCCATCAATGGATCATGATAACCACTATACTACTTTTGGTAGAACTGCGAAAACAAGGTTGGCAATAAATGCAAGCAATTTAACTGCTACTTCCTTTTTGTCTGCACTAAAATCTAGAAGCTTTTATGCCACAGAAAATTGCGACACTAGAGCTACATTCACCCTAAACAATGAGCCTATGGGTAGTATTATTTCTGGCAATACCCTGCCTGCCATTAGTGTTTATGCAATAGACCCTACAAGCAGCGGTTCTATTCCTAAAATAAATATTATGTATGGCATACCTGGCAGTGGCGTTTCGGCTGTATTATTAGATTCTATTACAGGCTATTCTTTCAACTTTACTGATTTCAATCTTCCTAATAATTCAACGGCGTATTATTTTGCTGAGATAATTATTGGGGGAGCAAAAACCATTACTTCCCCAATTTGGTATACTTACAACAACGGTTCTCTCCCAGTTTCGCTTGTAGATTTTAAGGCTATAGTTACGCCTGATAAGCTCATTGAAATAAAGTGGGCAACTGCTTCCGAAACTAATAATGGTGTATTTGAAGTAGAAAAATCTATTGATGGCGTACATTATGCCCTCCTAACTACCATTAAAGGTAATGATGGCATTACGCTAAGAAACTATAAAGTAATAGATAATACACCCGCAAATGGCATGAACTTTTACCGTTTAGTGCAAAGGGATCAAAACGGCAAAACCAGTTATTCTGCAACTGCTTCAGTAAATATTGACGAAGCGGCTATTAACTTTATTACAATTAATACGAATCCTGTTAGAGAAAAGTTGTCCCTTAATATCAACTCGAAGGCGCAACAAACAGCTAATTTCTTTATCACCGACATGAGTGGAAGGATATTGAATAAGTCAACGGTTTTGTTAAATAAAGGAAGTCAAGAATGTACTATTAACACTAATCAGCTAGTTAATGGCACTTACTCTATTATGGTTGCATTTGGTGAGCGTAAGGTTGCCAAATTGTTTATTAAACAATAGTTCTACATATAGTTGCTAATTAGGTGTATTTTAACCACTTTAACCACTATGGATTTCACAAAGAACACAAAGATTGTAAGGTAATATTTGTTAAGAAATGATAAAGGCAAAAATTAAACTTTTGTCTTCATTCTTTTTTGTTTTATACTTAGTGGTAAAGCTCCTGAGTGGTAACCAAATTAATACACAGTCCCTATTTTCAAATAAGAATCTAACACATAAAGTCTATTGTAAAATTGGTTATTATTTGTTTACGATTACCAAGAGTAATTTGGTAAGTGTTGACTTTTAGTTATTATTTGCATGTTAATATTTAATTGATTAATGATAGTAAGCTGTTCGAAAGAATGCCGTTTTAGTTAAGGACAGCTTCGCTTTGAGAGAAACTTTTCTTACTGTTCAGTATAATTTTTTATCAATCCATATATTTATATCACTAAAATCAAATGATTGTTCGTCTCTTTGTCCTTAATTCATTTTCAATTAATTTTACCTAGAAATAAATCATCAAACACTAACAGCACTTTTGTTCAATGACAAATAACATAATTACTTTAACGCCAACAGGAATAGACGATTTAAATACCTTATTTCAGTTTCAGCTCGATAAAGAAGCTACTTATTTGGCAGCATTCATGGCTACAGATTCAACTGATAAAACTGCGTACATAGAAAGATACATCAAGTATTTAACCGATCCCACTATAAATAACCAGACTATTAAACTGAATGGAAACATAGTGGGTAGTGTGGCTAAGTTTATGATGAAAGATGAAGCCGAGATTACCTATTGGATTGACAAAAAGTTTTGGGGAAAGGGAATTGCTACATCAGCACTTAAAATCTTTTTGAACATTGAAATAGTCCGCCCCATTTACGCCCGAGCAGCATTTGATAACTTTGGCTCACAAAGAGTTTTAACGAAATGTGGGTTCATACAAATAGGAAAAGACAAAGGATTTGCAAATGCCCGACAAGCCGAAATAGAGGAATATATTTATAAACTAAATAGTTGAATAGAAATAAATTTCACTTCTTTATTTGACTATAGAGGATGATTTAATCATAAAATAGAATCGCAAGGTGTATTTATTAACTAAAACTACATTTTAAAAAAAGGGGGCTAATAAACATTTAAATGTCTATTAGCCCCCTTTTTTTAAAATGTAGTTTTTGCCAGATAATAAATGTAATAATAAAAGGTTGAGCTGCTTTAAGCTAAAAACCTATTCTTTTAATTAACCACCAAAACCTAAATTATTCCTTTGAAGATTAGGGCTAAAACTATTGATCCTAATATGATACGATAGATGCCAAACACACGAAAGCCATGCTTTTGCAAGTATCCAATAAAAAATTTAATAGAAAGTAGGGCAATCACATACGCAATTACAGAACCTATGGCAAGTGTGCCAAGGTTTGAAGTATCGGTTAAAACTGCAGGATGTTCTTTGTATAAGTCTAACAAACTTTTAGCAGAAGCCGCAAACATAGTAGGTACAGCTAAAAAGAAAGAGAATTCAGCTGCGAGGCTTCTTGTTAATTTCTGACTCATGCCTCCCACAATTGTTGCTGCACTACGGCTGAAACCAGGTAACACAATCGACAAAACTTGGAAACATCCTATAGTTAAGGCTTTGGGATAAGTAATTTGTTCCTCATCAGTTATTTCATCTTTATTAAATAGTTTGTCCACGAATAAAAGAAGTACACCACCACCTATCATTACACAGGCAATGAATGTTAAGTTGCTTAATGCTGCATCAATATGTTTTTTTAATAACGCTCCAAAAACAATTGCAGGAAGAAGGGCAAGAACTAGTTTGATGTAGAATTTAGCTGATTTGAAGTTGAGAAACTTTTTCCAGTAAACGGTTACTACGCTAAGGATGGCGGCCAATTGGATAACAACTTCAAACATTTCTTCAAAAGAATCTATCTGAACACCAATAAGTGGATTTGTAATTTTCATGTGTGCAGTTGAAGATACTGGTAAAAACTCCGTCAGCCCTTCAACTATTGAGATAATTACTGATTGAACTGTTGTCATAATGAAAGGGGTTTATTTTAAAATGATACGAAGGCTAATAAAAGCCAATTAATATTCGCAAAAGAAAGTGTTTCTAATGTTATAACCAAACCTAACAGATAATACTTCTGTTACTTTTCATGATTATTTGTAATGAATGTGAGTATTAAAATGAATAGTTGTAGAAAAATAGGTTGTTTGACACAAATTAAATTGCAGCATTATTCTGTTAATTGATTGGGTGCATTAATGATTTGGTTAAATATTAATGATGTTTTTTTTAAGCTATGTATTCTAAAAAAATATGCACGTTTTGCAATAAAACCATTTTGAGAGTTGGTGTCAACAATATACTTTTGGCTAAAACTTGTATTATGTTTCCAAATGAATTCGATAACCGCATTATTCAATTTATTAACCAGTTTGTGCACAAATCTGTAATATTTGATGAGGCCATTGTTTTTCTTTCGGACTGTATGGTCTTAAAAGGTGGGGTTTTGATGACTGGGATTTGGTGGGTATGGTTTAAAGAGAAAAAGACTCAAAGAAATAGTCGAGAACACATTATTTCTACATTGGTTGGAAGCTTTGTTGCCATGTTCATAGTTAGGATATTAGCTACAAAGATTCCTTTTAGGGCTAGGCCAATTCTTAATCCTGAAAATCATTTAATATCTGCATACTCATTTGAAAAACTTGATTTCAATTTTTTAAGTTCATTTCCAAGTGATCATGCAACCTTGTTTTTCGCCCTTTCTGCAGGGTTGTTCTATTCTTCTCGCAAATTAGGAACCTTTGCTTTAGTTTATACCTCCTTATTTATTGCCTTCCCTCGAATTTATTTGGGCTTACATTATCCTACCGATATTTTGGCTGGGGCAACAATAGGTGTTGTTTCTGTGGTTGTTTTTAATAGCAAACACTTCAAGGATAATATTTCAAGTAAATTGCTCGATATGAGTATGCGCAAAGAGCATTATTTTTATCCCTTGTTTTTTCTGCTTACTTATCAAATTGCAGATATGTTCAATAGTACTCGCAACTTATTGACCTTTTTAGGGCATTGGATTAAGTTGTGGTTGTAAGTGGTTACAATAGGGTGCATAACAGTTTTTCGCTTTACAATTATATGGTAAATGAAGAGAAGCCAATTAATATGTCTTAAAAGCGAATAACTTTTATTCACCATTAATAAACTACTTTTTATCGTAAACAAAGGTCTTTTACTCCTCTGCTATGCCTGTCAACCAAACATAGTTGCCCAACAACACCAAAGCTTTATCAATTTACACTTCCGCTATTACAATTTATACTAGTGCTGTGTTAGTTTATACCTTTACAATGTTCAAAAACACAAGTGCTATCTAGATATACTCAAGTGCTATGTGCGTTTACTCAAGTACTAAGTGAATTTACACAAGTGCTATATGGATTTACTAAAGTGCTTTACACTTGAGCTATGCTAATATATACAAGGCGTTTCTAATAAAAAGTCTTTTTACCTTAACTACTTATTTTGGTAGTCTAGGGATGTAGACAAAATAGGTTGAATAATTTAGATCATAATTCAGTGTATTACACAGTATTTCTACAACTTACAATTCACTAGCTTCAAACTTGTGCTTTGCAAAATAAATTTTATTTTTCATTTTATAATTGGGCATCATAAAAAGCTATTCTTTAAACCTAGTTGTGATAAGGGTTTCGGAGTTTCATACATGTTTTGCAATCATAAAAACACCGTTAAGTTGATACTTAACGGTGCATTTGTATCGTTACTTTTGTGTAACAAATAAAGAAAAAGTAAAAAAGAATACGGCAGCAATCGTTAGAAAAGCAAGTTTATATCGAGAGAGGCCAAGTTCTAAGCAAGTTAAGCTACTTTAAAAGGCTCACATTACTAAGAAGAATTTTTCATATAGCAAGCAATCGTTAGAGGTCAGTCTGTTTCTACAGAGTGACCCTTTTTTATGAGTCACTGTGCAAATATATAGGATTAACATTCCAATAATAATAAATTGTGAAATTTATTTTATGATAACAGTTCCTAAGTTTTTTGTTATTTCTCTTTCAATATCTTTAAGCTCTTTATGAATTCTTATCAATAGCATTTGATCGTCAATAGATGCTTTTTCCATGTCCGCCTGATTCTGATCAAACATCTTTTTTAGCTTCTTGAGTTTATAATAATTTACACTCATCGTAACGTCTACAATACTGTTATCTATAGTGGTAATCTTTTTGCCTTCATAAAGTTTATCCCAATTGGAGCTTAACTCATACGGAAAAAGTGTAATGCTAATTACCAACTCCCTAGTTTTGGGGTCTTCATGGTATAAAAATGTTTTGGTTGTGGGATTTAACCCTGCTTCATATTGAATTTTATAGGATGCTAATAGGCTTTCTAGCTCAGGACTTTCAAACGGAAAATCTTGTAATTCTTTGAAAATATATTCTGCTATGGTTGTTTGGCTATCCTTATATTCATTCAAGCCATAATCTAACAGTACCCTTAACACATTCCGCTCATGCTTTTCATCTTGTGAGGCCAAATAGTTAATTTCTTCATCAGCAGGTGGTGGCGGTTCTTGGTAATCATTAAAATGATTGTTAGGAGTTGACTGTTTCTTTTCATCTTTGGCAATTTTGTCGCGCTTTAGCTTATTTACAAGTGTAATCAAACCACCTTCATCAATCTTTAAAAGTGCTGAACATTGCTTAATGTATTCCTGCTGTTTAATGAAATCTTCTGCTTTGTTAATTTTGCTAATGGTTTCTGCAACATGATTTACTAATATATTCTTTTGGTTAAGATCATTGCCAGCATCCTTCAGCATCACTTCTAGCTGAAAAATGATGAAGTCTTTCTTGTTTTCTTTAATAAACTTCTGAAAAGCTTCTTTTCCAACCTTGTTTACATAACTATCTGGGTCTTCGTTGTCGGGGATGAGTACTAAACGAACATTCAGTCCTTCTTCCAATGCCATATCTAGCCCTCGTAAGGCTGCTTTAACACCAGCACTATCTCCATCATAGATGATGGTTAAGTTATTGGTATATTTTTTAACAAGCCTAAGTTGATCTACAGTTAAGGAGGTTCCTCCACTCGCAACAACATTCTCAATCCCAGCTTGATGCAAACTAACCACATCAGTGTATCCTTCCACCAGCAAACATTCATCTTGTTTGTCAATGGCCATTCTGGCAAAAAAAGAACCGTAAAGAATTTTACTCTTAACGTACAACTCGTTTTCGGGGGTGTTAATATACTTAGGAGCTTTTTCTGCTTTGCCAATCACACGTGCACCGAAACCTATTATTTTTCCACTATTATTATGAATGGGAAAAATAATTCTACCTCTATAGTTGTCCTGTAAGTCTGTCTCGTTTCTAACAACCACTAAGCCAGTTCGTGGTAACAACTCTCTGTTAAACTGATTAGACAATAGTGCCTTCGTTAGAGCGTCTCTTTGTTGAGGATTGTAGCCTATTTGAAATTTTTTGATTATCTCCTCCCTAAATCCTCTTTCTTTAAGATAACTGAGCGCAATGTTAATACCCTCTTCGGAATTGAACAATTGATCTTCGAAAAATTTTCCAGCAAAATTATTAATCACATACAAGCTATCGGCTACTTGCATTTGTTGTTTCTGCTGATCACTAACCTGCGTTTCTTCAATTTCAATATTATAACGAGTGGCTAACCAACGAAGTGCGTCAACATAGCTTACTTTTTCATGCTCCATCACAAAGGTGATGGTATTACCACTTTTGCCACAACCAAAACACTTGTACAGTTCTTTGGCAGGAGACACCGTAAACGAAGGGGTTTTCTCGTTGTGGAATGGACAATTACCCAAATAATTGCTACCTCTTTTCTTTAGTTTCACAAACTCGCCTACCACATCAATAATGTCGAGTCTATTCTTTATTTGTTCTATTGTATTGGGAGTAATCATCGCCGCCGAAGATATTGAGTATTTGTTAATGAAATTTGCCACAAAGGCTTAAAAGCTCATAGTGGCACTTAAGCATTAAGTTTGTTAGAATAAAAGAAAAAGGGTACTCATCAATTTAATGATAGTACCCTTTCTTGTTAATATGAATTGCAATTAATATCCAATGTCGTTAAGTTAAGAGATTTCATCACATTATTTTATAGTTCATTGATTTAGGTTTTTTCTGTTTATGTTTTCTGGGAAAGGTTCTGTTAGGTCTGATTGCCTCAGTTGTTTTTTTGAGGATATTATCCACTGTTTGCAAGAACT
>CANFLL010000090.1 GCA_947447825.1 Chitinophagaceae bacterium | reverse complement strand
CACTAAATCAATAAAGAAGATGGAAAGATTATGTATTTACCCAAAAGATATACAAATCGTCACTGGTAAAAGCGAGCGCTACGGGCGTTATCTTATTTGTTTAATTAGAAAGAAGTTTGCTAAAGAGCCACATGAATTGGTTTCTGTAGAGGAATTCTGTTTATATACAGGGCTAAATGAAGCAAAAGTTATAAAGTCTATCAGGGCATAATGAGGCATTTCGCAAATGTTTACCCTATGTTTACCCCAAAAAAGAAAAAGCGTTGTAATCTATTGATTATCAACGCTTTTTTCTTGCATTAAGTGATCCGGATTGGATTCGAACCAATGACCCTCATCTTAGAAGGATGACGCTCTATCCAGCTGAGCTACCGAACCATTTAGGGCTGCAAATAAACGGAAAAAAAATCAGTTATGCAAGTATAAAAAATGTTATCTCAATTTAAATTACAGAAACACCTACTTCAAACCTTGTTTTCAATGTATTCATTTCTTTTTTAAAGCTTTCAAATTCTATTATTTGTTCGTTTATAAAACTGTTGTCTTCTAGTCTGCCCACTACACTTTCCATTTCTTTAGTATTATTATAAACCATCGCTCTGTATGGACTTTTATAATCTTTAGCCCTAGACTCATAAATGTTTTTAGTAATCCATTCCTTAGTTTTAAGTGTATTGTCGATTATTTTATTTAAAAGATTACTGTCTAGTTTCTTCAATTGTATATCAGAAATTTCAGTTAGACTAGCTAATGCATGCTTCAACTTTTTTTCACTGTAAAGCGTTCCTTGCTCTGCATACCAATGATGTACATCATCCCAACCAATTAGTTTTTCTTCTTTTATGTTCTTTTTAAGCTTCTCTACATCGTCTTTCAGCAATAATTGTCCACCAACGTTCACCCATTCTTTGCGTTTAATTTTGGATGATATTGCGTGGGCTGCATCTTCTAGGGACTTAAAAGAACTATTTTGCAATAATTTTATTAAGTGCGAACTTCCGTAATACACAATTAATTCTTTGAATAAATGATAAGCTTTCGCAACCTTAATGATGACTGTTTTGCGTTTAGTATTCTCAAAATCGTCGGCAATTACCTCTAGAGTTTCTACTTCATCGATTTTATTTTCTAGCAGATGCTTACCAGTTTTTATCAGTTCTTCCTCTGTTGTATCATTTGTTAGTAATTCTTCTCTTTGCAAAAAAGCTTTTCCAACAATCTTTTCCAAATATTTTAAACTACTAAAAAGTTCATTAACTGTGTCTGGCGCAAGAAATTCGTATTCAATGTGTTGAATTTTATCTACTCGCTTATCTCTATCTTGATATTTCCAGGTGTTTCTGGCAATTGCGTACATGTTATACATAAACCAATAACCTGGCATGACTACCAATTGGTCTTTACTTACATCATTTGTTATCAATGAAAATGGAATATGTACATTTAGCTCTGCAGGATAGTCTCCTTTGCTAATCATGGTGTAAGATGCAAATTTGCTATTGTGTTTCAAACTTACACATAATCCTGGCCAAAAGCCTCTACCTGCAATTATTTCACCATCTGCACCACGGCTATTATGGTTACTGCCAATTGTGGCACCAGCAGCAATGTTGCTTTGCCCCATGATTAATGCAGCACAGAGAAATGAGTTGTTATGGTGCTGCTCGTGAGCAGGGAAAATGAGTGTGTTTAATACCTCGCAACAAGAAATTGTAGAATTGTTCCCTAAATAAGAATTTATTAATCTAGCACCATATTTCAATTGAGAATTGGATGCCATAATAAATCGAACAGCTTTTACACCATAAAATATTCTACATCCAAAACCTACAATTCCATTTACAAGTTCAACGCCTTCACCTATTTGTGTTAAACCTTTCTCGCCTGAGTTTATGGTTAAATTTTTTAGTTTATTAGCTCCCTTTATGTAGGCATCTTCCCCAATCCAAACATCTTTTATGATATTACAATTCTTTATAACAGTTCTTGCGCCAATCTTTCCATAATAGCCTAAATCGTTCTTGTATTTTTCAGCTGTAAACTCTTTAAACTTATCCAATAAGTCAACATCATCTCTATACTTACTCCATAAAAACGCATCACCAGGAAGCATTTCATTAAAAGGAATAACGCTTCGACCTCCATTTTCATTACATAGTTCCAGCCAAATTCTCACATTTTCATCTTCTCCTTGTTTAATGATTCCATTTCCAAACTTTGCGTGGTTTGTAGTAACTAGTTCATTAACATTATTGATTATAACTTCATTACCAATGATGCAATGAGATAAGTAATTAACGTTATCAATACAAACATTATCACCTATATCTGTGCTGATAATGGTGGAATTGTAAAGGCCAACAGGTACTTTTAAATCACTAAAGCTTAGGAAGAATGGTTCAAGTTTACTTATTCTGACAAGCCCATAAAACTTGCAGTTTTTTACTAAAGATGGATTGAAATGTTCTGAAACATAAATGTTATTCCAATTGTCACTAGTGTTATTGTTACGAACAAGTGCTTCAATTTCAAAAGCGGTTAGGTGTCTGTAAATGATGCCACTTCTATTCTGAATGTTTCTAAAAACATATTCATCTTGACCTGGCCTAAGATATTCTTTCGGAATAAAATTATAGCCAAGTTCATGTATTGGTGTCTTTGATATATTATTTCTAGGCATATTCACTAACAATAAATCGTTTTAATAAAAATAAAAGTCTTTTTGTACCCATTGGGAGAAAGGTAATTCTTCAAATCAAAAATGAAACATTATGAAAGCCAGAAATATTTGAAGTAATGTCTCAAAAATATCCATATATCCTAATGTTTCATATTGATTATGAAAGCTTTTTTGATTGTAAAAAGTAAAGTGTTCAATCAAACAATCAACTACTCAACCGTCACACTCTTAGCTAAGTTTCTTGGCTTATCTACATCAAAACCTTTTGCAATGCCAACATAATAACTCAATAATTGCAAAGGAACCACACTAAGTAAAGGAGCAAAAACCTCGTCTGCATCAGGTACAAACATTGTGTCATCAGCCATTGTAGGAATAATGGTGTCGCTTGTTGTAGCTACTGCTATAACCATTCCCTTTCTAGCTTTTATTTCTTGAACATTACTAACAATTTTTTCATAATACCTGTCTTTAGTCGCCACAAAAACCACTGGTAAGGTTTCGTCCACTAAAGCAATTGGTCCATGCTTCATTTCAGCAGCAGGATAACCTTCAGCATGTATATAAGATACTTCCTTTAGTTTTAAAGCTCCTTCTAAAGCCACAGGAAAATTATAACCTCGGCCTAAAAACAAGAAATCTGTTGCATCTTTATATTTATTTGCGATGCGTTGAATGTTAGTAGTATCTAATAAAATCTCTTTAACTTTTTCTGGTATGGCTTCCAATTCTTTGAGCAGTTCTGTGTATCGTGCTTCTGTGATGGTTCCTCTTGCTTTAGCTATTTTTAAAGCAATCATGCTTAAAACAGCAAGTTGACCCGTAAATGCTTTTGTACTGGCAACACCAATTTCAGGACCACTATGTGTGTAAGCACCAGCATTGCTTAAACGAGCAATACTACTTCCAACAGCATTAACAACTCCAAAAATAAATGCTCCTTGTTCTTTTGCATTTTCTAGTGCTACTAATGTATCAGCTGTTTCTCCACTTTGAGATATAGCAATAATTACATCGCCTTTGTTAATTATTGGATTACGATAACGAAACTCACTAGCATATTCCACTTCAACTGGAATGCGACATAATTCTTCAAATAAATATTCAGCAACTAATCCTGCATGCCAGCTTGTACCACAAGCCACCATTACAATTCGTTGGGCATTGGCCAAAATATCTATATTATTATCAACCCCACTAAGGTTAATTTGGCCTGAATGAACCAATAATCTTCCTCTCAAACAATCGAAAATTGTGTCTGGCTGCTCATGAATTTCCTTCAACATAAAATGGTCATACCCACCTTTTTCAATGGCAGCAAGCTCCATGTCGAGTTTAGTAATAAATGGTGTTTGTTTTTCATTACCAAGGTTTTTCAACACCAATTCGTCTGCCTTCACAATGGCAATTTCATAATCATTCACATAAACAACCTCTTTCGTATATTCAATAATTGGCGAAGCATCGCTTGCCAAAAAATGCTCCCCTTTTCCAATTCCAATTACTAATGGGCTTCCTTTTCGTGCTGCAATAATTGTTTCAGGATCATTTTTATCAATCAGTAAGATGCAGTATGCACCCACAATTCGTTTAAGCGCAATGCGAAGTGCTTGCTCAAGCGTGCAATCATTATTTTTCTTAATGTCTTCAATGAAGTTTAATAGCACTTCTGTGTCAGTATCACTATGAAATGTGTAACCTTTTTTTAGTAAATCATTTTTAATTGGAACATAATTTTCAATAATTCCATTATGAATCATTGCGAAATTGCCACTATTGCTAACGTGTGGGTGAGCATTCCTATCACTTGGTTCTCCGTGAGTAGCCCAACGTGTGTGACCAATACCAATAAATGAGTTTAAGTTTTTGCCTACCACTTCCTCTTCCAGTTCAGCAACTTTTCCTTTCTTTTTATAAACCTTCAATTCGCCATTATCTATTAATGCAACTCCACTACTGTCATAGCCTCTGTATTCTAATCTTTTTAGTCCTTTAATAATTACAGGATATGCTTGTCTTTGACCAATGTAACCAACTATTCCACACATATATATCTATTTTCAAATGTTAATTTACTCTTTTAATACTATTTTTGCGTTCAATTTTAATTCAAAAAAGTATGCCAAAAAGCTTCGAATTTACAAGAAATTATATCCTTGAAAATAAAAGAGTAATTCTTGAATCATTAACAGGCAATAATAGTACCCAATTACTACATTTTTCACTTTTCGAGCCAAATATTTGGCCTTTTAGTTTATTTCCAATGGATGGAGAGGAGAATTTTAAAAAATATGTAGCAGCAGCTCTTCTTTCCAAAGCCAATCTATCTGCTTATCCATTTATTGTTTACGATAAAAAGTTTGGAGAATATGCTGGCAGTACCAGGTTTTATGACATTCAATTTAATAATTCTTCACTTCAATTAGGATACACTTGGTATGGTTCTAAATTTCAGGGAACGGGACTTAACAAAAACTGTAAGTTTTTATTACTTCAGTTTGCTTTCGAAACCATGGGAATGGAAAGAGTTGAGTTTAGGGCAGATATAAACAACTTGCGCAGTGTAGCGGCTATGAAAAGCATTGGCTGCAAGGTGGAAGGCGTTTTGAGAAGCAATGTGCCAAACTCAACTGGTGGAAGGCGAGATAGCATTGTGTTGTCCATTTTGAAAGAGGAATGGTTCAATGAAGTTAAAGATAACCTACTTTCTAAAATTGAGGGATAACTGAAATTTCAATTATACTTCAAGATAATCGATCAAATCAAAGGCTGAAATTATCGTGTGTGTAACATTTTTTCAACAGAAATGAAATATGAATAATTTGCCACCAATTTCGCTAATGAACACTAATAAATATATTCTATTCTATTCGCGTTTATTAGTGTAGTTAGTGGCAAAATGCTTTCTCTGCCAAGTTTTATTGTCTCCATAAACTCTTTGAAAAAAAATGTTATACACACAAATTTTCAATGAGTTTCTAACGCAGTTTATTTTTAATAGTTCCAAATTAGTTTCAACCCATTTTTCAAAGAAATAACACAAACAGCTTCAATGTTATCTGTAGTCGTTTATTCTAATTGACTATGAAGATGAAAAAAGAGTCTAAAATAAAACAGATACCGCTACCATATAAAATTGCCTTTACCAGTATTTTGTGTTTAAATTCACTTTAAATAATTGCCATAATTTTAACTAAATAATTGTAAATCAATTGTTTTACTGTGATGGTATACTGTTGAAACCTAACCTAATAATTGGTAAATTCTTTTCGCTTTCAAGTTGACTCAACTTAGTGATTCGAATACCAAAGGTAGTGAAGAGCATTGTTGACCCAAATATGTCAATATTTAGTCTAGGTACATGTATGATTAAAATGAGTGTTTGATAAATAGAGTATATTATCGTCATTAAATGCTTATTTACTGCGATACCTATCTTTTTTTGTCGAATACTAAACTCGGTTATCTGATGTTTTACCTTTGGTATTCGAATCACTAAGACGAGTAAATGTGCTTTTGAACTACATTACTTCAAGGTTATCACTGAAATAGTAGAGATTAAGGGTGCCAAGAGTGGAGGTCGGCATGCTTTAAATCAGGCATTTCTGGGCAATGAATAACGATGGTGATTGCGATAGTGTGCTGGCAATGCATACTTTATGAAAGTTGTAGGAATAACCAGTACGGCTCTTGAACAGAACGATTTTGTTTTATATCCTTGATTCTGCTTGCATCACACTTATTACTCACTAAATAATTGCTTGCAAAAAATAGCCCCCTTATTATTTTAACTACAAATTGAATTTTACCGAAAAGACCGCTATTAGTTTATGCAAAGAAGCAGCAAAGGGGAAAGTAATGGAAACAAAGCATTGCACATTAACTACCCCAAGAAGGGAACATAAATGGGATATATGCTTAAATCTACTTACACGTCAGTCATTTTAATGTGAAACCCAAATTTAGAAAAGCGAAAACCTTTTATGCCTCCTTAATTGTGAGCCAGAATATTCCCTTACATTCGTTTTTATTAAGCATATTCCAGATGGAGCATACAATTAAGTTAGCGATTCTAGATTTATATAAAGGCTTTCCCAACCAAGGAATGAAGTGTTTGAGGGATATTATTGGGCATTATGCAAAAATTAATAAGTTAACAATTGAAATTGATGAATTTGATGTAAGGCAAAAATTGCAATTGCCTGATGCTTCCTATCATGGTTATATTTCTAGTGGCGGACCAGGGTCTCCACTTGATTCAGTAAATGAAGAATGGGAGAAATTATATTTTTCTTGGATACGACTGATAGAGCAATGGAACGAAAATTCTAAGAATCGCCCCAAGCATGTATTATTTATATGCCACAGTTTTCAGCTTGCCTGTCGTTATTTTGATGTGGGTCTAGTCTGCAAACGAAAGAGCACTTCTTTTGGTGTATTTCCTGTTCACATGCTTCATGATGGACTTGAAGAAGCCGTATTTGATGGATTGAAAGATCCCTTTTATGCTGTTGATAGTAGAGATTATCAGGTAATAAAGCCTAATTATGATAAACTGGCCGCAATGGGTGGCAAGGTTTTAACCATAGAAAAAGAGAGACCACACGTTCCTTTTGAGCGTGCTGTAATGGCCATGAGATTCAACAAATATTTTGTTGGAACACAGTTTCATCCAGAAGCAGACCCAGTGGGCATGAGCCACCATTTACAAACTGAGGATAAAAAACAGTCTGTTATAAGTGAATATGGTGAAGCTAAATGGGTTAGTATGGTAGAACACCTTCAAGATCCAGATAAAATTGAATGGACACACAACCATATACTACCCAACTTTTTGTCAAGCGTTTTAGAGTCAATAGAAAAGGAATGTTAAGCTGTGGGTTGAACGCTAAAATTCAAGAAATAGCCGTTCTTTATTAATAACTTATTTACCAATACCTAACCACTAACAACTAATTTCAATTCGCACTACCTTTATCGCTCTAGCATTAATACAATTTCTATGACAGTTTTTGATTCTTTTTCATTAGCCTTTCGCACTGTTCGTAGCAATAAATTACGCACCGGAATCACGGTTGCCATTATTGCTTTCGGTATTATGGCACTAATAGGCATCATTACAGCCATAGAATCTATGAATCAGAGTTTGCGAGAAAGCTTTTCCTCCATGGGGGCAAATGCTTTCAACATTAGTTTCAAGGAAAGCAAAGCAAAGTTTGGCCACCATGATCGGGAGGAAGTGTCACTTTCAAAGCGTGGTCAAAAGGAAAAAAAATCGAATTTAGGCAAGGTAATTACCAAAGAAGAGGCACTACTATTCAAAAAGAATTTAGAATATCCAGCAATGGTCAGCGTCTCATTTAGGATGGGAAGCAGAGTGGAGTGTCGATATAAAGACAAAAAAACCAATCCGCAAAGCACCGTATTTGGGGGAGATGAAAACTATCTTATCGTGAATGGTTACACTGTTCAGATTGGAAGAAACTTTAGTTCTCTTGACATAGAAAGTGGAAGAAATGTTTGTTTAATAGGTTACAATATTGCCACCAAGCTTTTTAGCGAAGAAAATCCAGAACAGTGTGTGGATAAGATGATACAAGTTGGCGGCATGAGTTTTAGGGTCATTGGATTATTAAAAAGCAAAGGAAGTAGTTCTTTTTTAAGGCAAGATGAAGTAATTATTACTCCCTATAATAACAGTGCAAGGTTTAGTAATCCATCCCATTCATACAGCATTGGGGTATTGGTAAATGGCGTGCAAGCTTTGGAAGGTGGTATTGATGAGACAACGGCTCTTTTCAGAAATGTTCGTAAGCTTGAACCCACCGAAGAAGATAATTTTCTTATAGAAAAGAGTGATAAGTTCGCAGAAATGTTCATTGGCTTTTTAAGCAGCATCACAGGAAGTGCGGGTGCCATTGGTTTGATAACCCTCATTGGTGCAGCCATTGGGTTAATGAATATCATGCTTGTTTCAGTAAATGAACGCACTAGAGAAGTAGGGTTAATAAAAGCAATAGGGGGAAAAAGAAAAAATATACGCCAACAGTTTTTGTTTGAAAGTATGATTATCAGTCTGTTAGGTGCGTTTTTTGGCATACTCCTCGGTGTATTGGTTGGCAATTTGTTTGGGTTAGTACTCCACACAGGTTTTATTATTCCTTGGGCATGGGTAATAGCAGGCATTATTATCTGTTCGATTGTTGGTTTAGCAGCCGGCATCTACCCAGCCATGAAAGCAGCCAAACTAAACCCAATTGTTGCTTTACGTTACGAATAAGGGCGTTAATATAGAATAAGCAATTGTTTTCTGCACTAGCCCATGAATCCACATTCGTGATGTACTAATTAAAATTCAGTGTACTTGGTCATGACTCCTTTGATTAATCGAACGTCACTAAAGTTCGATTAAAAAAAGCAAAGCTGGTCTCCGTTGCTTACTACCACCTTAATGGGCTTATTCATATCTTTCACATGTTTATTCGCTAATAAAAACTTCTCAGATAATCCATGCTTCGAGCATTACTAGTATAATAATTCTATTATTAAGCGTATATCCATTGGAACAGATTCGACAAATGGCACAATAAAACGGCTATAACAGAAATTTTATCCTATTAATTAAAGATTGGGGGAAGTAATTAAGAGATTGGCTTGATGAGAGAATAGCTATTTATGTGTGCATATAAGTTTTTCGCTTTACAAATATGTGTAACAAGTAGAGACGCACATTTATGCTTGATAGAAGCTATAGTTTGCTGTTGTAAACATTTTATAAATTATATTACTTCCATGAAATTGTTTGAAGAGGTAACTTTAAACGTCATACAACTACACATTCTATTAAGACACTTCATGGAAAGCCTAGGTAGTAAAGTCAATTATCAGCACAGTATTTTCATGTGTACAGCATCTTTTTCATTCAAACAACAAATCAAGAATACTATTGAAGTTCCATTTTCAAGAACCTCGCCGTGTGGCTTACTTTGTTTTTAATCATAGCTTCGGGCGTACCTTCAAAAAGTATCTTCCCCCCCCCATCGCCTCCCTCTGGTCCGAGGTCTATGATGTGGTCAGCCATTTTTATTACATCTAGGTTATGTTCTATTATCAATACAGAATTACCTCTATCAACTAATTTATTAATGACAAGCATCAAATGTTGAATGTCTTGAAAATGAAGCCCCGTAGTTGGTTCATCTAGTATATAAAAGGTTTTACCCGTATCTTTTTTGCCTAATTCAGTACTTAGTTTCACCCGCTGTGCCTCTCCCCCACTTAATGTTACCGCACTTTGGCCAAGGGTAATGTAGCCGAGTCCTACATCTTGCAAAACCTTTATCTTACGGTAAAGCCAAGGAACAGGCTGAAAGAAATCGGTGGCCTCGTCTACCGTCATATTCAATACATCGCTGATAGATTTCCCTTTGTATCTAATCTCCAATGTTTCTCTGTTGTAGCGTTTGCCATTACATTTTTCACAAGGCACATAAACATCGGGCAAAAAGTTCATTTCTATTACACGCATACCACCACCTTCACAAACATCGCATCTACCTCCTTTAACATTAAAAGAAAAACGACCTGCGGCATACCCCCTAATCTTTGCTTCGGGAATGGATGCAAACAACGTCCTTATGTCTGTAAAGAACCCACAATAAGTAGCTGGATTACTCCGTGGTGTGCGACCAATGGGAGATTGATCTATCTCAATTACTTTATCTATCGCTTCTAAACCAGCAATACTTTTAAACTCCATAGGATTGGTGCGACTATTATAGCAATGCTTAGAAAGAATTGGATAGAGCGTTTCGTTAATTAAGGTAGATTTACCACTACCACTCACACCACTAACTACTATCAATTTACCCAAAGGGAACGAAACATTTACACCCTTTAGGTTGTTGCCCACTACACCCTTTAGTTCTAGCGTTTTGCCATTACCAGCTCGTCGTTCTTTAGGAATCTCCAAACCCTTTGTACCATTGAGATAGGCTGCGGTGTCGCTACCACTCAATAATACTTGCTGAGGAGTGCCTTGCGCTACAATATTACCTCCATATCGCCCAGCTTTAGGGCCAATATCTACCAGATAATCTGCTGCTAGCATGATGTCCTTATCATGTTCTACCACCAAAACACTGTTTCCAATGTCCCTAAGATTTTGTAGAGCTAGTATCAAACGATGGTTGTCACGCTGGTGCAAACCAATGCTCGGCTCATCTAATATGTAGGTGATTCCCTGCAACTGGCTACCAATTTGTGTTGCCAATCGTATCCGCTGGCTTTCACCACCACTCAATGTTTTTGAGGGGCGATTGATAGTCAAGTAAGTAAGTCCAACATCCAATAAAAACTGTAGTCTTTCTCTTATCTCCTTTAAAATATCTTTAGCAATAGTGTTCTGTTTGTTTGATAATCTTTCTTCCAAGTCAGTAAACCATACTTGAAGTTTATCCAAATTAAGGTTACTAATCTCTGCAATATTTTTTTCATCAATCTTAAACCAAAGACTTTCTTTGCGAAGTCTTTGACCATTGCAACTAGGACAGTTCTTTAGTTCCATAAACTTCTCCACCCACTCGCGCATGGTTTCGGTACTGTTTACGCCTGCAAACCAACGTTTTAGCATGGGAATAATTCCCTCGAAAGCGGTATTGTAAGGATCAGCTTCTGGAATATTTTCAAAGTCTAATACCTCTTCACTAATACCCTCAGGATTGCCATATAAAACCAAATTCAACGCTGCGGGAGATAATTCACTTAATGGTTTATCGATGCTGAATTTATTCTTCTTAGCTAATGTCTCCACACTTTTAAACAGTTGCGCCTCTCTTTTTTCGCCCAATGGAACAATGCCACCTTCCTTTATTGATTTAGAATAATCTGGTATTATAGCTTCCTTGCTAACAGTATAAACATTCCCCAAACCTTTGCAGGTTGGGCAAGCACCATAAGGCGAGTTGAACGAAAATGCATTGGGCGAAGGTTCTTCGTAGCTGATACCTGTATCCTGACACATTAATTGTTTGGAGTACATAACCCCAACCCCTGAAGGGGCGTTTGGCAAAGCTCCCGAACTTTCAGCCTCTTGCACTGCCCCCCCTTTAGGGGGCAGGGGGCTTAGGGGTAATACAAACATCAGTTCCTTGCCCATCTTCAAAGCTTGTTGCACGCTTTGGCTAAGACGCACCTTCATATCATCCGTTGCTGCAAGACGATCAATTACCACATCAATATCATGGATTTTATATCTATCCAATTGCATCTTGGCTGTAATGTCTAGTAGTTCTCCATCAACTCTTACTTTCAAAAAACCTTTCTTGCGAATGTCTTCAAATAATTCACGGTAATGTCCTTTTCGTCCTCTGATTAATGGTGCTAGTATTACAATCTTCTTATCCCTAAACTTATCAAAGATGTTTTCCACAATCTCCTCTTCACTAAACTTCAACATCTTTTTGCCGGTGTTGTAACTGTACGCTTCACCAATACGGGCGTAAAACAAACGAAGGAAATCGTATATCTCTGTAACAGTGCCAACCGTTGAGCGTGGATTTTTACCTGTAGTCTTTTGTTCAATGGATATTACAGGGCTAAGACCGGTAATTTTATCTACATCCGGGCGTTCCATGTCGCCCATAAACTGACGGGCATAAGCACTAAAACTTTCCATATATCGACGTTGACCTTCATTGTAAATGGTATCAAAAGCCAGAGAAGATTTACCACTACCACTTACGCCCGTGAAGACAACCAATTTATTTTTGGGAATGGATATGTCAATGTTTTTCAGATTATGTTCTCTTGCACCAAAAACCTCAATGTATTCTGTAGGTTCTGCAATATTCGTTGTAGTTGTGGGAATTGTAGTTGTTACCTTTTTTGCTTTTGCCATAATTATGTAATCGAATCAAATGTAGAACAAAAGTCGAGGCATTTAGTTAAAGTAGCTCAGAAAAAGGGTTTCTCTTCCGGAGATTTGTCAACTAAAACCAGAAAGGAAAAAACAAAGGAGACTAAGGTTTAGCTTCAATTTTAATAATTCTGAACAAATATTACCCAATGAGTATTGTGTTCTTGTTGATAAAAACCTTAATGTCTCATCTGGTAAAAATACCCCTGTGCAGTAACATTCCCTTGAAAGATTAATACTTTATTGTTACTTTAGCCGACTAAATTTATAGGAAAATACATGATGATACGTTACTTAAATGTTACTATATTGCTTATCCTTGGAGGATCAAAAGTTACAGCACAAAACAGTAGAACAGGTTCTTGGGATATTTTAGCCCTTAATACTAAAATCAAAAAAAATGTCTCACTCTATCTTGAGAGCCAAACGAGATCACAAAGCGTTACTTCTAACTTTTATTATCATGAGTTGAAGGGAGGTATTCAATATAACCTCCTGAACAATAATTCTTTGTTTTTTGGTACTGGAGATTATGTCACCTATCCTTTTCCTGGAAATTACAAAACGCCTGCTAGTACAAAAGAATTTAGGATGTGGGAGCAATTTGTTTTTAACAGTTATGTAGGTCGGGTTCAATTAGAACAAAGGTATCGAGTGGAGCAACGATGGATAAATGGGGTATATAGTAATCGGTTTCGTTTTAGACTAAATCCAATTATTCCAATCAATCATAGCACCATAAAACCTAAAACATTGTATGCTTCTGCTTTCGAAGAGATATTTTTCACTGATAATGTGCCCTATTTTTTACGCAGTCGCTTTTTTGTTGGTACTGGCTATAAGTTTTCTAATTCATTCACACTACAAGGTGGTTTCATTAGGCAGTTCGATAATAACATCGTTACTGGGGGGAGTGGTAAAAATTTTGCGCAGCTTTTATTGTCATTTACTATAGACAAAACCGTTCGTAAACAAGCACCATCACAAGGGGCTATAGATTAAAGAATATTTACTTTATGAATAAAATAAAACATTAATGCAGTTTAGTTTAGGAAAAGAAAGAATTACATTCGAGGTTCTATAATTATTTACAATTAGCCATTTTGAGAAATTATAAAATTGGCAATACTTAGGTGAAAGTATGAACGTTTAGCTTGAGATAATTATTCAATTAACATGCAAATAATCGGTATTGAAAAAAGCTACTTATGAATGACACTCTTTTACTTAAAGAAATGCTTGAAAAAGAAACTGGACTTGTATTTTCAGCAAATCCTTCTGAGGATAATCTTCAGACTGTATTAGCAAATCATATTAACAGCCTTATTGTAAACAACTTTGAAAAATTGATTTTCTTACTTTATCGAATAGATATTAATGAAAACAAGATTAAACAGCTCCTCCAAAAGACTAACAATAACACTGCGGGCGAAATAATAGCAAAAGCAATCATTGAAAGACAAGTAGAAAAGGTTGAATTGCGCAAACAATACACCCCTCTTTTTAATGCGAGTGATGAAGAGAAATGGTAAGAATGAGATAAGTAAGGGGTAATACCTAAAAATTAATACTAAGAACCTTACACTTACTTATAGCTAACATCTGCCTGTTCTTTTTCAATTTTGTTAGCTTTAAAAACAATATCCCTAATAACGGCATCCAGTTCATGGCAGGTCAAAAGGATATGTTCTAGAAAAAAGTCCTCCTTGTCCTTTGCTGACCCACTACGAAGTAAATCGGCTAACCCCATTAATTTTGCTAATGGCGCACGAAGAATATGAGATTGAATCCATGCTATTTCCCTAAGCTCAGTATTCTGCTTTTTTAAGGCATTCAACATCATTTTTTCCTTAGTAATGTCTTGAAAATAACCATATTGAGAACAAGAACCGTCCTTATTTCTTTCCGGATGATACACCAATCGAATCCACTTTAAAACTTCACCTATATCATGACTTCTAAATTCAATATCAACATCTGTTAAGTTTGCCCTGCTTTGATAACTACTTTTAACAACTAATTCTAAGTCTTCGTCATATATCTTATCAAATAACAAATCTGAATTATTCATAACAACCTCTGGTGTCAACTCTTTATGAATACTCTCAATTCCCTTACTTACAAACTTCACAATAGGGTTTTCATACCCCATGCTATCCAACTGAATGATACCCAAAGGTATTTCTTGTGTCAGCTTTTTCAATTGGGCATGGCTGTTTCTTAATTCTAGTTCTAACTGTTTTCTTTCAGTAATGTCATTAATTACCCCAAATAATTTCTCTGGTTGTCCATGTTCAGTTTTAAGTTTTATGCCAGATATGCACAAAATGCGTTCCTGACCATCATTTACTCGTTTAATTCTAACTTCGTTAGTTACCGATTCAGCATCACCTTTTGAAAGCGTTTTAAGCCATTCAATATGGCTTTGCCTATCTTCTGGAATCACTCTTTCTAAGAAATCACCTAAAAAATGAAGTTCATTTACCTCATCAATACCTAATATCTTATTAAATCCTTCACTCCAAAGGCGTTCTTCTGTCTCTTCATTAATTTCTACGTGACCAATCATAGCAATCTCTTCTGCCTTTTTTAATAGTCTTGTTGATTTCTCCAAATTACTTTCATCCTTCTTACTTTTCGTTAAGTCTCTGAAATAAGAGGCAATAAACCGTTTATCACCAATAGAAAAATTATTACCAGAACTTATTAGTACAGGAATATGATGACCATCTTTATGAACAACGGTTGTTTCCAGTGTTTTATATACATCTACACTTGTGAAGTGCTTAAATTGCTGTGCAATGAAATCAAGCTGTTCTGAAGGATGTAGCAAAGTTTGGTGCATCCCCACAATCTCCTCTTTTGTTTTCCCAATCAATTGGCAAGCTTGCTCATTAGCATCTGTTAGCACGCCTGTTTCTGCATTAGCTACAAAAATTGCGTCGGCAGCACTAACAAATAAAGCCGAATACTTTTGTTCAGAATCTTTCAATTCTTGTTCTGCAATCAACTTTTCCGTCACATCCTGAAAATGTGTTATCGAAACCGTTCTTCCATTCATTTGGGTTAAATGAGCATTTACCTCAATAAACATTATATCCCCATTTTTCTTTTGGTGTCTCCATACCTTGTGATGAATGCTACCATAATGTTCCACATCTTGTGTCGCTTCTTTAATCAGCTTTATATCTTCCTCTGGCCTAATCTGAGTGATGTCTAATTGCAAAAACTCCTCCTTGGTGTAACCATATTTTTCTACAGCCTTTTTGTTTGCATGAATGATTTTTAGCGTTGCAAAATCCCAAATTATCATTGGATAAGGGTTATTTTCAAAATGAAAAGCAGTTTTCATCTCCGCATCTTCAAGCGCGATTTCTTTTAACCTCTCCGTTGTTTTATCAATGATAGAATGAATAATAAAAACAACTTCACCTTCTGCATTTACAATTGGCTTATTATTAATTTGGAGATAGCGAGTTTCCTCCTTTTTTAAATTTTGCTTATTTATTTTGAAGGCTATTGTATTAGTATTGTACTCCAATTTTTCTTCTAATACATTCTGTAAAGAGTTTACAATTGAAAATGTTTCATGGGGAATAATCGTAACATGATACAATGAAGCAATATCCTTGTTTATTAACTCGCTTTTATCAAGATCAAACAAATCTAAATAGGCTCTATTAACATTCCTTACCCAAAAGCTTTCAGCGTCTGGAAAGAGGATGATACTTGGGACAACAGATAAATCAAAAAAATGAAATAGTATATTGTTCAAACTATTGTCGTTTAAACTATCAGGTAAATTCATAGCGCAATCATTTAATCAAATATAGCAAAATAGGGTAACTACTCTCTAGCATTACCACAAATTACTCATAGAAAAACAAAGAACACAAAGGTTTAATGTCCATAGTGGAAATTCAACACAGAAAACAGGACATAATAAATTTCAACTTCAACTCTCATAGCTATAATAAACTAAAGTTCAATTATTTTTCAGTTTACATGTTTCTACCTATCTGTGTCGTCAACGTTTCCGCTCTTTTTTATATTAATTGAATATTATCATGATACATTTGGTTGTTAAATATTTGTTCATACAGCTTCTTTTAGGAATAAATTCCACAAGGAATAATCTGAAATAAATATTTCATTATCAATAAATTTAATTTACTCAATTTTGGTTATGTCTTTCAAGTATTTCTACTTCATTGTTTTATTTGTTGTGGTGCATTCAGCTATTAATGCTAATAATTATGTGGTCTCTACAAAGTCAAATCTTGTTTCAAAAACGGCGGCTGCAAAACCAGGTGACACTATTACAGTAGCTAATGGAACTTACAATTGGGGGCAAATTAGCCTTACTAACACTAAAGGAAGTGTAAACTCAGATTGGATAGTTATTAAAGCAGAAACACCAAACGGAGTGGTGTTTATTGGTGCTACATACCTTCAATTTGGAGGTTATAAACTAATGGTTACGGGTTTTAAGTTTGCAAATGGAACTGCGGGTGCTGATGATGTAATACAGTTTAGAAATGCGTCAAGAGCCAATGCAACGCAAGCCTATTACTGTCGTTTAAACAATATTACAATCGATAATTATAATAGTGATACTACAGGGTGCCAACAATCCCCACCTGCTGTTACTGACACATTAAATAGATGGGTTTCATTTTATGGAAAACACAACCGAATGGATCATTGCACTTTCATAAACAAGTTCAACGGTGGACCCACAGTAGCCATTATGTACGATAGTGCTAACTATCCTATTGGTGGTTTTAGTACGTATCATCTAATAGATTCGAACTATTTTAAGGGGCGTGGTTGGCAAGGTGGCAATGAAGGCGAAACAATTAGAGTAGGACTAGGAAGTATGTCAAACAATGATGGATATAACATAGTTGAACATAACCTCTTTCAATATGGCAACTCAACCGACCCTGAAATAATCTCTAATAAATCAAATCTAAACACCTACCGTTACAATACTTTTAAAGACCTGGACGGTGGCATAACCATGAGACAAGGTCGATATAATACGGTTAATGGAAATTTTATTATTAAAACAACCTCTTCAAAAGTAAGAACTGCTCAATACGGCATTAGATTGATAGATAAAGGTCAAAAGGTTTTTAACAATTACATTGAAGGACTTGATGGCAACTATAATAGTTTATCAACTTCCAATTGTCCCATTATTATCTATAGTGGTCAAGCACCTGGCGAAGGTTACACAGTTCCAATTCCTGGTTATTATTCGGCAGATAGTTGCCTAATTGCTTTTAACACCATTGTTAATTGTTATGGTGGAGCCGGTGTTGTTCTTGGATATAATCACCCAAACAAGGGCGTAACTGCACCCTACAAACCCCAAGGGCTGGTTATTGCAAACAACATCATCGGGATGCTAAAAGGGCAGGCAGTAACTATTGATACTTCATCTGTGGGAACACCTATAACAGATACAATCAATGCAGGACTCTTTGTTTCCGATTCTTTACCAGTAAATTATTTTGCTGAAGGCAATATTTATAGTGCCCCCAATAAATTGGGCATAACCAACACAACAGGATTTAATAGTCAGAAACTTACTTTCGGCACAAGAACGAATGGCATTTTACCTCCACCTTCATTGGTGCAAGGTGCAGCGATAAATAGTGTAAACTACAACTCTTTATTGAGTGGCATTGATGCATTGGGGCAATCTCGCACTTCTCCCTTTTCCGTTGGGGCCGTTGAGACAAATAGTAGCGGCACCATAATTACCTATCCGCTCGATTCTACGATGGTGGGTGCTGGAACGCCAATTATTCCACTGCCAGTTTCATTAACTTCTTTCACAGGAATAATTAATAACGGCGTTACTACATTGACTTGGAGAATAGAAAATGAAGTAAGTATGAAAGAATATCAAATAGAACATAGTACTGATGGGATAGAGTTTAATATCATTTCAAGAGTGTCTGCTGCTCACAAATCTGTTTATTCTATTGAGAATAAAAACAAACCTTCCAAAAACTTTTATCGTTTAAAGTTGGTGAATAATGATGGCAGCTACGTTTATACCAGTATTATTATTTTGAATGAACCAACCATTGCAGCAGGAATTAGCTTGTACCCTAATCCTTCGGTAGGTTTTATAACCTTGAATGCAAGTAACATTAGTTCAAATGCACATATAGAAGTCACTGATTTTAGTGGTAGAATCATTAAAAAACAAGACATTACTTCGGGCATTACCAGAGTTAATATTCAGGGAATTGCAATGGAAATGTGCAGTGTAATATTATATGAAGGCAATAAGAGAATTATGAGTACACCATTTTTATTGGCTAAATAGAGGGTTAATAATTAATGTTAAATGATTGAATTTACATCGACTTGATATCTGACGGAGATCATTAATGATTAAAATTACATTGGTTGGTATCTAGCCAAGAACATTAATGATTGAATTTACATCGACTTGATATCTGGCGGAGATCATTAATGATTAAAATTACATCGGTTGGTATCTAGCCAAGAACATTAATGATTGAATTTACATCGACTTGATATCTGGCGGAGATCATTAATGATTAAAATTACATCGGTTGATATCTAGCCAAGAACATTAATGAT
>CANFLL010000089.1 GCA_947447825.1 Chitinophagaceae bacterium | reverse complement strand
CAGGAGAATTGTTTAGCATACGTACCAATTTGTACCAGCCTGTGCCGCCAAATGCCATTATAGACGACTTTATGATTTCTATGCTGATAGCAAAAAAAGGATACCGCATCATTTACGAACCAGATGCTTATGCCAGCGAAAACACATCTGACAACGTGAAGGAAGAACTAAAAAGAAAGATACGGATTGCAGCAGGTGGGTTGCAATCTATCATCTGGTTGAAAGACTTATTACTACCTATACAGTTTCCATTATTAAGTTTTCAATATGTGAGCCATCGGGTGTTGCGTTGGACTATAACTCCCTTTTTAATGGTGCTTGCCTTTGCGCTCAATTGGGTTATTGTATTTACTGAACCTACCTTAATAACCGAATTATTACTCGCTGCCCAAGTGTCTTTTTACGGAATGGCATTGCTAGGATGGTATTTTGAAAGCAGACAAGTGAAGGTGAAACTACTCTTTATACCCTTTTATTTCTGCATGATGAACTGGGCAGTAATGGCGGGCATTGTCCGCTACTTAAAAGGCAATCAATCCGTACTTTGGGAAAAAGCGGGGAGAAAGAAGTGATTAGTTAGTGGTTGTTAGTGGTTAGCCATTAGCAAACAATACTAACCACTAATCACTAACAACTAATAACTGACAGCATTGCAATTTTTCACAAACATCAATATAAAGTCTCTTCAACCGCCCATTACTTACAATGATAAGTTGATGTTGGTGGGTTCTTGCTTTACGGAACACATTGGCAACTACTTAGAAGAAGTAAAGTTTAGGGTGCTACAGAATCCTCATGGCATATTGTTCGACCCGATTAGTGTTTGTAAAAGCATAGAATCGTACATTGAAAACAGGCAATACACCGAGGACGATTTGTTTTATTACAATGAGGCATGGCATAGCTGGCAGCACCATAGTAGGTTTTCGGGTATAGATAAGGAAAAGGTTTTGGAAAAGATTAATCAATCGCAACAAACAGCCCATACGTTTTTAAAACAAGCCGATTGGCTGATGATAACCTTGGGCTCTTCCTTTGTTTATAAGCTAGTTGAGCAGCAACAACCTGTGGCCAATTGCCATAAGATGCCTGCACAAACATTTGTGAAACATCTTTCTACCATCGAGGAAACTATTGTGGCACTGGATACCGTTTTGTATCGGTTATTTCAGTTTAATCCTGAACTAAAAGTCATGTTTACCATTAGTCCGGTGAGGCATTTACGCGATGGTGTGGTGGATAATAACAGAAGCAAGGCGAGGCTGATAGAAGCTGTGCATCATTTGGTAAACAAGTTTGATAGGTTGCATTACTTTCCTGCTTATGAAATAGTGATTGATGTACTGAGAGATTATCGCTTTTTTGATACCGATTTGGCCCACCCTAACTACGCTGCCACCCAATTTGTGTTAGAAAAGTTTGCGGAAAGCTGGTGTAGCGAAAGCACAAGAACCACGATGGAAGAGATTAAAAAGCTGGTGATTGCAAGAAATCATAAGCCGTTCAACCCTACATCGAATCAACACAAAAAGTTTCTTGAAGTGCAACTTTCTAAGACAGAAGCATTACAGAAACAGTTGCCTTATCTAGATTTCACAAAAGAAATTGATTGTTTTTTAAGCATATTTTAATGAAGCCTATGTGCAACGTAATTTAACATGTAACTGTCTTTCAACGTGATTCTTGCTTAAATAAACGTAACCCCTCTTTGTTAATGAATACTGTTTTATGGATAATCTAATTTTTTACTTCACTAGTTACGGTTTATATTTCGTAATATCTCTCTGCATAATAAAGTTTATATTGTTGCTTTGGTATAAACCGAATAAGTTTAGCTTCATACGAAAACAATATTTCAGAATTTTTGGCAGTTTTGCTTTTGTATCTAGTCGTGAAAAAGCTAATCCAAAATGGTCAACTTTTAGATACATTCATGATGTACTTACCTATTTAACCTATGGCTCATTTTTCTTCTGGATAGTATTGTTAATATTGTTACGTTTCACCAAATAGAAATCTTAGTTTGCGATGGATTGAATATTTTATGACTATTTCAGTTTTAGATTTTCTATTTGAGGGCTCTAGAAGTTTTCTTGGGATAACAATTTGTGAATTTACACTATTAATTTCCTTCGTGTTCGAAATTTGAAATTTTAAGTTGCAAAGATTACTTTTATTGCTGGGAATAATTATTGAATTATTTTATATTTTTTCAGGTAAACCGGATAACTTATTTATCAAAACTTCGATGTCGAATAAATTTTAATGTTTAACTCCTATATTTGTCGCTCTAATTTTTAAGTAGATGCAAAATAAATTTTCTAAAGAAACATACCTGTATTGGTACGAGTTAATGCAGCTCATACGCCAGTTTGAATTGAAAGCAGAAGAAATGTACAAAATGGCTGGTAAAATACGTGGTTTTTTCCATGCGTATATTGGTCAGGAAGCAATTGCTGCCGGTTGTATGACTGCTACTACACAAGATGATCCTTACATTACAGCTTATCGTGATCATGGTTTAGGTCTTGCAAAAGGTATTACAGCCAATGCTGCAATGGCTGAATTATATGGCAAAGCCACTGGTTCCTCTAAAGGAAAAGGTGGTAGTATGCATTTCTTTAGTAAAGAAAATAAGTTTTTCGGTGGTCATGGAATTGTAGGAGCTCAAATTGGTACAGGTGCAGGCTTGGCTTTTGCTGAAAAATATAAGGGTACTGAAAATGTTGTACTTTGTTTTTTTGGAGATGGGGCTTCAAGGCAAGGTATGCTGCACGAAAGTTTCAATATGGCAATGCTCTGGAAATTACCAGTTATTTTCATCTGTGAAAATAATCAATATGCAATGGGCACTTCTGTTGAAAGAACTAGTAATGTGATTGATATATACAAACTAGCTGATGCTTACGAGATGCCTGCTGACAAAATAGATGGGATGGTTCCAGAACTTGTTCATGAAGGTGTTGCACGTGCAGTAAAACGTGCAAGAGAAGGCGATGGTCCTACATTGTTAGAAATGAAAACTTACAGATATAAAGGACACTCAATCAGTGATCCTCAAAAATATCGTAGTAAGGATGAAGTTGATGAGTATAAAGAACAAGACCCAATCACTCGAGTTCAAAAAACTATTCTTGAAAATGGATTTGCTTCACAAGCTGATTTAGATGCAATTGACAATAAAATTGCAGTAATTGTAGATGAAAGCGTGAAATTTGCAGAAGAAAGTCCTTGGCCAGATGATAGTGAACTTTTAAAGGATGTTTACATTGATCAAAATTATCCGTTCATAGTCGATTAATATTTTTGACTCTAATTACAAAAAATAAGCTTCTCAGAAAACAATATAAAAAATGAGTGACACACAGGTTGAATTGCCAACGATAGATGAAAACAACGAAGATTATTCCTTAAAGGTTCAGTCCTTCTTTCAAAAATTTGGAAGGCAGATTCTAGTTGGGATTATTGCAGTAATAGTTGTAGTAGGAGGTTTTTATGCCTATAAAGAATTTGTAGTTAAACCAAAAGAAGAAAAAGCTGCTGAGTTAATCTACAAAGCTCAACAATTCTTTTCACAAGATAGTTCTAAGAAAGTTTTAGATGGAGATGAGTCCGCGAAAGGGGTATTGTATATCATTAATGAATATAGCGGAACAAAATCAGCCAATCTTGCTAAATACTATGCAGGTGTAAGTTATTTAAAGTTAGGTCAATTTGATAAAGCTATTGATTATTTAAAAGACTTTAAAACCGATGCAAAGCAAGTGCAAATGGTAGCCTACGGTTCGTTAGCAGATGCCTTAGCAGAATCTGGTAAGAAAGAAGATGCTGTTGATTATTATCAAAAAGCTGCTAGTACTTTTGAAAAAGATGAAAGTATATCCGCAGAATATTTGTTTAGAGCTGGCTTATTGAGCGAATCGATTGGTAAGGCTGATAAGGCTCTTTCTTTTTACAAAGAGGTTAAAGAGAAGTATCCTAAGACTGAGAAGGGAACTCAGATTGACAAGTATATCAGTCGTTTAAGTGTAGAAAAACCTGATTTATAATATGGCTTCAACAGGAAATAATGAATTATATAAAGGCATCCCTATCATAAAGGATGCCTTTGTAGTTATTGTAAAAACAGAATGGAATAGTGCTATTGTTGATAAACTTGAAGCTGGAGCAATTTCTGTTTTTAAGGAGAATAATATAGACTATCGGGTGCTAACTGTTCCAGGTGCTGTAGAAATTCCTTTTGCAATCAATTGTTATCAAAAGGAAGCATTAAGGAAATCCGATGCTTTCATAGCTTTTGCAACTGTGGTAAGAGGAGATACACCGCATTTCGATTATGTTTGTCATTCTGTAACTGATGGTATATCTGCTTTGAACTTACAATTAGATGTTCCAATTATTTTTGGGGTATTAACAGTAAATACAGAGCAGCAAGCGATAGATCGTGTTGGTGGTATTCATGGGCATAAAGGAGAAGAGGCGGCAGTTGCTGCTATAAAGATGATCGCACTTAAGGAATCCTTTAAGGAAAGAAAATAATCGATTTCAGATGAAAGTACAACTATTTATTCCTTGTTTTGTAGACCAGCTTTATCCACAGGTTGCTTTCAATATGGTAAAAGTATTGGAGAAAGTAGGTTGTATTGTTACCTATAATGACAATCAAACCTGCTGTGGTCAGCCTGCATTTAATGCTGGGTATTGGCAAGAAAGCAAAGATGTTTGCAATAAGTTTATGCAAGATTTTAGTGGCTCTGAATATATCGTTGCTCCAAGTGCTAGCTGTGTAGGTTTTGTAAAAAACTATTACCCCAAACTATTTGATACATCTTCTAATCATAAAGAGGCACTTGAAATTGGCAAACGCATATTTGAGTTCTCAGATTTTCTAGTGAATGTGTTACAGATAGAAAATATCGGCGCTAGTTTTATTGGCAAAGCCACTTATCATGATAGCTGTGCAGGGCTGAGAGAATGCCACATAAAAAAAGAACCAAGAAAGCTTTTGAACAATGTGAAAGGTTTGGAGTTAAAAGAAATGAACGATGTAGAGACTTGTTGTGGCTTTGGAGGTTCGTTTGCTGTAAAGTTCGAGTCTATAAGTATTGCCATGGCAGATCAAAAGATTACCAATGCAAAAGAAACACAAGCAGAATATATAATCAGTACAGATATGAGCTGCTTGATGCATATAGATGGACGTTTGAAAAACATAGGAAGCAACATCAAAGTGCTTCATCTAGCAGATATACTAGCAAACTTTGATTAATTTATAATTTATTATTGTTATGGCTTACTGGTTAATTAAATCTGAACCCTTTAAATATAGTTGGCAGAAATTTGAAGAAGAAGGACGCACTTTTTGGGATGGAGTACGAAACTATCAGGCAAGAAATAACTTAAAAGCCATGAGAGAAGGTGATTTTTTGCTTTGGTATCATAGCAATGAGGGGCTTGAAATTGTGGGCATCGCAAAGCTGGTAAAAGAGTTTTATCAAGATCCAACAACTGATGATTCCAATTGGGTTGTGGTTGATGTAACTCCTTATAAAAAGTTAGTTAAACCTGTTTCTTTGGCGAAGGTTAAGGATGACACAAGATTGTCTCAAATGGCTCTAGTAAGGCTTGGACGATTATCTGTTCAGCCAGTAACCGACGAAGAATGGGCAATTATAATGGAATTGTCTGAAACATCATTATAGTTTTGGGCTAAATTGTCTAAAATAGGTATTTAAATATTTCGGTTTGTATTTCTATAATTCGATTAATATTTAGTATTGTATGAATTTACTTAATAATTTTTTTAACTTGCAAAAGATAAATTGGTTTGAAAACTATAAGGCTATCACAAACAAATGTGATAGCCTTATAGTTTGGTTGTCTTAAATCTATTACTTGTTTGGATATGTAGAAAAGAAAATTAAAACCCAAAATAGATATTTCTCTTTTACACTTATGTAAATTTTATGAAAGACAAAACTAAGCTCCTAAACGATGGAAAAGTTCTTTTACTTGATATTTCCATAATTGAGTTTGATCCTTAATTTCATTTTTTTCAGCGAAGTCACTAATCATTAAGACAGTTTGATTGGAGATTTCTGTTTGCATAATCCTAAATTCTAAATACTCTTCTTTTCCAAAATGCAACCACCTGTAACGGATGAATACATCTTCGTCTGAATCTACTATTTGAGCTTTGTCGGGAGGATTTCCGCCCCATGAAAAGCTGAAAACGCCTTCCCACTCGTCCACCTTATCGGCAAACCATTCTTGCAAACCAGCTGGTGTACTTAAAAAGTCCCACAAAATCATTGGAGAACATCTAACTGGAAACTCAAGTGTATATAATTGTCTAGTACTCATTCATTAAAACTTTAGAATAACAATCGTTAGGGTGCAATAATAGAAAATAAAAGATAGTTTCCAAATATTTTTTTATTGTTTTTGGTAAACCTTTAAAACTTAGTAACTAAATGAGGGCTTAAACTCAAAAAAAATTGCTTGGATACGGTGGAATTACTGCCTTTGTAATACCATTTCTTAAGTGATTTATGGACATAGGAATTAGATCCCAATTTTTTCAACAGCTGCAATGGCAGCGGCTTGACTAGCATCTTTTTTATTAAAACCTTTTCCTTCTGATAATATTTCACCATCAAGAACAGTATTCATTATAAAAACTCTTCTTCCCCCTTCTAACTTTTCTTCATTTAAATTGAAGGTTAATACCTTATTGTTCTTGCTCGCCCAACCAATTAGTTTGTTTTTTAAGTTAATATCAATTAACTCTAAATCATCAACAAACATGTGTGGAATAATTATTTGTTTCAACACCCAGCTTTGGGTTTTTTTGTATCCTTTGTCAAGATATACTGCCCCAACTATGGCTTCTAACGTGTTGCCAAAAATTTGGCTGTTTTTTAAAGCATTGTCTTGTTTGTTAAAGAGTGCAATTTTTTTAAACCCCATCTTTATGGCAATGTCGTTTAACTGCTGCCTGTTAACCATTTTGCTGCGCATTTCAGTAAGAAAACCTTCCCCTTTATAAGGATAGCGTTTAAAGAGATAATCTGCAACAATTGCACTTAAGATGGCATCTCCCAAATACTCTAACCGTTCGTTATTTTCTTCAGCCGAATCTTTAACACTCCTATGACTAAGAGCCGTTGTATAGATAAGTAAGTTATCGGGCTTGATACCAATAATATTGGCAATACTTTTTTTGAAGGCTTTGTCTGCTGAATTCTTTTTGCTAAAAAAAAGGTCTTTTACTTGCACGTTTATTTTAAGGTATATATTTCTTTACAATAACGCAAGCATTATGTCCACCAAAACCGAAAGTGTTGCTTAATGCTGCGTTAACAATCCTTTTTTCTGCTTTATTGAACGTGAAGTTAAGTTTGGGATCTAAGGCTGGGTCGTCAGTAAAGTGATTGATAGTTGGTGGAACTATATCATGAATAACGCTTTGAATACAAGCTATAGCCTCCACAACACCAGCCGCTCCTAAGCAATGCCCCGTCATAGATTTCGTACTACTTATGTTTAAGTTGTACGCATGTTCACCAAAAACCTGTGTAATTGCTTTTGCTTCTGCAACATCACCAATAGGGGTAGATGTACCGTGAGTATTGATATAATCAATATCTTCTGGCCTCATTCCAGCATCAGCAAGTGCTGCATTCATTACATTCTTTGCTCCCAATCCTTCTGGATGAGGGGCTGTTAAATGATATGCATCTGCGGTAGCACCACCACCAGCTATTTCACAGTATATTTTTGCCCCACGTTTGATAGCGTGTTCATATTCTTCCAATATCAATACACCAGCAGCTTCGCCCATAACAAAACCATCACGATCTTTATCATAAGGTCTGCTTGCAGTTTTCGGATCATCGTTTCGTTCACTCATTGCTTTCATTGCATTGAAACCACCCACACCTGCTTCACTGATTACAGCTTCCGAGCCACCAGTTAGGATAATGTCAGCTTTACCAATTCTGATTGTATCAAAAGCAGAGATAATAGCATTTGTACTACTCGCACAAGCACTTACAACCGCATAGTTTGGGCCACGAAATCCATGTTTCATAGAAATCTGTCCTGCAGCTATATCCAATATCATTTTGGGAATGAAGAAAGGGTTGAATCTTGGTGTACCGTCACCCTTAGCAAAGTTGGTTACTTCTTCTTGGAAGGTAATTAGCCCACCAATACCACTTGCAAAGATGACTCCTACTCTATCTACATCCACGTTCTCTTTATTGATGTTTGCATCAGCAACAGCCATATCACTTGCAGCAACTGCAATTTGGGCAAAACGATCTAGTTTTCTTGCCTCCTTACTGTTCATTGTACTTAAAGGATCGAATCCTTTTATTTCGCAAGCAAATCGGCTTTTGAATTTAGATGCATCAAATGCAGTAATCATGTCTGCACCTGAAACGCCATTTATCAACGAATCCCAAAAATCTTCTAAATTGTTACCTATAGGAGTTAATGCACCTATTCCAGTTACTACTACTCGTTTCAATTCCATACAGCTTTAAACCCTTTTAAGTGAAAATCCGCCGATTCGAAAGCATAAGCCTCAAAATTGGCGGATTGTAATATTTCATTTGAGAGAATCACCTACTTAGCGTTTTCTTCTAAGTATGTAACCGCTTGACCAACTGTAGTGATGGTTTCTGCTTGCTCATCAGGAATTGAAATATTAAATTCTTTTTCAAATTCCATGATTAATTCAACGGTATCTAAAGAATCTGCACCTAGATCATTAGTGAAAGAGGCTTCGTTTGTTACCTCTGCTTCGTCTACACCTAATTTGTCTACGATAATTTTCTTTACTTTAGTTGCGATGTCTGACATTGTAGTAATTTTTTTTAGTTACGGCTGCAAAAATATAGTTTTTGATTAAAATGCAATGGTTAAAAAAAAACTTTGTTGTGGTTAAACGTTCTTTTGTTGAAAAGTTTCTGAAAAATGACGCATTTGAATACTTTTTCACGACAATATTGTCTATTTTTTCTTGTATTTATTTTAAATATCAAGTCCAAATTATCAATTTTAATGACTAAGACTTTTTTCAAAAAGTAAACCATGAGATTTTGAAGACTACCATCATAATTAAAACTTTTGTTACTTCGAGGATGTATTTTCAACAAAATCATTTCCTTAAAATAATGTTTATTCCTGTGCGTTTTCAATCTATAATTCACATTAACGATTCCTGAGTCACCAGAAATGTACTTGATAGCTTTCCTTTTTGTAGGAATGGAAATGGGAGGTGTGTTGATTTTTGCAATTAGATGAAGAAAATTAAATTCATGTAGAGTAAGTTTTATTTTATTTCTGTACCCTGCTAGGGTTAAATTTGCCCACTTAAAATTAATAACGTGGCAACTAAGAAAACAACTACGGCTAAAGTATCCGAGGAAATTAAAGTGAAGACTGCTAAGAAAAGAGTATTAGCAAAGGTTGAAGATAACAAAGAAGTAATTATGCTAGAAAAGCCAACTTCAAATGAAAAGCCTTCTAAAGTTGCTACAAAAAAAGCAGCTCCAAGTAAGTCCAAACAGCCAGTTGCTATTAAAATAACTTTTAGGCTTCGATATTCAACAAATTTTGGTCAAACAATTTTTCTAAGCGGCAATCATCCCTTGTTGGGCAATGAAGTTTTGGAGAGTGCCATCCATTTATCATACTTAAACAAGGATTTTTGGGAAGTGACGTTGGTTATCGATAATCCAGCGAACATTAATCAAGAAATAAAATATAACTATTTACTTAAAAACCCTGACGGCACGATTATCTACGATTGTGGAACCGATAAAACAGTGAATCCATTTACCCTAAAATGTGAGCATACTCTCATAATAGATTCATGGAATCATGCTGGATATTTTGAAAATGCGTTCTATACAGAGCCTTTTCAGCAAGTTTTATTGAAGCCAAACTATACTAATGTTAAAACGAAATCTCCTAGCAAATACACTCATATTTTCAGGGCTAAAGCACCATTGCTCACCAAAGGACAAACACTTTGTTTGTTGGGCAGTTGTGATAATGTAGGAAATTGGCTTCCAGAAAATGCTTTATTGATGACAAAAGAAGAAAAAGGAGTGTATTTTGAAGTGAAACTACTTCTTAATGAAAAGCTACAATCATTAGAATATAAGTATGGTGTTTATGATGTAGAAGCTAAGGAGTTTTGTTGTTTTGAAGAAGGTAAAAATAGGATTATACACTTTAATACCTCTGAAAAATCACTCACTATTTTGAATGATGGCTTTGCGGTATTGCCTTCAAATACTTGGAAAGGAGCAGGTGTTGCTATTCCGGTTTTCAGTTTGCGAAGTAACCAAAGTTTTGGGGTGGGTGAGTTCACAGATATACCTGCTTTAGTAGATTGGTGCAAGAAAACAAACCTTAAATTAGTGCAATTATTACCCGTAAACGACACGATTGCTACAAATACTTGGGTTGATTCTTATCCATATTCTGCCATTTCTGCCTTTGCGTTGCATCCTATTTATTTAAACTTGGCTCAAGTAGCCTCCATTGCTGCCAGCAAGACATTGGTGGTGGGATACGAATCAGAAAAGGTTCTTTTAAATGGATTTACTGAGGTAGATTATGAGGAAGTGATGTACGCCAAAAGGACAATCATCAAACAACTATTTGTCATTGAAAAACAAGGCACCTTCAAAACCACTGGATACAAAAAATTCTTTGAACTCAACAAGCATTGGTTGAGACCTTATGCTTGTTTTTGTTACCTACGTGATATTTATGGAACAGCCGAAATTGCTGCATGGAAATCTCATAATCAATATAATGAGGAGGAAGTGGATAGGTTGATTGATGAAAAGAGTAATTGTTATGATGATATTTCCATCCATTATTTTATCCAGTATCACCTTCATCTTCAATTGAAGGCAGCTAAAGATTACGCTCACAAACAAGGCATTGTCATTAAAGGGGATATTGCCATTGGCGTTTCTCCTAATAGTGCCGATGTTTGGCAACACCCCGATTTATTTAATATGGAGTTTCAGGCAGGTGCACCACCAGATGATTTTGCCGTGAAAGGTCAAAACTGGGGCTTTCCAACTTACAACTGGGAACACATGAAACAAGACGGGTTTGCTTGGTGGAAACAACGTTTTGAACAAATGACTCACTATTTTGATGCTTTCAGAATAGACCATATTCTCGGATTCTTCCGCATTTGGAGTGTTCCTTACACTGAAGTGGAAGGAATTATGGGGCATTTTGTTCCTGCAAAAACACTGCACATTAATGAACTAAGGGAAAAAGGAATTTGGTACGATTACAAGCGATTCACGCAGCCTTATATTAACGATAATGTGCTTTGGGAACATTTTGGTTATGATAGTGAATTTGTAAAAGATACTTTTTTAATGGCAAATGAGGATGGAAACTATTTCCTAAAAAAAGAAGTGAACACACAACGAAATGTTGAGAGGCACTTTATTACCTGGAAGGTTGATGACTTTTATTATAAAATTAAACAGGGACTTTTCGACCTAATCAGTAATGTAATCCTTTTTGAAGTGGATGGCAGCAATGGACAGGAGTTTCATTTTAGATTTAATATTAATAGCACTTCTTCTTATAAATTCTTAGACGAACATACCCGTTGGCAATTGAATGAATTATATGTAAATTACTTTTTTAGAAGACAAGATGATTTCTGGCGTAAAGAAGCCCTACAAAAACTTCCTGCTTTAAAACGTGTTACAAATATGCTTGTTTGTGGAGAAGATCTTGGCTTAGTGCCTGATTGTGTACCAGATGTGATGGAGCAATTAGGTATTTTAAGTTTAGAGATTCAACGAATGCCAAAAGATAGTAGTAAACCATTTTTTCATCCTCACCAAGCACCTTATTTAAGTGTGGTTACGCCTTCAACACATGACATGAGTACCATTCGTGGTTGGTGGGAAGAGGATAAAGAAATAACTCAACGCTTTTTTAATTACGAATTAGATTTTGGAGGTGTTGCGCCTAAGCACTGCGAAGCATGGATAAATAAGGCAATTGTGGAACAACACTTACAATCGCCTGCTATGTGGAGTGTTTTTCAGTTGCAAGACATTTTGGGCTGCGATGAAAGCATCAGAAGAGAAAACCCAACAGAAGAACGCATCAATGTGCCTGCTAATCCTAGAAATTATTGGAGATATAGAATGCACATTTCTTTAGAAGATTTAGTAGAATTAGAAGATTTTAATTTAAACATGGCAACTATGGTTAAAGAGACAGGAAGAGGGTAATTTGTGGGAAAGAATTAAGCATCACTTCTGATAGATAAATGCGGAGGGTGAATTATACTAACAAGAAATTGCTATGCAAAAAACAATGCTTCACTTTCCCCCAATAACCTGTAAACCCTGTTTTCAGGTATTCATCCAATCCCTTTTCCTGATAGGACTTGGAGTAACGGTAAATGGTACTCGAATCAATCCCCAAAACAAACTCAATCTCTTCGACAGGCTTAGCCATATCAAGCATAAGGATGACAGTAACTCGTATATAAACAAGTTTGTCATCAAGCATTAAGTTGATATTCCCGAAGGACTGATCTGTCGGTATTGTTTAGTTTTTGAAATCCCATATTTAAATAACCAAATAACACTAACATTTATTTTGAAACTCCATATTTTTTTTTTTGAAATTTTAGCAAATCAATTTATTCTCAGTATAATCTGCCTATATGGCTTCTATAAGATATAGGTATACACTTAAATTTTCCTATTTATTTTATTATGGAAGGGGTAAATATTTCAATACAACTAATTTCCTAAAACCTACTACTCACTAGTAGCAGCAACAATACTTGACATAATCTAGTTAACAATTAGAATTAATTTCTTTACTTGTACAAAAGAACGTTAATACAATTAGAAAAAGAATGTGAGGAAATGAGGAAATGTTTGATTACATAAGTCAATCAAGTTGTTTGGCTTACTAATTTGAGGATGGTAGGTTTATATACTGAACAGTGGCATAAAAACATTGCTACTATCAATAAAAGTAATCTTACCATGTGTTTAAAACAAAGGGTAGCATAAAGAGACTTACTTATGGCATACTTCAAAAAAAGATAGGCACAAGAAAAGGTTTTTATGCTATCATTTAAAAAAATGGTGGCATAAGTATTAACAATAATGCTACCATTTAAAAAAAGGAAGGCATAAAAAGACTTTTTAATGCTATCCTTTAAAATATCGTATACATGAAAATCGCATATAATGATACCTTTCAAAATAACATAGGCACAAACCGTATTTTATCCTTACCACAAAAAAGACTATCGTACCCTACGTTCGGAAGTGATTCTGATTAATTGGAAAGGTACAACTGCGCTGAAGTTTGGTATATTATTAGAAGAATTAGCATATACACGGTTAGGAACTTAATTATAAAAAAGGATGCTTATATAATGACATCAATAAAGAGCTATATCACTAGTAAAACTTGTAGTAAAGCCTTTTACTTGTATCTATAAATGCACAGTGGGGATAGCTATTTGGTTTTGTTATTACTTATGATTATTTCTAATGTCTCAAATAAAACAACCATTAAATAAAAAATGCTGTCTCAATTGAGACAGCATTTTTTATTTAATGGTTGTTTTATTTAATGAATATCCCAAAAAAGTTTTGTTGTTACTGCGTCACCGCCAATGGCAGCAGCAGCAGCTTTATAATTTTTGCTATTTAATGTTTGTTCATTTGCTGGATAAGTTAAACGAACTGGAATGTCACTTACAGCATCAGGAGGTGCAACTAAAGTTGGCACATCAAATCTTCTCCATTCTGTCCAACCATCAAATCCACGGTTGTATAAGGAGACCCATTTTTGATAACCAATTTTTTGTTTCCAAGTTGTTGAAAACGAAGATGTATCTACTCTTGGGTCAGATAAGTAAGACGCAACCGAAGCATCAGATCCAGTCCAATAAAATATAGAGGCTGTTACTCCATTAACATAGTGTTCAGCAGCTGTACCAACTACATTATAACCCCTAGCCGCAGCTTCTGAAAGTAGTAATTCAGTTTCAGAGAAATCAATTAGTACACTTTCAAAATTAGCAGCAGTAACCTTAGATGAAGGTAAAGAATTTTTAGTAGCAGTATTAGCTCCTCCGCCATACACACCACCAACATAAGCACCAGAGGCAATTGGGTCAAAAAAGCTACTCAATCTTGGATCGTTAGTTTTACTTAAAGTATCCATAAGCGTGTTAGCTCCTACGAAATCATTACGTCCACTTTGTACCAAATCAACCCAAATAGGATTGGTATTTGGAGGCGAAGACAAATAAGAAAATGCAACTTTTCCAGTACTTGATTGAAAAACATTAGGAGCTGCCGCTTCAACTATTGATTTAGAAAATGCTGGATCATAATCTGCGAGAATCATTCCTAATCTAAGTTTTAAAGAATTAGCAAATATTAACCAACTATCTACATCACTATTCAACAATAAGTCACTTGAACCAAAGGCACCATAATTGTTATTTAGAGAATCAATTGCAGAATCCAAGTTAGTTAACAAACTATAATAAACAGTTTTAGCATCATCATATTTTGGTGTGGAAGTTGACCCAATATTAATTGCTTGTGAGTAAGGAATATTTCCAAAAGAGTTCACCAAAACAGTATTAGCATAAACCTGCATGATTTTAATCATAGCTAATTGGTTGGTTTTTACACCCGCAGATGCAACAGCAACACTCTGCTTAGGAACTAGAGTTGCAGCAATGGACAAATTGTTAAGCACATCACGATAAATAACCCCCCAAAATGTTTGAGGTATATTCCGTGTATTTAAATCATAGTTGCTTTCATCATTGTAAGTAGTTTCTGTCCAGTGTTGAACAAACAACCTAAATACATTATGATTAACACTGGCACTTGTAACTTCATCAACCAAACTCTTTTGTGCATAAGCAAATAAAGACCCTGGTGTTACCTCGGTTGCGTTTTTTGTATCCACATTTAACTGTTCTATATTTTTAGTACAAGAAACTAAAAATATTACTAAGCACAGGATACTTAATATTGATATTTTTTTCATTTTCATTTTTTTTAAAGTTTGTAAGTTTAAATTAAATTAGAACTTTAATTTAAGATTTGCACCAAATGAACGAGTTGATGGATAAGAACCAACTTGGTATCCTTGTATGTTTCCTGAACTCATACCGTCTTCAGGATCAGCATAAGGTAACTTTTTTTCAATCCAAAGATTACGACCAATAATTGAAAAGTCTGCTCCTTTTAGGAAATGAGTTAAAGCTAATATTTTACTAGGTATTGAATATGTAATGGCAACTTCTCTCAATTTAATGTAGCTAGCATCATATACAAAAGCTGCTGCAGGAGAATAACGGTAACCATAAGCTCCATAGTTCACAGCCTGTACACGAACAGTATTAGGTTTGCCATTTGCATCAACACCTGATCGAATTATACCACCTCCATTTGCTATAGAATTACGTAATGGATTCCCTTTGTCATTCAATCCAGCCGTTTCAGGATATAATCCAGTTGCTAATCCATAGTACATATCCAATGAGAACACATCTCCACCTTGTTTTGTATCAATTAAAAAACTAAGGGCAACATTTTTGTATTTAAATGAATTTCTCAAACTTCCATACCAATCAGGATTTATGTTTCCTATAATTTGATCAGAAGTAGAAGAAATTTTATAACGACCATTACTACTTACAATAGGTTGTCCATTTAGGTAAACAAAGTTTGAACCTTTAATTGTACCATACGCTTCATCAACGGCAGCATTTATACTCACGCCGCCATTTAGAGAAGCTAACTGTATGTTTTGTATTGATCCACCTAAATCTTCAACTTTACTTGTATTTTTTGTCCAGTTAACATTTACTGTCCAATTAAAACTTGGAGTTGCTATCGGTGTTCCATTTACAGTAAGCTCGATACCCTTGTTGGTAACTGTTCCTGCATTTATGTACTTAGAGTTATATCCAGTTGCACGAGAAACAGAAGCTGCTATATTTTGATCAGTTGTTTTAGTGGAGTAATAAGTCAAATCAAAGCCAATACGACTATTCAAGAAACTCATGTCAATACCTAATTCGGAAGACTTAGTTATTTCTGGTTTCAAGTTTGGATTATTTTTAGTTAATTTAGCAGACGTCATAGCCGTACCATTAAAACTAGTATTTACATCATAATAATTAAGTAGAGAAGCAAAATTTGCTCCATTGCCCACTTCAGCATAATTGGTTCTTATTTTTCCGAAGGAAATAAAATCAACATGAAGTTGTTTTGTAAATATCCAGCTAATAGAAGCAGAAGGATAATAATATTGATTTGTGGAGGTAGGTAAAGTTGATGATTTATCTGTTCTTATACTTGCATCCAAGAAAACAGATTGCTTAAACCCTAGCGTACCTGTTGCGAAGTAGCCATCAACACCAAAATCAGTCATAGTTTCAACTGGTGATTCAATAGCATTGATGCTATTAGCCAATGAATATAAGTTAGGAACAGCTAATCCACCATTTGTATTTCCCCTCATATCAGAAGTTGTGGTTCTTCTAATATTACTACCAATTGTTCCACGTATATTGAATGAACTAGATAGTTGATGTTCAAGATTCAGTAAGATGTCATAGTTATACTCCAAGTAATTACGTAGATATTTTCTATATCCAGAAACATTTACACTTCCTAAAGCATATCTCTCTTCTTGAACTTCACTATAATTATCAATACTTACCCTGCCCAAAACAGAAGCCCATTTATTTATTTTATAATTAAGCGAAACATTTCCTATATATCTATTCCTAGTATCAGTTTCATAGCTTTCATATCTGTCGAAATAAGGATTATTCCAATAGTAAGGAGTTAATATTGTAGGATCTTCCCAATTCCAAGTTGTGTTCTTTTTTGTACGGAAATATGCATCTTTCAAATCTTTGATATCAACATTAACTTGCCACCATTGCCTAAAATTAGTAGCTGGGTTTTTAGTGTAATCTCCATCATAACCAGTACCATATCTACCCAATCCATTAATATTTGAGTAACTAATATTGGCTGTTGCGGTTAAATTATCAGCGATTTCATAAGATGCACCAAAATTCAATAAATTCTTTTTAATATTACTGTTTGGTAAAATACCTTCATCTACTGTTCTTGTGTAACCTAACTTGTACCAACCAGAGGCACTCGAACCATCAAGAGCTACACTAGTGTTGGTTGACACAGCTTTTTCAAAAAAAGTAGTCGGATCATTTGCAGCGGCAACCCATGGCCTTGCCTTAAGATAATTTTTAGAAGTTGGATCAAAAGCATCCCATTGATAGACTTGTAATTTCGGGTCGAATGCTGCACCATAAGATGCATCATCATACATTGGGGCAACAAGCACACCATTAAGCTGAGTACTTGGATCCAGTGGAGCAAAACCATTTGGGTCACGATATAAGAAGTGGCCAGAAGTATCTTCATAATAATAACCGTATCCAGCACCATATTTATTTTGGTATTCTGCAAAAGTTGATTTATTTATTTTCCCAACAGTGACACCAGTATTTACTGTTATCCCCAAACCTTTTTTTCCCTTAGTACCTTTCTTGGTCACAATTAATATAACTCCATTAGAACCTCTAGCTCCATACAAAGCTGTAGAGGCTGCACCTTTTAAAACACTAATAGACTCAATGTCATCTGGGTTTATATCATTTGCAGCGTTACCATAGTCATATCCACCTCTACTTGTTTTTTGGTCAGTAGTGTTTGTATTAGAATTATCAATTGGAACACCGTCTACTACAAAAAGTGCTTGGTTACCCCCAATTATAGATTTAGAACCCCGAATTACCACGTTTGTAGAGGCTCCTAATCCATTGTTTTGAGAAATAGATAACCCAGATGCTTGACCTGCAAGGTTACCTACAAAGTTTGCACTTCTGTTACCGTTAACTGCTGTACCACTAATTTGCTGTGCAGCGTACGATAACTCATTTTTGCTTCTTTTAATTCCTAGTGCAGTAACAATTACTTCATCCAGTTCAGCAGTCTTGCTCGACAGTGTTAAGCCAATTGTGCCACCAGTTGAAATTTTCACTTGACTCGATTCAAAACCCACTGCGGTTGCAACAACCACATCACCAGGTTTAGCATTAATTTCAAATTTCCCTTCACTGTCGGAAGAGACTCCTCCAGTATGCCCTTTTACCTTTACTGAGGCACCTGATACAGGCTTGCCGTCTTTGTCTGTAACTTTCCCTGATATGGGCTTCATTTGGGCAAGTACTGCCACAGATAAGCCCACAACCATAACCATAAATAGTAGGATTTTCTTCATGTTCATTATAATTTAGGTAGGCAAAATACAAACTTTCATTTAAACGTTAATTAAATATTAATTAAATGTTACCCTTTTGCTGCAAAATTTAACATTCAAGCCAAAGAAATCTTAAATTTTATATTTTAATGATAATATTATTATAAATAAAAAAGTGTAATTGATTAAAGTCAGCTTGCCAAAAGCCCTAAAATTCAAGGAGCAAACAATTTAATCGACCATTTCTACAAAGAATATACTTCAGATACTCATAATTGCACAATTGTTATTTAATGTGGTATTAATTTGAATTAAATGAAATGTAAATTCGTCACCTAGTTTAATTATTCATCCTTACCTTACAAGGCCGCTTTTTTGAGCATTTCTATTTATCTGTTTAGTTCAATAATTTATCTTCGCTGCATGATACTATTAGACGGGAAGGTGGCCTCGGCTGCTGTTAAAGAATCTATCAAAAAAGAAACGACTGTTTTATCGAAAGCTTATTTGAGACCTCCACACCTTGCTGCAATATTGGTGGGTAATAATGGTGCTAGCGAAACTTATGTAGCAAGTAAGGTTAAGAACTGTGAGGAAGTAGGTTTTTTGTCCTCACTTATTCGTTTTGAAGCTGACATTGCTGAAGATGTTCTATTAAATAAAATAATAGAACTGAATAACGACGCTTCCGTTGATGGCATATTGGTGCAATTGCCATTGCCGAAGCATATCAGCGAGGCAAAAGTGATAGAAACCATCAACCCAGCTAAAGATGTAGATGGCTTCCACCCAATTAATGCAGGCAAATTGGTGCAAGGATTACCATCCTTTGTGCCAGCCACCCCTTATGGAGTAATGCTACTGTTGGAACATTACAACATTTCAACAAAAGGTAAACATGCAGTGGTTATTGGTCGCAGTAATATTGTAGGCAGACCAATGAGTATTTTATTGAGTAGCAATCTCCCTTATGGTAACTGCACCGTTACTATTTGCCATTCGCATACACCCAACCTGAATGAAATTTGTTTGCAAGCAGATATTTTGGTGGCAGCACTTGGTAAACCAGGATTCGTGAAACAAGATATGGTGAAAAAAGGGGCTGTAATAATAGATGTGGGTATTACTAGGGTTACGGACGAAACAGCAAAAAAAGGATTCCGCATTAAAGGAGATGTCGCTTTTGGGGAAGTGTCTGCTAAAGCTTCTGCTATTACCCCTGTTCCAGGAGGCGTTGGATTGATGACCATTGCAGGATTATTGAAAAATACGTTGCAAGCATACAAGAATAGTTACTAGTGGTTAGTTATTAGTAATTAGTGGTTAGTTATTAATGCGAATCAAGGGTTGGAAATAGTATAAAAAAGTACCGTTAGGTATGACATATTGGTAGAAAATTCATTGATAAAGAATACCAAAGTCCCTTTGGGGACGGCATATTGGTTAATAAAATACGCAGATGAGTAATCTATCCCATAAACTTGAGGGCTATGTCGTACCTAAAGGTACTTTCAACCCTTGATTCGCATTATTAGTGGTTAGTTGTAGCTGAGGTCTCATGAAATAGGTTGACTCAAAGTTGGTTGATAACTTTTCAGAAAACGTATTTTTATGGAGGTAAAACTTCGAGAGGTGAGACATTTTAGTACCGAGTTTAAGAAAGAGAAAGTAGAGTTG